>NZ_VXCQ01000003.1:0-226147 GCF_052850415.1 Acinetobacter sp. 1207_04 | reverse complement strand
CGTAGTTGCCTGCATCTGTACCATTTAAAGCACCTGATACATTCACATTCTTATTTGAGCCTGCATTTTTATCGCTAAATTGACCTTGTGCTGTGATATTGACATTGTCACCAGTGATCACACCGTTCAGACTACCATTCACAATCGCATTGGTCGTGCCATCGTAGACTTTGTCTTGTGCACTAATTGAGCCTGTGATTTGTTTTTGGGCAATATCCAATACGCCATTTTCATACACAATATTATAGTTAGCACTAGACTCTGCACCTGATACTGTATTCTGATATTGGCCTGCATTTTTACCACTTGCAGCCGTATTGCCAATATTACCTAAAACACCTTGTTTATCATTACCTTTCAAACCTGAAACGACATACCCACCTTGGTTTTGTACTGTTCCATTATAAGTCGTATCGAGATTATTTCCTTTGACAGTGGCATTGGCTTTGGTGATGGTATAAGTTCCTTTTTGGAAGGTAATATCATAATTTTTATCACCACTTCCATTTTTATATGCAGCCAAATGATCGTAGGTGCCTGCATCTTTACGTGTAGCAAGTGCATTCACACTGTTGGCTAAAACACTTTCATTCTCACCATCGACCAAACCTTCAGCCTTAAAACTATTTATCTGTTGATTAAATCCATTATATTCACGAGTTTCATCTAGAGCAGTGACAGTAATTTTTTTCTTATTAATAATAAATTTACCATCAACATAGACAATGTCGTAATTCTGAGTTGACTGATTTTTACCTGTCACTTTATTGTCATAAGTTCCTGCGTCTTTACCTGTTACACCTGAAGCGGAAATTGAACCCAATAATATTTCACTTTCACCATTGACCATACCACTCACGGTATAGTCTGGACGGCTCATAGACTGATTTTGACCATTATATATTTTGTCCGTTTCACTTGAACCAGTCACAGTGACTTTTGCTTTATCGATGGTTAAAGTGCCTTCATTTCCAATAAAGTCGTAGCCTTGTTGATCATCTGAATAATAAGTCGCTTTATATTGGCCTGCATTTGTTCCACTAACTTGACCTTGAGCTTTATATTTAGACTCATCTAATCCCCAAACATCTGCGAAATGCTGTTCCTTACCGTTATAGACTGTATTTTTATCTTTGAGCGATAAATCAACTGTTGTTAAGTACCGACGTAACAAGGGACTTGTATTTCCCTCATAGATTCGCCAAACCGTATCTTTACCGCCTAGTTGACTATCTTCATTGAGGAATGAAAAGTTTTTAGCATGTTTCATTTGTTCAGTAGTCAGACCTATTGCATCACCTAAACCTTCGCCTACACCTTTCGATGTCGTTTGTTGATGATCGGTATTCCAATAGGTTGCTACCAGCGTACCGTCATTTTGACCAACTACACCACCGACTTTGCTTGCTCCCGTCACAGTTCCTGTTGTAAAAGCATTTTTAATATTCGCATTTTGGCTATTAAATCCGACCAAACCACCAACCTGATCGACACCTTTGACATCTCCAGTACTATAAATATCCTGAAGTATTCCTGTGTTTTGTCCAACTAAACCACCGACTTGCTGTTGTCCACTTACATTCGCAGTGCTATACACTTCATGTACAGTCTGATTGTTACTTCCGAGCAGCCCACCTACATGCTTCTGCCCCGTAATCGTACCAGAACTATAGATTTCACTCACTTGCCCTTCGTTTTGACCAATTACACCACCAACAAAATCACGTCCCGTAATGTTGGCATCTTTTATACTGAGATGATTAACTGTGCCCTGATTGATTCCAATTAAACCCACTTGGTCGCTATTTTTTCGGTCTATATACAGTTCTTTTATCTGATGACCTAAACCATCAATTACACCTGTAAATGCAGTGTCTTGATCACCAATAGATTTAAAACCATTACCTTCAGAATCACCCCAACTTTGCGTAGCACTGGCATCAATGTCATTACCAATAAGATAATGCCCATCGAGTTGATTATTCACCGCTTGTAATTGTTGAATGGTTTGAATCACACCATAAAAGGCGCCTGTAACATCATCTTTCTTAATGACCTGATTGCTACCTTTGTGATTTTGTAAATATGGCGTGGTTTGATCATTGGCATTTCCCCAAACGGTGTCAAAATCAAAACCGATAAACTGATCTGCTTTGAACATATCCTGACTTGCTAGACCATTTTTATTTGCACTGCCTGCACTCGTCGTTTGACCTGTTCGGTCTTTGTCCCAATAACTGTTATTTACAGTGCCTTGGGTATTTTTCGCGACCAAACCACCTGCAGTCTTATCTGTCGCTGCAACTTTACCTAAGGCATAACTAGTATTAATACTCGCAGCAAGATTTTCACCGACTAATCCACCCACAATGTTATTGCCTGTCACTGAACCGACTGCATAACTGTCTTTAATTTCTGAACCGTAATATGAGTTTCCAGCTAAACCTCCGACATTGCTCCCCCCTGTAACTTGACCTGTTGCATAACTGCGATCAATCACGGCATTGTTATTATTATCTCCGACGAGTCCACCGACAATTTCATCACCTTTCACTGTCCCAGTGGCATAGGAGTTTTCAATCTGAGCGTTGTCATTTGCACCTGCTAGACCACCTACATACAGTGAAAAATCTCCACCTGTTACATTTCCTGTTGCATGAGAATCTTGAATTTGACTGCCATCGTAGTTGCCTCCGACCAAACCGCCAATCGTCGCAATTCCTTCCACATTGGCACGGCTAAAGCTATTTTCAATCAAGCTATTGTGACTTTGTCCAACCAAACCACCAACAAAACTATCACCACGAATGCTACCACTTTGAACACCAATATTTCGAACAATAGCATCTTGGATTGAGCCAAATAACCCTACACCATAAGCATAGCTTCGATCGATATTGAGATTGGAAACCTTGTGTCCTAAGCCATCAAAACGTCCTGTAAAACTGCCATCCCACTCATTGCCAATTGGGTTAAAGCCTTGTTCATCAAAACTTCCCCAATCTTTCGTTACAGTCGCATCAATATCTGCACCTAAAACATAATTTCCAGATAAATCACCATTGATCCCCTGTAAGTCTGTACCTGATGTTGAGCCCTCATTCCCTAACTGTGTAATGACTGTATAATCGATACGATTGACTGTATTTGTGCCTTTTTGGGTACTAAAATTTTGACCTGCTTGCAAATTGATTTGAGCATTATTATTTAAATAATAGTTGGCATTTTTTTCACCATTTTGCCCATATAGTAGTTCAACTTTTCCATCTTGATGTTGAGCTGTAATATTGGCATTGATGTTGATATCGTTATGTGCATTTAGCGTAAGTGTAGTGTCTTTATTCCATGTCACTGCTGCGTTGACATGGATATCACCTTTTTCACTTCCTGTATTTTGTGTTTCAAGCTGAATTGAGGTGTTATTCAAATTATTTTGTAATGTGATCGCTCCAATTCCGCTACCCGTTGCTGCCCCTGTGCCCCCATGAATAGTGAAATCAGTTGGATCGATAAGCCATGTACCTGTCTTGGCACCCTCGGCCTTGGTCGATACCTGAGTATCTTGTCCAATATGAACCGTAGCAGCTGAGGTTTCAATAAAGCCTCCATCTTGCCCATTTTTTCCTTCAGCTTTCAGCACACCATTAATATTGGCTGTACCTTGCTCCATATCCGCGAGAAGGACAATTTCACCTTTGGCATTTTTCGTTAAACGGTTGGCTTCGATAATCCCGCTATGATTAACAACTGCTTTACTTAAACTATCTTTGGCTTTCGCAGTTAAATATACAGCGCCATTATTAGCGAGAATAGCGCCTTGGTTGTCAATCAAACCTTGTAAAGTTCCAATATCGACTTGATATTCAGTCAATTGACCATCTTGTAAATGCAAAATTACCTGATCTGCGGCAGTAAAATGAATCACGCCATTTTTAGACTCAACATTCCCCGTATTAATCACATTCGGCGCAATAAAAGCAATCACACCACCATTGGCAATAATGGAACCATGGTTTTCAACTTTACCTGCACCACCCTGATTTTTTAGAGTAAAGTTGCCACTCATAATATCGCCATCTGTTACATTTAATGTCGATGCAACAATCCCTCCGACATTCACCTGAGCCGTTTTCGAAAAAATGACACCATTCGGGTTCAGTAAAAATACCTGACCATTGGCGTTCAATTTCCCCATAATTTGGCTAGCATTACTATCTAAAACACGGTTTACAGCAATAGAAGATGAATTTGGCTGATGGAAGTTAACCGTAGCATTTTGCCCAATATTGAAATCATTCCATTGAATTCCAACATTTTGACTATTTTGATGAACATTCAGCGTATTGTTATTTTGACTAATTTGAGCCGAGCCAACAGTTATATTGCCTCCTGTTGGTAACTGAGTATCGTAAATACTTGCCCATACAGATAATGGAAGTAAGGCTAAACTTAATAAGGATAGTCGAGCAAAATCAAACCAATTTTTTTGTACTTCTACAGGCTTGACTTGGGATGAGGACTGACTGTTTTTTGAATGCCCTCTGCTTTGTTCAGAAGTTACTTGAGAGCAATTTAGACGCTTATTCCATACTGTCTTATAAACCTTATTCATTTATAGCCTACCTTCAAATTTAATTTTAACGCTGAGTATCTATTTCTGTTTTATTTTCAATCAGAAAATGTATTCACAATTTAAATTATGTGACCTCAATATCATTTCCGATAAAAAATAATAATAGATTATTATTAATAAAGTAAGAAAACCAACAACAATGAAAGATACATTGTTTTAATTAATATAAATATACAAAAAATTAAAAATAAAAGAACAAATAATAAAAATTGATCATTTATAACAATAATTGTCAAACTACTATTCAAACTCACACATTATAAAATAACAAATAATAAATAATTTCAATAAATTAACAAGATGCAGTTAAAATAAAAATATAAAAAATTGACTTTTTCTATGTTTTAAAAATAAAAACAACAACAACATCACATATTATAAAAATCTAATTATCTACATTTAAATAATATTTAATATATTATTTAAACAACATCCAAATAATATACAGAACATATTATTTATCAAAAAATCATCAATTTGGTCAATATTGGTATGAGAATCTCAAGAAAATATTCAATTAGTACATTATCACTTTGTATATCGACAATATTATTATCTGCTTGTGGAGGAAACTCACAAGATGCAACGGAAAATAATCATGCCGAATTAACATCTGCTGCACCTATGCAAGCACGTATGCTGACCTCTGAATCTGCTTATCCAGAACCAGCTAAAGATGTATTCACAATTGGAACACTTGGTTTTTATGATCAAGACCTTCAAGGTAGCGAGCGAATCATCCGTAATGACTTAGCAGGCAATTTTGCAGCAATGATTCAGTTCGCTCAAAATCATACCGTAGATCCAAATGGCAATGAAGCAAAACAAATGCCACGCTTAACCAGTGAAAAAGATGCGTTATTATTGGTGACACCTACAACAGCAATGGAAGATGTTCAGCAACTCAATGCTGAAATCTATCTTAACAGTCGTCTAATTCGTCGTGTGGCGTTACAAGAGCCATCACAGATTCCACTTTCAGATCAAAGCAATAATGACAACCGAGCACGTGTTGAATATTCAAAAAAAGCGTGGACTACTGCTTTAAAGTGGGATGAAGTAAAACCTGGATTAAACATTCGTATTGTCGATCCAAACTCACGTAAAAATGGTCGCTTAGCAGCAACTGCCATTGATTTTGCTGGACCTGGAGAATTGGTCGTTCAATCCATACGTTTAGGTATGCTCACCACCCCACCTAATGGGCAATACTATTTTCTCAATCAACCTGCACAAGCGGGAACTGATTATTTACAAACCATTCCAGCGGCACAAATTACAGTCAGCAAGTATGATGACATGGTGCTAAACAAAGTCATGGTGGCAAGTGGTAAAATTTACGATACTGTAAGTGACACTGATGGTGATGTCTATGGTGGAGATATGCGTGAAAATACCGCTAAATCTACTTTCAGTACAGGGATCAATCTCGCTAACTGGGGGATCACCAGTGCAGGTATGGTGAGTCAACAGCAACCTCAGCTAACTCAAAGTGTAGTAATCCACCATGCTCGTGGTAACTATCAAAATGGCTTAGCCAATCACGGACTAAGTGGGGGGAATGGGATTCTGACGCTGATCGACTCTATTGGAAATGAGTTTAGTCATGAAATTGGACATCATTACGGACTAGGACATTATCCTGGGCAAAGTGGCGATAATTATTTCTGGGCGAGTCATCATCCTGACAGTGGCTGGGGCTATATTGCCTACCGTAATCGTATGCGAGGCAATCTTAATTGGAATGTTACTAATTTAGATAATCGTTTAAATGGAACACCTTTATTCCAAAATAAATATATTTATTCAACCGATGCGATGTCTGGTGGAAACTATTCAAGCTCATTATCAAACTATACCCACTATACTGGTTATAGTACTTTCCGTAGCATTCAACCAGCCTTTAATCGAGCAGTTTGGGATGCATCTTCACCGACTGGTTATAAACAATGGAATACGACTACACGTCAGATGGACATTGTTCAGCCTAAAGTTCCGATGTCCACTCAAGTCTGGTATAACAGTGCGAATGGAAACTATCTAAAACCAATACAATTTGGTGTCCCTGTGTTTACAATTTTAGGAGGCTATGATCCAGTAAATAATACGGGCTTACTCTATCCAGCCGCACGTGGTAACTGGGGTAATATTTTTGCTTTACCTCAAGTCGATACAAATACCAATAATGCAAGCTGTTGGGCGCATGTTACTTATGCTAGTAAAGCTCCACAATATATTGCTTTAGCACCAACACGTATGGGCAGTAATGCTAACAAATTGCACATCAATCTTGCGCAAAGTGATTTACCAAAACAAGTTGATTTATACTGTAAAAAAGCAGGTGAGCAAGCCATTAAGCTGTCTCACATTGATATTCCTGATTATGCAACACCATTACCCCCTGCTATTATTGTAGGTAAGACACAGGGCTTCTCAGCGATCCGCCAAATTGAATTACCCGAACTAGATCAGGCTTTACAAAACAATCAAAACAAAAGTATTGCCACGCTAACGCCGAATCAAAAGGTGTTATATGAGGCTTATAAAACCTATACAAGCGAGTTTTCTAGTAACGGGTTAATTGAACTCAAACGTTATGAAGAACAACAAAATTTATTATATCGTTTGAATCGTTGGATCAATGTTTACCGTGCTGATTTAACAAATAATGTCAGCGCAGCCAATGATGCTTTGAAAAATTTTGTCAGTACGCTTGGTCTAAGTAACAGTAATCCTATGGCTGGGGCAACCATGTTAGTCATGCCAAATATGAATTCCGCATGTATGAAAACTGAAATTTCGACAACAACAGGATTACCTGAAGTCTTTATCAGTGGTAAAAACGGTTGTGATGGCAGTAACTCAACTTTATGGATTCATGATGCTGTAGGTAAAGTTCACAGTGTTCAATATCCTGCATATTGTTTATCTGGAGCTGCACTAGCTCAATGTAATAACAATACGAGTAGTCAGGTTTGGGAAACACCTGTTTCAGGCTCTACTCAGCAATTTCGACAAAACAACAGTTGCCTTGATTTGAGTGGTGGATGGACGCCTACACCAGACGGTCGTGGTAAATTAATCACTTATGGTTGTGGTGGTGGTAACAACCAAAAATGGACAATTACTCAACAGAGCCAAAACTTTATTCTCGCTGCAGCGACAGGGCAAAACCTTCCACTTTTAAATAATGCATTGAACTCTCAATAAAATTAATTTTTTTCATTTCGAATAGGAGGATTTATTATCCTCTTATTCGAGTCACTTTTTATAAAAACTCTATTTTATGTTTAATTTTAATAATTTGTTATTGATTAAATTATAGACACTTTAAAATAACTAAATTATTTCATTCCTTCAAGCATTTAAAGATCATCTTATTGCGAAATATCGCTATTAGATCTCGAAAATGCTTTAGTCAATATCATCTAATATCTCATGATTTAAATACATATTTGCACAACCAACTCAGTGTTTTATTTTCTTATTATTTTCATCATAAGCTAATCACGCATATTCTGAAATAACATCTTCCCTAATGACAACTCATTCTTTTTATGTAGAGTTAGACTATCTGTATCACTTTTTCACTTTAAATCAGCTCATGTATGAAATGATAAATACTAATTATTGTTAAAAACTCTTCATACGAATTATTTTTTGTTATAAACATAAATGAAAAAAAGCCCTTGCAAATACAAGGGCTTTTTAGATATTTGGCGGAAGCGGTGAGATTCGAACTCACGGAGGACTCACACCCTCGTCGGTTTTCAAGACCGGTGCATTCAACCGCTCTGCCACGCTTCCATGGGCGTCATAATATAAATAATTTTGATTATAAGCAAATACTTTCACCTATTTTCAAATCAAGTGGGTAAATTTAGAACAATTTTAACGCCATTGTATAGTTTAATCCTGTTTGTAGCGAATTGAGTTGATATACCAATGCTTTTTACCCAACGGCGTTACCACCTCAACCTCATCATCGACCTGTTTCGATAACAAAGCTCGAGCCATAGGTGAATCAATGGAAATATTTTGAGGATGGTGATCATAAATTTCATCGATACCGACAACACGCAATGTTTTAACATCACCCTCATCATTTTCAATATCAACCCATGCACCAAAATAAACCTTACCATCCTGTTCAGGTGAAAAATCAATGATACGTAATTCTTCCAAACGCTTACCCAAATAACGTACACGGCGGTCAATTTTTCTAAGTATTTGTTTATTGTACTGATAATCAGCATTTTCCGATCTATCACCAAGGCTTGCTGCCCAATTTACTTTTTTAGTAATTTCAGGTCTTTCTTCATGCCAAAGCCGCTTTAATTCCGCGACCAATAAATCATGTCCCTCACGGGTAATTAAGTTTGATTTCATAATATAGTCTGTGATCAATCTTACATACGTTTACTTAATATCGCATGTTATAACGTATTTTAATTACTAAAGTTGGTAAATATTTTTAATATTATATATCAACAACTTAAATCATTACAAAATACGTAAAATTGTACAAAATTTGACAAGTCAAAAAATAAGCAGTATTATACGCGCCATCTTTAGTAACATTACTATTTATTTTTGTAGTTTTTCTACAAATATTTCCCATATGTCATTATGAATGACGTCCATGAATTGCCCACCCTTATTGTATTTAAACACTTTTAAGAATTCATTTGGCTCCATAGCTGTGAATTTTTCTGGGCAGTAATTACCTGTAGCGGAGACAACATGCACAGTAGTTCAACTTCTGGGTCGAGGCTTAGCCTAAACTCATTTTTTCAACCACTCCCTCTGAAAATTCTTGTATTAAGTTGCTTATTTGTTCCATTCCACACAATCAATGCAACAAAAGCAAATCAGTACAATACCGTACTTAACTCAAACAAACTGACCGTAGTTGCTGTATCCAATCCATCTATTGTCTTTAAGGATGGTCGCTTTAAACATGGTTTTGCACACGACCTTGCGAACAACTACGCTCGTAGTCTAAATGTAAAACTTGATTTGAAAACAGTTCCTGATAATGCCACTGCATTGAAAATGGTTTCACAAGGTAAAGCAAGCTTTGCCATTACTACAGCCGATATCCAAACCATTGAGGAAAAAAAACTCACAAGTTTTTCAGCAACCTGTGGAGATTTTAGTAGCCTGAGTAAAAATGGTCTGAGTAATAAGATCAATTGGGTATTCAAAAGTAGTGAAGACCCTTTGACCGATACTGCAAGTGGTTTTATCTGTCAAAGTAAACAGAATGGTTCAATTCAACAACTTGCCTCTTTTTATAACCGTAATGTGATTAAGCAGCAAGATTGGAATATCATTCAACGTGATCTGAGCAAACGCATGCCCATCTATAAGGCAAGCTTTCAGAAAACGGCACAGCAATATGATCTAGATTGGCACTTCTTGGCAGCCATTGGTTATCAAGAATCATATTTAAAACCCGACTCTGTTTCTCCCACAGGTGTTCGTGGCATTATGATGCTGACTAATAATACGGCGAAAGCGATGGGCGTAAGCAACCGTACTGACCCTGCTCAAAGTATTCAAGGCGGCGCAAAGTATTTTGATCAAATGCTGTCTCGCTACTCCCACATTCGTAACCCCGATCGTAACTGGTTTGCGTTAGTGGCTTACAATATGGGGCCAGGTGCTGTAGATGGTATTCAAAAACGTCTACGTGCTCAGGGCAAAAACCCAAATGATTGGATGACGATGTATAACTTTTTACAGCACAATCAGGCGAGTAATGGACGTTATAAACAAGCCGTTCAATATGTAACGCGTATTCGGTCATATCTCGAACACATTAAGACTTCACCGAAATTACTTGAAATTTAAGTCATCTCGTTTCAGCAAATCTACATTCTAAATGAATAGGCTTCTACGTCATTTCATTTAAGCAAAAAAAAGCTTATCTCTAGACTAGAGATAAGCTTTTTTTCAATACTGTAATTGATTTAGAGCTTCAATTACGCAGTTTGTTCAAGAACTTTCTTGAATAAATCTTTTTGTTCTTGGCTTGGTTTTGCAGTTTGCAAAGCCATAAGTTGAGACATATCACCTTGAACTTTTATTTTACCTGTCATGAATGCTTGCATTGCGGCAGCCATATCGAACTCTAAGAATACTTTACGTAACGTTTCAGCATCCATATTTAGTGTTGTTTTAGCACTTGCAGAACTACCTTTAACAATCTTTCCGCCATCTAAAGCAAGTTCTTTATCACCAGACGCATCAGAAACAACTAGGTTAATTGCAAGACCAGCCAATGCAGGTGGCAAGTTTAAATCACCAGCTTCTGCTGTAAGTTTTTCGACAGTTGCAAACCAATCATCAGTTAAAAATGCAGCCATGATCATTCCTCAATGTATTTATTCAATTTATTGTGTTGTCTATCCCAACAACATCAGGGTGAAGCTTTTTTGCTTGCATAATGTTATAGCATGATAATTTTACTTTGGGCTAACGTTTTTTGTACGCAGTGTTCAATTTTTACATGATTGAACAAAATTCAAATAAAAATCAGGCACTCACTATAAAATGAATGCCTGATCAATGGTTTTTTTAAATGTTTTAGTACAACAAATTAATCTGCTGCAATACTCAAATTGACCACATCAAGACGATTTTTCGTTTCTTCTGTATCGCATTTCATATCAAACTCTCGTTGCTCATCTAACTTTTCAAAGTCAAACAATTCACGGTCAGCCAGTTGTGATGGCGATACATTTTGTAAAGCACCAAAAATACTATGTAAACGTTTTGGATGTTGTTTATCCCAGTCACGTAACATGTCATTCAAAATTGCACGCTGTAAGTTTTCCTGAGAACCACACAAATTACATGGAATAATTGGGAACTTACGCATTTCTGCATACTTGATGATGTCTTTTTCCTCCACATAAGCAAGTGGACGAATCAGGATATTTTTCTTATCCGAAGACAACAATTTAGGTGGCATGGCTTTTAAGCTACCACCATGAAACAAGTTTAAGAAGAATGTTGCCAAAATATCATCACGGTGATGCCCAAGCGCTACTTTGGTTGCACCAATCTCTTGTGCAAAGCCATATAGCGAACCACGGCGTAAACGTGAACACACTGCACAGTAGGTTTTACCTTCAGGTGTAAGACGCTTAGTAATCGTATAGGTATCTTTTTCCAAGATGTAATACGGAATATTGTTTTCTTCCATATAACGTGGCAAAACATCTTCTGGGAAACCAGGCTGTTTTTGATCTAAATTAACAGCAACGACATCAAAATTGATGGGTGCAATACGTTTAAACTGCAACATAATATCAAGCAATGTGTAACTGTCTTTGCCGCCAGAAACACAAACCATCACCTTGTCACCTTCTTCGATCATTTTAAAATCACGAATCGCATGACCAACCTGACGACGAAGCTTTTTCAATAGACGATGATAAGCCGAACTATCTGGTAGTTCAGGCTTGAAATTAAACCCTTGATCGGACTCAACTGGCGAGTACATAGACGAGTATTACCCATAAAAAAATACCGCACGATTTTATCTGATTTCACCTCGCTACGCATCTAAAGATTATTTATTTTTACTACAGCCTACCTTTCGTCATCTTTTTGACATCATGTGAACTTTACAATCATTGGGCTTCACTTATTTTGGCTAATTAACACCCAAGTTGCTTATCTTTTGGACTTTTCCACAGTTCTCCACAAAATCTGTGGATAAAAGTGTGGATTCTTTAGGGCTTGACAGCGCTATGCCCCTAGATAATGGGCATCCTGATTAAATTGATCACTTTTTAACCACTATTTTTTTCACATTAAAATCATATGCTTACTCAAGTCAATAGACCTATATGAAAAAATAAATTAAATATTTTTTGATTATTAAGCCAACAATAACGACTTGATTTTTTCAAAAGATTTAGGTAAAAATTAATTCAAGGTTTTTCTTCTGAATTAACTTTGATAAACTCCTGCTTGTCAGTTGAGGTTAAAACTAATTACTACAATGAAAAAATTTATTCAAAATTCATATTTTTTACTTTTTGGGGTGATCGGTGCTACATCGGTAAACCTATCTGCCTACGCAGGCCAAATGTATATTTATAAAGATAAGAATGGCAGCACATTGCTCACCAATCGCAAAAGTTCAGATCAATCGCTCACTAAAATTAAAGCGACCTATTATGCTGACAGTAACATTCACAGTTATAGCAATTGGGGGAGTTCTGAAGCAGCGGTACTACCGAGTTATAGCCGTGGCAAAAATGCGTATGACCATATTATTCGTCAAGCAGCACAAACGCATGGTGTTTCGGAAGGTTTAATTAAAGCTGTTATGCATACAGAGTCAGGCTTTAATTCAAATGCTCGCTCGCCAGTTGGTGCGCAAGGTCTAATGCAACTCATGCCTGCAACAGCACGGCGTTTTAATGTTTCTAATGCCTATGATCCACAACAAAATATTTTCGGTGGAGCAAAGTATCTAGGTTGGTTAATAAAACGGTTTAATGGCAATACCTCACTTGCATTAGCGGCTTACAATGCGGGTGAAGGAAATGTTGCAAAATATGGTGGTATTCCACCTTTTCGTGAAACACAGGATTACGTTCGCCGTGTTACGAGCCGTTATTCCAATTTATATGCTGGTGGAATTTCTTCAGCCAATAGCAATACTAATGCCTTAGTCAGCGAATCAGCACCACAAGGGCAACTGATTGCTTCAGGCTCATCAAACAATTCCAACAATAGTCGTAACAACACATCAAATTCGAATAGTCATTCACCACGTCAAATTATTGTTTCTTCAGATGGTACATTTACAGATGCTCCTGGCTCATACTCAACCAATAATGCAACAGCATCTGCACGTATTACGATTGAAAATTAATACCTAATTTAGTTCTAATTCAATATAGCGCTACATTAAAAGTTCAATCTGCGTTTAAAAAAAAGCCAGTATGAGTATTTTTAAACTATTCAATATATTTAAAATAAACGCTATTCTCTAAAAATGAGAATAGCGTTTATTTTACATTTTAATTATTTGTTATTTATGCACCTAATATCGATATAAATAATTACTCCTGCCCCACAGCCACATCGTTTTTTTCGATTATTCTTGAATTTTCAAAGGCTAAACCGCATATTAATTTAAGATTTATATTTTTTATAAATTACCCTATATCATTTTTAATAAAAGGATACTCTCAATGATGCGGATTGGTTTGTTTTTGCTAACCAACCTCGCTGTGGTTGTAATCGCTGGTATCATCCTGTCTGTACTGGGTGTTGGTAGCTATCGCAGCGCCGGCGGTTTAGACCTAAGCAATCTCTTAGTGCTATGTTTTGTCTTTGGTATGGTTGGCTCAATTGTGTCGCTGTTCATGTCGAAATGGATGGCGTTAAAAACGACAGGTACTGAGTTAATTGACCCTAATGCCCCACGTAACCAAGCAGAGGCATGGTTGCTACAAGAAGTTGCTCAACTTTCAGAGCGTGCAGGCATTAAAATGCCTGACGTGGGCATTTTCCCATCGTATCAGTCGAATGCTTTTGCAACAGGCTGGAACAAAAATGATGCACTAGTTTCCGTGTCTACAGGATTACTTGAGCGTATGAACCAAGATGAATTGCGTGCTGTTCTTGCGCATGAGATTGGTCACGTGGCAAATGGTGACATGGTTACCCTTGCGCTGATTCAAGGTGTAGTCAACGCCTTTGTCATGTTCTTTGCTCGTATTGTAGGTGACTTCATTGACCGAAATGTCTTCGGTCGTGCCGATGATGCACCTCCAGGATTGGCATTTATTGCAATCACGATGGTACTCGATATTGTATTTGGTATTTTAGCGTCTTCAATTGTCATGTGGTTCTCACGTCAACGTGAATACCGTGCCGATGAAGCAGGCGCTCAACTTGCAGGTAAAGAAGCAATGATTTCAGCTTTATTACGTTTACAAGCTGAGTCTGAAATGCCTGATCAAATGCCAAAAGAAATGAAAGCATTTGCAATTACTGAAGGTAAAGAACAAGGTTTCAGTTTGGCCGCATTATTCCAAACGCATCCAAGTATTGAACAACGTGTTGCGGCTTTACGCCAATTGAATGTAAATTAAGTCAGAAATCTAAGCAATTTCATATTTTCATAATAACAAAGCCTCCATTAAGGAGGCTTTGTTATTTTATATCCTAAAATGCTAAATACGATTTTTTATATAAAAATTAATCTGTTTGAATACATCGTATAAGACTTCCATTGGGGTCAATGACACAAAATAGCTCTATTTCCTCTGAACACGCTATTTCGGTGATTCGTGCATTTGGAAACCTTGTCCAATCCAATGCTTGCCAAACATGAAAAAGATCATGCATTGTATGTGTTCTTAAACACGCACTAAACCATGACTCTTTTCGGTCGAGTTGAGGATGATGAAAAAACTCTAGCATAAGGCTATCTTTGCTTAAAATCATCCATTGTTCAGATTGATAATCACACTTAAAACCTAAAAATGCATAAAATTGACGTGTATGATCAAAATCAATGGCAGGAAGATTTGCCGAAATATAGTCTTGCATAACATCACCCTATTTTATCGACCTGCGCTTTAAAATCATGTCGCCTTAAAACTTTGATACCAATCCCACAACACATTGAGCCCAAACCACATCGCTAGGCCAATCAAAATTAAGACAATAAGTCCCAATAGATCAGGAGTATGTAACCATACCCAAGCTACAATGGGATTGCGCCAAAAAGCTGAATTTTGCTGCTTTTGTTCAAGTTTTTCATGTAAAAATGGATGTACGATATGATCATCAGACTGAATTTGGTATTCAGTACGAATATGATCATGCACGACATCTAAAGCACGGCGACTTGGTCGTATAAAAATATCAAATATTGTCCCCACAATCGGGATTAAACCTACGACACCATCCATAACAGCAAGCTTCAACACACCATTGAGCTTACTTTGCGGCACACCAATTTGTTTGGCTTTATACACCGCATAACAGGTTAATATAAAGCCTGCTACATCACCCGCTACAGGAATCGTACTCAGTGCAGCATCGGCACCGACACCTTGCTTAGTGAAAGGGATACGCACCACCGAGTCCATCATATTGGCAAACTTCGCTAAATCTCGCTCTAAGCGGATGACATCTTGAGTCGCTAATTTTTTTTCTTGTCCCACAACGCCCTACTTTTCATAAAATGATGCCGAATGTTCAGTATCAGTATAAAGGATTTATCCTATAGGTTGATCTAATTTTGCTTTAAACAAAGTACGTATCAGTACATACAAAAACGGAATAAACAACAATACTAAAACCGTACCAAAGATCACCCCACCCAATACGCTCACACCGATTTCTTGACGACTTGCAGCACCTGCACCAAGCGCAAAAACCAAAGGAAGTACACCGGCACCAAAAGCTAAAGATGTCATCAGAATTGGCCGTAAACGAAGCCCTGCTCCTTCCAGTGCTGCAGCAACTGCTGTTTTACCTTTCTCTTGTGCCAAAGCCGCAAATTCAACAATCAAAATTGCATTTTTACATGACAAACCAATGGTCGTGAGAAGTGCAATTTGAAAGTAAATATCATTTGGGAAGCCAACTAATTTACTGAATATAATATTTCCACCTATCCCTAAAGGGATCGCTGCAATCACAGCTGTCGGAATCGTCCAACTTTCATATAAGGCTGCCAAACAGAGAAAAATAAAGCCGATGGAAATGAGATACAGTAAACCTGATTGTCCACTCGATTTTTGTTCCTCAAAAGATAGACCACTCCAAGCCACATCCAAACCATCATTTTGATTGACCAAGTGTTGGATATCACTCATCGCTTGACCAGAACTACTGCCCTTAGCATTGATTGCTTCCATTTGCACAGCCGTATAACCTTGAAATCGATTCACAACATCAGGACCACCTTCCCATTCAATCCTAGCAAAGTTACTAAAAGGAATCATTTGATTCTGTGCGTTGCGAACAGTCCACGTTTGTAAATCTTCAGGCTTTGAACGGAACTCGGCATCGCCTTGCATCATCACCCGTTTAATTCGTCCACGATCAATAAAATCATTGACATACGAACCGCCCCATGCCGTTGATAAAGTACTATTAATTGCAGTTTGTGACAGACCATTTGCTAATGCTAGTTTCTGATCTACATAGATTTTTAACTTGGCTTTATCAGGATTAGAGCGTTTATCTAAATTTTCAAAAGAGCTAAATTGTTTCGCTTGCTCTTGTAAAGTGGTGAATTGTTGATTTAAATACTTACGCCCCTGTCCATTTACATCTTGCAACCAAAACTCCAAGCTATCACTATCACCTAAACCGTTCACAGAAGAAGGTAAACTGATGGTAATGCGTGCATTGGGGTTTTGACTAAAATATTTCATGGCACGTTCACGAATGGCTTGTGCAGAATTATCAGTTCCTGAACGATCATTCCAATGTTTTAATGCAATAAATCCCGTTCCTAAATTTTGTCCTGTTCCTGAAAAATTTCGACCATAACGAATTAAGACAATCTCTACATTTTGCTTTTCTTGATCTAAGAAATACTCTCGAATACTTTCTCCAATCTTCTGACTGCTCGACATCGGCGCACCATCGGCTAAACGGAACTGTACACTGAGCATGCCTTGATCTTCACTTGGAATAAAACTTGTTGGTAATGTCCGATAGGTCAGCGCAAACACTGCCATTAAACCGACTAACAGCGTTAG
Source organism: Acinetobacter sp. 1207_04 (assembly GCF_052850415.1). Classification (NCBI taxonomy): domain Bacteria; kingdom Pseudomonadati; phylum Pseudomonadota; class Gammaproteobacteria; order Moraxellales; family Moraxellaceae; genus Acinetobacter; species Acinetobacter sp. 1207_04. The sequence goes on along the minus strand of NZ_VXCQ01000003.1, from coordinate 208,756 downwards.
AACCACCCATTTTAAATTTAAGGTTTTTTTGATAAGGGTAATATAAGCCAGTTTTAAATTTTCTAGTTTTTCATTAAACCATGTTGCCCAACGCATCGGCTTTGGATTAGGTTTCAAAATGATGGCACATAAGGCAGGTGTCAGAATTAAAGCCACCAAGAGTGATAAGGTCATCGCAGCCACAAGTGTGATGGAAAATTGCCGATAAATCACACCTGTAGACCCTGTAAAAAATGCCATCGGAATAAATACAGCAGTCAAAACCACGGTAATCCCAATCAATGCACCCGTCATTTCCTGCATTGACTCAATTGAGGCTTCTTTAGCAGTCAAACCTTGCTCATGCATAAGCCGTTCAACATTTTCCACGACGACAATTGCATCATCGACCAACAAACCGATCGCCAATACTAAAGCAAATAAAGTTAATGTGTTAATACTCATACCAAGCACATTCAACACAGCAAATGTACCCAAAATTACAATCGGCACAGTAATAGTTGGTATCAACGTGGCACGCCAACTTTGTAGAAAAATGAACATTACCAAAACCACTAAAATGATGGCTTCTAATAATGTTTTTATGACTTCTTTAATCGACTCTTGTACAAAAGGTGTGTTATCTCGTGGATAAACAATTTTATAGCCTTGAGGCAATTTTTCAGAAATTTTTACCAATTCATCTTTTATTAGAGCTGAAGTTGCTAGCGCATTTGCACCTGAAGACAATGAAATTGCCATTCCCGAAGATGGATAACCATTGATAGTATTAAAAGATTGGTAGTTTTCCGCACCCAATTCAATACGAGCAACATCTTTTAAGTAGACATAACTGCCATCAACATTGGATTTGACAATGATATTTTTAAACTCATCGACCGTTTTTAAACGCGAGCCCGCTGTGACCTTAGCATTTAGATATTGATCTGCCACAACCGGTAAATCACCGACACCGCCTGCAGCCACTTGAGTGTTCTGTGCTTCAATTGCACTACGAACATCACTCGGCATCAGTTGATATTGACGAAGTAAATTCGGATTTAGCCAAATTCGCATGGCATATTGCGAACCAAACACATCCAATTCACCAATGCCTTCAATTCGTGATAATTCATCTTCAATGTGATCAGATAAATAATCACCCAATTCGATGTTGTTACTTTTGCCTGTTTCATCGTACAGCCCAACCACCATAAACGTATCACCGAGTGATTTATTTACGGTAACGCCTTGACGTTGCACATCGTCAGGTAATCGATTCAGGACACCATTAATACTATTTTGTACTTGGACTTGTGCAGTATCGGGATCTGTACCGTTTTCAAAACTAATGCTAATTCGAGCGCGACCTGAAGAATCACTGCTCGAACTAAAATAAAGTAAATTATCAATTCCTTTAATTTGTTGCTCTAAAACCTGTGTCACGCTTTCTTCAACAGTTTCGGCATCTGCCCCTGTATAAGTGGTGGATACAGAAATTCGAGGTGGTGCAATATCGGGGTAACGCTCAACGGGCAAATTTAAAACCGAAAAAATACCTAAAGCCATCACGATAATGGCAAGTACACAAGCAAAAATGGGACGTTGAATAAAAAATTTTGAGAGCATCAGATTAGGTTCTGTGTCAAATGAATGTGATTAATGTCACTGCCAATCATCACTAGCAATAAGTAATTCCGTTTCTTGCAATGATCTTGTGTGACTTAAGGCAAAAATTCAAGAGAAATAACAGAAATCCGAATCATCAAGCCAAATATGGAGAGATTGTGAATATGCGATTCGAGTTAACCTAAAAATAACGAGTCGATTTCATCAAATTTTCACCGTACTGTCGTCATATTGTCAATTTCTAGCGACATAGTCATTTGCAGTTTATAAAGAATGATCCGAGTTAAAAATGATGAAAAAAACATTACTCACAACGGGTTTCGTTGCTTTATTGTCTGCGTGTAATGATGACAATAACGACTATCGCTTTGAAGTAGAAAAAGACAATAAAGAACCTAAAATTATTGTGGTTGGACATCGTGGTGCAAGTGCTTTACGTCCTGAACACACCCTAGAAAGCTATCAAAAAGCCATTGATGATGGTGCTGATTTTATTGAACCCGACTTGGTTTCAACCAAAGATGGTGTTTTAGTCGCACGCCATGAAAATGAAATTAGTGGAACAACCAATGTCAGTACTTTGGCACAGTTTGCAGACCGTAAAAAAACCAAAATTATAGATGGTGTTGAACTGACTGGTTGGTTTACTGAAGATTTCACTTTAAGTGAGCTGAATCAACTCAAGGCTCGTGAACGGATTCCTGCATTACGTCCTAATAATGTCCAATATAATGATCAATTTAGTATTCCAACTCTTGAACAAATTATTGAACTTGCAGAAAAAAATTATAAAAAAACTGGCAAAATGGTAGGTCTTTATATTGAAACCAAACACCCAACTTATTTCCAACAACAAAATTTAAGTTTAGAAGATCCATTACTCAAAACTTTGGCTAAATATAGCTATACCCGAGACATTGCACCCATTTATCTACAATCTTTTGAAGTCACTAATTTAAAATATTTCAAAGACCAACTGACGCTACATAAAACATTAAAGCGCGCTAAAATTATTCAACTATATGATGAAAAATCTATGCGCCCTGCTGACTTTGTTGCACAAAACGTGAATATCACTTATGCAGATATGGCAACAGCACAAGGACTCAAAAATGTAGCAACCTATGCCAACGGTGTCGGTCCATGGAAACCATATATTTTTAATGACACTTATACAGCACCATCAGACTTTATTAAAAATGCACATGCAGTAAATCTAAAAGTGCATCCTTATACTTTCCGTCCTGAAAATAACTTCCTTGCTCCAAACTTAAAATGTAATGGTCTTGCTGAAAATGCGGCTCAACGCTGTGAAACGGGTGCAAATAAAGAATTTGAAATGTATTTTAAAGCAGGTGTTGATGGTATTTTTACTGATGATCCTGCTTTAGGACGTAAAGCTGTTGATGCTTATCTAAAAGCCAATTCAACAACTAAGTAAAATGAGATATTAATCATCGTTAAAGCAAGCCATTCATCGGTTTGCTTTATTTTTCTTAACTTGTTTGATTTTTTTTCAAATTAAGACCAAATTAAGTTTAAAATAATACACTTGTTCAAAAATATAGTGGCATTGATTTTATGAGTGATTATTCACCGTTTAAGGGTACGACAGGTTTTAAACGCATTTTAAATGCAACAGGTTATTCTTTAGCAGGTTTTAAAGCTGCTTATCAAAATGAAGCTGCTTTTCGTCAAATTATATGGATTAATATTGTCTTAATTCCGATTACATTTTTTGTTGATGTCACGCCTATCGAACAAGCCCTCATGATTGGTGTCTGTTTATTTGCAATTATTGTCGAACTTTTTAACTCAGCCATAGAAGCTGTAGTAGACCGTGTTTCCTTAGAACGCCACCCGCTGTCTAAAAATGCCAAAGATATGGGTAGTGCAGCACAGTTTGTGGCGCAAGCGATTATTTTCTTTACTTGGGTGATTATTCTTTTTAACTGATTGAATCATAACTTATTATAAAAATTAAATATTTAATTTTTATCGACAATAAAGCGCCGATCAGATTCAGGCGCTTTATTGTTATAAACCACATCAAACTCAATCAAAAATACTTAAGATTTTCCATTGGTTTTCGGCAAGAAAACTGTTGCTAAACCTAATAACGGAATAAATGAACATAGTTTAAATACCCATTCAATCCCATGCTGATCTGCCAAAGCACCCAGTGCTGCTGCTGCAATCCCACTGATTCCAAACATTAAACCAAACATCATGCCTGCAACCATGCCTACACGCCCTGGAACAGCTTCTTGCGCATAAACCACCATGGCTGCAAATGCAGAAGAAAGAATCAGCCCAGCAAGCATTGCAAAAACAACTGTCCAAAATAAATTGGCGTGTGGCAACATTAAAGCGAATGGAAGCATGCCTAAAAATGAAATCCAAATCACGGCTTTACGCCCAATTTTATCCCCAATTGGTCCACCACCAAAAGTCCCAACAGCAACAGCTGCTAAAAATGCAAATAGGTACAATTGCGCATGTTGTAGCGATACTTGGAATTTATCCATCAAATAAAAAGTATAATAATTACTTAAACTTGCGATATAGGTAAATTTCGCCAATACTAAAATACACATTATAACTAAAGCACGAATCAGCATTTTACCTTGTAATTTATATTGGGTCGATGCTGCATTGCTGACGATTTTATGCGCATATTTTACCGTCCATTGACTAACTTTAAATAAAACACATACCGCAATAAATGCAAAAATCATGAACCATGCAATTGCCATCTGCCCATACGGAACAATAATGATGGCTGCCAACAATGGGCCAATTGCAGAACCTGAATTACCACCAACCTGAAATGCAGATTGAGCTGTGCCAAAGCGACCACTCGATGCAAATCTTGCCACACGAGAGGCTTCTGGATGAAAGGTCGAAGAGCCGATTCCAATTAAGGCAGCAGCAACCAATAAGATCGTAAAACTTGGGGCAATTGCCAAAACACCAATACCGATCAAGGTCACAATCATTCCCAGAGGTAATAAATAAGGTTTTGGATGCTTGTCTGTGTATAGCCCAATCCACGGTTGTAATAGTGATGCAGTAATTTGATAGACCAGTGAAATTAAACCTATTTGAGAAAAACTTAGCAAAAAATTATCTTTTAATAATGGATAAATTGCAGGCAATGATGCTTGAATCAAATCATTAAGTAGATGAGCAAATGCCACTGCACAAATGATTGATACAACCATATTTTGTGCTTTATCTTGACTAGTTCCGTGTATAGTTTCTTGGGTTTTTTCGATATTTGACGATGATTGAGCAGATGCTTGCATGAAATATTGCCCTCCTTTACGCTTAAGTTTATTATTTTAATTTGTCATCCATAAGCTTAAGTTCCAACATTCATCGTATAAGTGACAAATTTAAATATTTTAATATCCCTTTTTGATTTGAGGTTTTTATGATTCAGGACATTAAACCTTCTCAAAAGCTCATAGTGGGTTTAGGTTCTCAACATACGTATCGTAGTATGATTGCACCACATACACATAACCGTGCCCAGCTTTTATATGCTTCTGAAGGTGCAATTCGTGTTTATACCGCAGACAATGTTTGGATTGTTCCACCGCAATGTGCGTTGTGGATTCCTGCGCATATTGAACACAGTGTTGTTTCTCTAAGCGAAGTACGTTTAAGCACAGTGTTAGTGGAAAAAAATGCAGCTAACTCTCTTGGAAATCATTGTTTTATTGTTCGAATCAGTAAACTTTTGCGTGAATTAGTTTTACGTTTTAATCAATTAGATTATTTGGAGTTTGAACCAAACCTTATAGAAAGTGAAATTGAAAAATCTTTACAGCTGTTGATTTTTCATGAAATCAAGCAGGCTTCTTCTTTTCCGATCGTAATTCCTTGGCCTAAAAATCCTCGTTTAATTCGCATATGTGAAGAGCTGATGGAACATCCTGACAATCCTAAAAATTTAGGTGCGTGGGCAGACCAAATTGGCACCAGTAGTCGAACACTAATTCGGCTTTTTCAAAAGGAAACGGGATTGAATTATCGTACTTGGGTTCAACAAATGCACATAGCACTTGCTTTAGGTAAGTTGTCACGAGGTGAATCTATTTCTAGGATTGCAATCGCTTTAGGTTACTCAAATCCTAGTGCATTTAGTGCCATGTTTAAAAAGCATTTAGGTGAAGCACCACAGCATTTTAGGAAAGAATAATTTAATAGAATAACGCACCTCGTTCTAGCTACTTATCAAAATAAAAAAATCCCCGCTAAAAGCGAGGATTTTTTTTAGATTATATAGTCTAAATGATATTACATCATTCCGCCCATACCACCCATGCCGCCCATATCAGGCATAGCTGCTTTATCTTCTGGAATGTCTGTGATCATACATTCAGTCGTCAACATCAAACCTGCTACAGATGCAGCATGCTCAAGTGCAGAACGCGTAACTTTAGCAGGGTCAAGAATACCCATTTCAAGCATATCGCCATACTCTGAAGTTGCAGCGTTATAACCGAAGTTACCTTCACCGCTTTTCACAGCATTGATCACAACTGATGGCTCATCACCCGCATTTGCAACAATTTGACGAAGTGGTGCTTCAATTGCGCGACGTAAAATGTTAATACCTACAGTTTGGTCATCGTTTGCACCAACAATACCATCAAGCGCTTTAGCAGCACGTACGAGTGCAACACCACCACCTGCAACAACACCTTCTTCAACCGCAGCACGCGTTGCATGAAGTGCATCGTCAACACGGTCTTTCTTCTCTTTCATTTCAACTTCAGTTGCAGCACCGATTTTGATCACTGCAACACCGCCTGCCAATTTAGCAACACGTTCTTGAAGTTTTTCTTTATCGTATTCTGAAGTAGATTCTTCAATTTGCGCACGGATTTGAGTAACACGTTCAGCAATTTGAGCTGCATCACCTGCGCCATCAACAATCACAGTATTTTCTTTAGAAACAGTTACTTTATGTGCTGTACCTAAATCTTGAAGACCTGCTTGTTCTAAAGTCATACCCACTTCTTCAGAAATCACAGTTGCGCCTGTCAAGATCGCGATATCTTGTAACATTGCTTTACGACGGTCACCAAAACCAGGGGCTTTAACCGCACATACTTTAATAATACCGCGCATGTTGTTCACTACAAGTGTAGCTAACGCTTCACCTTCAACATCTTCAGCAATAATAAGAAGCGGCTTACCTGTTTTAGCTACAGCTTCAAGCACTGTAATCAATTCACGAATATTGCCAACTTTTTTATCAACAAGAAGAATGAATGGGTTTTCAAGTTCAGCAGTCAAAGTTTCAGGTTTGTTTGCAAAGTACGGGCTAATATAACCACGGTCAAACTGCATACCTTCAACAACATCAAGCGCATCTTCAAAGCCTGAACCTTCTTCAACTGTAATTACGCCTTCTTTACCAACGCGTTCCATTGCTTGTGCAATAAGTTTACCTACAGTTTCATCAGAGTTTGCAGAAATCGAACCCACTTGTTCAATTGCTTTGGTATCTGAAGCAGGTTTTGCAGTTGCTTTAATTTCTTTAACTAATGCTTTAACAGCAAGGTCAATACCACGTTTTAAATCCATTGGGTTCATACCTGCAGTTACAGATTTGATCCCTTCATTTAAAATCGCTTGAGCAAGTACAGTTGCAGTAGTCGTACCGTCACCTGCGATGTCATTGGTTTTTGAAGAAACTTCACGAACCAATTGAGCGCCCATATTTTCAAATTTATCTTTTAGAGAAATTTCTTTAGCAACCGTTACACCATCTTTAGTGATGTGCGGCGCACCGAAAGAACGGTCGATAACAACGTTACGACCTTTAGGACCTAAAGTTACTTTTACTGCATCTGCAAGGACATTTACACCTGCGATCATTTTTGAACGCGCTGAATCACCAAACTTTACATCTTTAGCTGACATGCTTATCTCCAAATATTTTTAAATTTTTCAATTCATTGATTGTTCAGAACAATCAAATTCGTTCTGCAATTAGCCTTCAAGTACAGCAAGGATGTCAGATTCTTTCATCACAAGAAGCTCTTCACCATCAACTTTTACTTTCGTACCTGCATAAGCACCGAACAATACGTTGTCACCAACTTTTACATCTAATGGGCGTACACCTGTATCAGTTACTTTACCGTTACCGACAGCAAGGATTTCACCTTGAGCAGGTTGTTCAGCAGCTGAAGTGCTTAGAATTAAACCACCCGCAGTTTTAGTTTCTTTTTCAACACGGCGGATTACTACGTTGTCATGTAAAGGACGAATGTTGCTCATTAGAAACTCCATCGACATTTTAAAATGTCATTGATTACGATGTGAAGATGACTCTTATTCCTAGGTCATCGACAAAATTTATTCATGACACATTTGTGGGGATTGAAATAAATGCTTCAAGGGTAAAATATAAAAAAAAATCAAAAAATGTGTGTTTTTTACACGTTTACATCAAATTGCTCATTATTTAAAAATTCACCCTCAAATTTGGGCAATAAAATCCTGTTGTTGCTCATCAAAAAAATAATGCTTAAATGAACCATCACTACTAATAACATTAAAACTGTTGGGTATATTTTTATGTAAGCGACTAGAAATAGCCGTTCCTGCATGAACTTCATAAACAGCTTGACTAAGATTTAATTCAAACTCTTGATTTAAATCATAAACAGCAACCAAGTGCAAATGCCCATGTAACAAAGCATAAAGTTGATGTTTCCCCCATTCTTGAATGGCAAATTGGCCTAAAGCAGGACAATCTTTCAAATGATGATTTTCTTTTGCAGTATAAAATGGTTGATGGCTGACAATAATTTTTAATTTATTCGCAGGTGCTTGCATCAATTGTTGATCAACTTTTTGAATTTGTTCTAAAGAAATAGAACCACGTGTGTGATAACGACGTCGAATACTATTCATTCCAATCAAATAAAAATGTTGAGTGACCAGCGTATTTTCCAAACTGCCAAAAAAAAGTTGGTACAAACCAAATGGACGAAAAGCCCTATTCCATAAATGATACAGCGGAATATCATGATTTCCCGGCACGACAAAATATGGTATTTTCAAGGATTCTAAAAACTGCTTACATGCCAAAAATTCCCTAAATTTTGCACGTTGTGTCAAATCACCACTCACAACCACCACTTCTGGTTGCTGTTCAATACAAAACTTTTGAATCGCTCGAATACATTCAGGGCGCTCTGTACCAAAATGTAGATCAGACAGATGTAGCAGCATGAGGCACCATAATATTTAATGCATTTTTTTCTACATGTAAGTGTAGTGGCGTAGACATTGATACAATTTCTCCATCAATCGCGACCGTTAGTTTAGGCTTTTGCGAATAGACTGTGACTTTTTGCGCACCAAAACTATACACATCCGATGCTTGTTCCAACTTGCCTCGAATGGTTTGAAATAAGGTTTTAAATAAAGTCAGCTTGTCCCCTTTAGCAATCACCACACCCGCAATTTCACCAAACTCAGCACATTTAGACACTTTAAGATTTAACTCTTCGAGTTGTAATTGATTATTTCCAAAAAAGATCAGTGGTGTTTTAACAGGATATTTTTTGTCATCGACTTCAACTTCGAGTTTTAATTCTTTCCAATCTCGAATCAGCACATCTAAACCAGATGTATAGGCATTTAAAGGAAAACGCCCAAATTTACGGTTATATTCTTCTCGTTTTTTAATAAATAAAGGATACAGCCCCAAACTTGCGTTATTTAAATAAATTTGATCATTGATACATGCCACATGTGACGCACGTTGTTCACCTGTCGCAATTACTTCAGCAGCCTGTAAAATATCAAGCGGAATATGCAAAACTCTCGCCACGTAATTAAAAGTACCTAAAGGTAGAATACCCATTGGAATTTTTTGATTGAGCATTTGTGATGCTACCGCATTGAGCGTACCATCCCCACCCGCAGCGACAATCACACCTTGATGCTGATATTTTTCATGGCGTTGAAATACTTTTTTCATTAAGCTTTGTATATCTCGCTCAGCTTTAATATCAAAAACTTGAATTTCAAAACCATACGATGTCCAAAGGGTCATCAATTGTTCATAAATTTCATCATGATGACTTGCATGAAAACCAGACTTTTCATTGTAAATCATCGAAAGTGGTTTTAATGCTGATTGCATAAGATTGATTCTTTTAAAGTCTTTATTCTAATTTCGTTGATTATGTATGCAAATAAAAGCACCTTTATGTAAAATTCAAATTATAATCATTCATTAAATCAATGATACTTTTTTGCAAAACAGCAACTACTATCCCACTGTAAACAAATACTATTTATATTTAAAATATCACACATAAATACCATTAATATGAATATTTTAACAGCATTAACTATAAAATATTATTATAATTCAATGTTTTAACAAAAATGTTGAATTTGGTATCTTTTACGCCTTTAGTCTTATTTTTTACATGAATATGTGGTTTAATATGCCCACTTTTTTTCATACTTAAAATCTAAATGTAGTAAACCTGCATTTTGATTATTATTTGTACATAAAAATGTACATTTTTTAGATAGGCCTCACCATGACCCAAGTGAACGCACCAGAATTCGTTCGTCATCCCAAGCTCATTGCATGGGTTGAAGAAATTGCAAAATTAACGAAACCAGCAAAAATTGAATGGTGTGACGGTAGTGACGAAGAAAATCAACGTTATATTGATTTAATGATCGCTAACGGCACAATGCAAGCGCTTAACCAAGAAAAGCACCCTGGTTCTTACCTTGCCAATTCTGATCCTTCTGACGTTGCTCGTGTTGAAGGTCGTACGTATATTTGTTCAGAAAAAGCTGAAGATGCTGGTGCAACAAACAACTGGGAAGCTCCAGCTGAAATGCGTACACGTCTCAATGGTTTATTTGATGGTGCAATGGAAGGTCGTACTTTGTATGTTGTACCTTTCTCTATGGGGCCTTTAGGTTCACATATTGCACACATCGGTATCGAATTGACTGATTCGCCGTATGTTGCTGTTAGCATGCGTAAAATGGCGCGTATGGGTAAAGCTGTTTATGATGTATTGGGTACAGATGGCGACTATATCCCATGTGTACACACAGTAGGCGCACCGCTTACTGCAGGTCAAAAAGATGTTGCTTGGCCATGTAATCCTGAAAAATATATCGTTCATTATCCAGAAACTCGTGAAATCTGGTCTTATGGCTCAGGTTACGGCGGTAATGCATTATTGGGTAAAAAATGCTTAGCGTTACGTATTGCATCTTCTATGGGTCGTCAACAAGGTTGGTTGGCTGAACATATGTTGATCCTTGGCGTAACAAATCCACAAGGTGAAAAACATTACATCGCAGCAGCATTTCCTTCTGCATGTGGTAAAACCAACTTTGCAATGTTGATTCCTCCTGTAGGTTATGAAGGTTGGAAAATTGAAACTGTAGGTGACGATATTGCTTGGATCAAACCAGGTGAAGATGGTCGCTTATATGCAATCAATCCTGAAGCTGGTTTCTTTGGTGTTGCACCAGGTACAAATACAAAAACCAATCCGAACTGTATGGCTACATTGACTAAAGATGTAATCTATACAAACGTAGCTGTGACTGATAACGGTGAAGTTTGGTGGGAAGGTCTTTCTAAAGAAGCGCCTGCTAACCTTACAAACTGGAAAGGACAACCGCACGTTACGGGTGAAAAAGCTGCGCATCCAAATGCACGCTTCACTGTTGCCGCGGGTCAATGCCCCTCTATTGATGCTGACTGGGAAAATCCAGCTGGCGTTCCAATTTCAGCATTCATCTTCGGTGGTCGCCGTGCAGACACTATTCCATTAATCTCAGAAGCATTTGACTGGGTGGATGGCGTATATAAAGCTGCAACAATGGGCTCTGAAACGACTGCTGCTGCTGTTGGTCAACAAGGTATCGTTCGTCGTGACCCATTCGCAATGCTTCCATTTGCGGGTTACAACATGGCTGACTACTTCACACACTGGTTAGAACTAGGCGAAGAAGTTGCCACTAAAGCTGCTGCAAACGGCAACAAACTTCCAGGTATCTACAACGTTAACTGGTTCCGTCGTGATGCTGAAGGTAACTTTGTATGGCCTGGTTTCGGTCAAAACATGCGTGTTCTTGAGTGGATCATTGACCGTTGTGAAGGTCGTGCTGATGCTGTTGAAACACCAATTGGCTTAGTTCCAACATATGAACAGTTGAATTGGACAGGTACAGATTTCACTAAAGAACAATTTGACCTTGTAACGGGTCAAGATAAAGACCAGTGGATCAAAGAGCTTGAAAGCCATACTGAACTGTTTGACAAACTTGGTGAGCGCTTACCTGTTGCACTTAAAACACGTCAAGCTGAGTTAATTGCTGCCGTTAAATCTGCTTAATTAGCCTTTAATTTCCCTCTTTTTAAAAGAGGGATTGAGGCAGAGTAAAAAAGACCGCTTTTATGCGGTCTTTTTTACTCTGCTTTTTTCTAAAATAGAAAAAATCTATTTAATTACAACATCATCATATTTAACCAATAAATTTATCAGTCACAGTTTTAATGCGTTTTGCATATGCTTTTGCTGTGTCTAAATCTCCACTTGGAATTTCATCTGCACTTGCATCTGCTGGTGATTGAACCAACAAACCAACAGAACCACCTAGACTATTCACATCTTGGCGTGTCGAAACTTTTGTATTTGAAGGTGCAAGACCCAGACTCACCCAAATACCACCATGCTGTGAAGCAAGCGTTTGTAGGCTAATTAAGGTGACTTGTTTATCACCATTTAAGCTTGCACTGTTGGTAAAACCTGCAAAAATTTTATCTTGCCAAACCCGTGTAAACCAACGTTTAGAAGAAGCATCAGCAAACTTTTTAAATTGCCAAGGTACACCACCCATATAGGTTGGTGCACCAAATACAATGGCATCTGCTTGATCTAAAGTATCCCAATCTGCATCGGCAATATTTCCTTCCTGATCAACTGGAACCAAATTTGCCTGAATTTCATTGGCAAAAGTTTCGGCAATCACTTTGGTGTGACCATAACCTGAATAATAAACGACGGCGATTTTTGACATATGAATACTCTTTAGCATTGTATTAAAAATATTTTATTTTTTATTCAATTATGAACTTCAATCTAACCATTTATCTAAACAGTAAAATATTGTATCGATTATTGAATACACATAAAATGAATAAATTAATGATATACTTTTGAAATCTAGTATCAATTAGTTACCACCAAGTAACCACTCTATTTTTTAGTATTACTGAGTATAAATTGTATTTATTAAGGCTGTCTTAAATGAATAAAGTGATAAATTTCAATATATTTAAAACAAATTGCCCCGCTCGATCTTTTTTTGACAAATTTGCAGATAAATGGATTTTATTGATTATTTACCAACTTGCATCACAATCTATGTATTTCAATGAACTAAAAAAAAGCTTAGATGGTATTTCACCTAAAGTACTTTCACAAAAAGTCAAAATTCTTGAACGTGATGGTTTTATCTCACGAACTATCCATGAAAATAAAGTCATTCGAGTTGAATATGCAATCACAGCTTTAGGTGCTGAATTTGCACAAACCGCACTATCTTTTAAAATTTGGGCTGAAGGCAATATGCAACACGTCATGAAAGCACAAAGAGAATTTGATGAAGCACAATATAAAACTATGTAATTGAGTCAACTTTGACTATAAACCTTGAAATAAAACCTCATCATCAAGATGGGGTTTTATACTAATCTAAACACTAAGCTGAGTTATTTTAGCTCTTTAAAACCTTGCTGACGCCATGCTTCATACAAAATTACAGCTGTTGCATTAGACAAGTTCAAACTACGTGAGTTTGGTGCCATAGGTAAACGAATCCAATGTGCTTCGGGAAATATTAAACGCACACTTTCAGGTAAACCACGAGTTTCAGGCCCCATTAATAATGCAATAGGACGGTTTAAATTTGAGGTATGTGGTGTTTCAGAACCTTTCGTCGTTAACGGATAAATTGCATCATTTTCAATACCCTGTACTTTTAAATACGCTAAACATTCAGCAAAGTTTTCCCACACTTTCATATGCGCCCATTCATGATAATCCAATCCAGCTCGACGCAACTTCTTATCATCCAGCTCAAAACCCAAAGGTTTGACTAAATGTAATTGTGCACCTGTATTGGCACATAAACGGATAATATTTCCTGTATTTGCAGGAATTTCAGGCTCAAATAAAACAACATGTATCACAAATTTTCTCAACGTTTCTTAAACCGCTCCTAGCCCCCTCCAAAAAGTGAGGAAATCCCTTCTTTCTTAAAGCGGGGTTGGGAGGAGTTTTATAACCACTGTAACTGTTCGCGCAAACTCACCACTTCGCCAATAATGGTCAGTGTAGGCGCTTGAATGTAGTTATTCTCTACTTTTGAGGCAATATCGGCAAGTGTTCCAACCACAACTTTTTGCTCAGGTGTCGTCCCTTTGGAGATCAATGCGACAGGCATATTAGAACGCTGACCATGCTCAATGAGTTTTTGGCAGATTTTTTCCAAACCTACCAAACCCATATAAAGCACAAGCGTCTGATTTTCATAAACTAATTCTTTCCACGGCAACTCAGGCGACCCCTCTTTTAAATGCCCTGTTAGAAAACGCACACTTTGAGCATAATCACGATGAGTCAATGGAATACCTGCATAAGCAGAACAACCTGAAGCAGCGGTAATCCCTGGAACAACTTGAAATGTAACACCCGCCGCAAAGAGTTCCTGTATTTCTTCGCCACCCCGCCCAAAAATAAACGGATCACCGCCTTTTAAACGACAGACACGCTTACCTTGCGAAGCATATTCCACAAGCAAAGCATTTATGCCCTCTTGTGGAACAGAATGATTAGATCGTGCTTTGCCTACATAAATTTTCTCAGCATCACGGCGACATAACTCCATAATCGCAGGTGAAACAAGGCGATCATAAATCACAACATCGGCTTGTTGCATCAAACGCAATGCTTTCAATGTTAAAAGCTCAGGATCACCTGGTCCCGCACCAACCAAGTACACTTCACCTTTCGGCTTTTGCCACCCTAATAATGCCTGTTCAATAAGGCGATCCGCTTCTGCAACATTATCGTTAAATACTTGTTCTTTCAGCGGACTTGCGTATAAATCTTCCCAAAAAATACGACGCTCATCAGGATTGATAATTTTTTCTTTAACGATTTTACGCCATTTCCCTGAAAATTCAGCAAGCTTACCCATACCATGCGGAATAGATGCCTCAAGCTGAGTACGAATTTGACGAGATAGCACAGGAGAAGCACCATTAGTCGCAATAGAAATCACCAAAGGTGAACGATCAATAATCGCAGGCACCATGAAACGACAATGTGGTAAATCATCCACACTATTCACCAGCACATTCAAAATTTCACAATGTTCAAATACAGTTTGATTGACTAACTTATCATTGGTTGCAGCAATCACTAAACGGTACAGATTCAAACTTAATCCATGATGAGATAAACCTGATTGCATATCATAAGCATGTGCAACATACTGCCCCTGAGTAGCATGCACCAAATCTAATAATTCAGGCTCAATTTCAGGTGCAATTACATCAACGCACGCACCTGCCTTTGCAAGCAGTAAAGCTTTACGATAAGCAATGCGCCCACCACCAACCAACAAACATTTTTGTTGTTGTAATTTCAAAGAGATGGGAAAAATATCCACGTTACGCCCCTTTAGGATTCAGCCACAATTTTATCATCATATTTGCGCCCAATAATATCAAAAAACATTGATGAACGATTTCGGTATTCTTGATCCTTTTTTTCAAGTGCTTTCAGCGAATGCTCTAAAATTATAGGATCAACTTTATCCGCACCTGTTTTATATGCATAATCTAAGCCAATCGGTTCTTCTTTATAATAATCAACACGCTTTACATCCATAGTTTGATAAATTGGATGCCACTCACCATTGATCTTCATCACCAATTCAGGGTTCAACATATATTGCCCACGCCCCACGCGCTTAAAGAGTTTCTTATTGTACTTATCAGAACTACAAACTTCATTTTTTGAGAACAAACTGCTGATATACGTGCGTTTTTGACGTTTTTTATCAAATAAATGCTCAGGCAATCGTTGTAAATACTCCATCAATAAAGTGCTATCGAAAGCTTTTTCCAACCAAACATAACGCTGATAGCCATGAATCAAACTCATCACGTACATCAACTGAACAATCAAATATTCAGGTTGGTTGGACTCCAACTTAAATAAACGATGATTAATCTGTAGAACCAAACTATTCTGTTCTAAGTTAGGAATCAGTTCTGCAAAGTTCGATATATTTTTTTGCGAGAGCACACTACGCTGTAATGCGATTTGAAATACATTTAAATGATGACTATCAATCAATTGTGCATCAGCACCATCTTGCAATAGTTGCTGATAGAACTCAGCATTCCCTACCCAAACTGCCGCCATGAGTGGCGTGTGATTAAACTCATTACGGTGGTTAATACCGAATTTTTCTATTTTCTTAATTAATGCTGTCGGATGCTTCACCTGATAATTCATATAATATTTGGCTAAAATCCCCTGTTCAGCTTTATGTGCTTGCACGACATTTGCCTGATTGAAAACACTCAAGGCAGGTTTAAAACCACTTTCCGCAAGCTTCGTCAAATATGCCTGATGCTGATACACTACAGCATACTCAAACAAGGTTAATTGCGCCTTTTTATTCTTTAATATTAAAGCTTGATGAGCGAGTTGTATTAATTCACTGCTGTTCAAAGTCACCCAATTTGGTGTTTCTTCTTTTAAAATTTCCTTACGAATACGTGCCGCTTGTTCTGTTTTACCCTGCAGTTCAAGTTTTTGTGCTTCTTTCTGCCACTCTTTTAAACTCGATTGCTGATCTGCCAAATCTAAATAATCGGCGGCTTGATCCAACCCCAATAAATGAAAAATACGATGCTGATCTTGTTGCTCTATCCAATAAATATTAGACATTGCCCGCGTTAGTCCCACATACAAAGCATTGATATAAAACTTATAAAGTTCGAGTGATTTATCTGCCTTATCTTTATTTCTCGCATAAACAAAATCATTTTGTAAATCTTGCACACCAATCTCAGCACAAATATCTGAAAAATGTGAAGCAGACTGACTAACAAAGTTATAAAGAATAATATTTTGATATTCCAAGCCTTTGGCTTCTTGAATTGCAAAGACCAATGGCGTTTTGAATACACGCTGTGCCATGCGCTTTTGTGATTCATGCATCACCACAACAGCAAATTGCGTAGAAACGGCTGTCTTTTGATCCAGTTCATGTAAAACATCAGGTACATTTTTTAGAAAATATACACCACCTTGAATATCAGCATTACTTTTAACTAAATAGTGACTTTCTTTATCAATCGAGCCGAAACGCGCATTCTTAAGTAACAAAACACGATTGGATACTTCAGTAATTCTTTGTGCATTACGATAGTTATGTTGCAATATATGAGTAATTTCAACGCCATGATGTAAGGATTCATACTCATGAAATAGCGTTTTAACTTTCGCCCAAGAAAAGAAATTCGGATGTACAATTTGATTGGCATCACCGCACATCAAAAATTGTCCAGATTTACTTAGGCTATTTAAAATCAAATAGAGTTGAATGGCTGTAATATCCTGCACCTCATCAATCACTACAAAATCATAGGCAGGTTTGATTTTTTGCAAATACTCAAAGCTAAGTACATTTACATCACTCAGATTATTTTTTCCCAACGCTACAAGATATTCACTAAAAATTGCATAAACCTCAGTGCGTTCTTCAACATTAAAAATAGACTGTTTAATGCCTAAATTTAAATAATCAGGTTTAGATAAATAAGCTTTTTCAGTGATTGCACCTGTCAAAACCCCTTTAAATTCTTCATACAAACTATGTGCGCTAAATTTATGTTTATAATTTTCTTTATACCACTGCATAAAAAATGCAGTATCCGCCATACCTTGATCTGGTACAGCGATGCTTTCTAAAAATTCTTGGTAGGAATAAAAATCGACTAATTGTTGATCATTATAATAATGGTCTGAATAATAGAGTTCACGTGAGTTTTTGACTAAAAAAGCAGATAAAGTCACATACAATACTTGCCCGTCTAGTTGTTTCATTTTTTCCAATAAAATCGCAGTTTTACCACTACCTGCTGAACCAATAATCACCAAAGGAAGCGCATGACGATAAATTTGCTGCTGCACATCATCAAAAGAAATAAATTTATTTAAATATACAAACTGAGGATTATTCTGATTGATATAGACCATCTGTTCATCAATAGTTAACTCATCTGCAGACTGCACTACAGGCACAGCATCTTCATCAATACCAATGTTTGCATTTAAAAAACGTGAACCTTGATAGTCATGCTTTTTCAAATACTCTAAAAGCAAAATATAGTTTTTTTGTTGATATTGATAAATCGAAAATAAAATGCGATCACTGCGATTTAATTTGGCACGATATAAATTATTTTGAATTTTTTTAACATCGGCAGATTTAAAATCATCTGCTTTTAAGTGAGCAATTAATTTATCTAAACCCGTAATCTTTTGTGTATCGAGTTCATTATAAATTAATACATCCATGCCTCACCCTACCTACCGATTGATTTCATTCATCATTATTTTACATAAAAAAATAAGCCAAATATAAAATTTGGCTTATTCAAATAACAGTATAATTTCAGCGATTAATCAATAAATGCTACACCGCCCATATATGGACGTAATACTTCAGGAATCTCAATAGAACCATCTGCACGTTGGTAATTTTCCATCACAGCAAGCAATGTACGACCAACAGCCAAACCTGAACCATTTAATGTATGAATAAACTCAGTTTTCTTTTGGTCTGCACGATAGCGTGCTTTCATACGACGTGCTTGGAAATCCCACATATTTGAACATGAAGAAATTTCACGATACGTTTCTTGGCTTGGCACCCAAACTTCTAAATCGTAAGTTTTGCATGCGCCGAAGCCCATATCTCCACCGCAAAGTAAAATTTTACGGTATGGTAAACCCAATGCTTGCAAAATACCTTCAGCATGACCTGTCAATTCTTCTAAAGCATTCATCGAATCTTCAGGTTTAACAATCTGAACCATTTCAACTTTGTCGAACTGATGTTGACGAATCAAACCACGTGTATCACGACCATACGAACCCGCTTCACTACGGAAACACGGGGTATGTGCAGCATATTTGAGTGGTAAACGTTCAGGATCAATAATCTCGTCACGGACAAAATTCGTCACAGGAACTTCAGCAGTCGGTATCAAATAGTATTCTTTTTCACCTTGCAATTTGAATAAATCTTCTTCAAATTTAGGCAATTGCCCTGTGCCACGCAAAGAATCAGCATTCACTAAATACGGTACATAGGCTTCAGTATAACCATTCTCAAGTGTATGCGTATTTAACATAAACTGGGTAATTGCACGTTGTAAACGCGCCAATGGTCCTTTCAAAACACTAAAACGAGTTCCTGTGAGTTTGGTCGCAGTTTCAAACTCCAAACCACCCATCATTTCACCAAGGTCAGTATGATCTTTCACTTCAAAATCGAACTGACGAGGCGTGCCCCATTTTAAAATTTCAACGTTGTCTTCTTCACTTTTCCCTTCAGGTACAGATTCATCAGGTAAGTTTGGAATAGACATCAATTTTGCATCAAGTTCAGCTTGAAGTTCATTTAAATCAACTTCAGCGGCTTTGATTTCATCACCAATGGCAGACATACGTGCCATGATTTCAGACGCATCACCGCCAGCTTTTTTGATCTGACCGACCTGTTTTGCACCAGCATTTCGCTCTGCTTGTAAGTTTTCAGTTTTGGATTGTATGTCTTTACGGCGTGCTTCAAGCGCAGCCCATTCCGCTGTGTCCAATTGAACACCACGTTTTGCTAAGGCTAAATTTACAGCCTCAATATTAGTTCTGAGTAATTTCGGGTCGATCATAGCCAATCTGAATATTTAGAAAAAAACTGTTCATAGTGTAAACTTTTCACCATGATAAATACAGTGACAGGAATATTTCAGCCCTAGAATTGCATATTTAGACAACAATCATGCACAAGACTCAATTTCCTTACACCACCTTAATTAATTTTCCTGCTTAACGGGTTGATCTGCCTTAATCTGTGGCAACGCAGGTAAATATTCGGCTTTGACCAAATCTTTTGCAATTTGATAAGGCAAGCGTAGCTCAGGCATACCTTCAGCATAAGGTGCTAGCTCATATAAGGGGTAAACAAAAACAATGCCATTTACACCATAAAAATAGTTATCACTCAACTGCAACTTGTCACGTGTGATGTCATGTTGCGTTAACCAACTCGCATTAGTATCATAAAGTTGCTCAGCAACCTTAGCCTCCACATTAGGCTTTAAAATATCTGTGAGTGCTAAACGTTTTTGTGTATTTAAATCAAAGGTCACAAATTCATTGTGCTGCATACCATGTGCCGAACCTGCAACATAAGTATAAGACTGAATTACAAAAGTTGCCAAATTGTACTGCTGTGAAATAAAACGTACATAAATACTATTTTGATTAAGCCCCTTAGGAGATGTCACAGCAACATCACTCGCTGTCTGCGTCTGATGTGCATCGACTGAAAAAGCCATAGGTACATCTTTTTTCATACGATCTAGAAAGTAAGCATCAATCCAATCTACATTGGTTTTAACATTCTGAAAATCATATTGTGTACAACCATCTTCATCACAAAATTGCTTTTTTGGTAATTCAACACGTTCAATTTTAGCTTCAATTAAAGCTACAGTTTTAACTGCAGCAGTGACCTGTTCAGCCTGTGGCGCTGGCTTTTCCTGACAAGCTGTCAGTACAATTGCAGAAACCAACGCAGAAACAGCAAAACCAATTTTAAAATTCACGTTCATTTCCATATTTTTACAGCATAATCAGACTTATTTTAATCATAAAGCTCCCAACATTAAATAAACATTTTTAATTGTTGTTCATACTCATAATTTCTGTATTTTTAAACACGAAATATCAACCTATAAGATACGATCAGCCATAAAACAACAATCAAAAAAAGCAGTCCAAAGACTGCTTTCAATAGATTGAATGAAAATTATTGATCAATTACATCTGTACCTTTAGGCGGTACAAAATTAAAAGTTGAAGCCGGAATCGTTGCATTAACTTTAACATCATTAAAACGAATAGTAGTTGTTTGCCCTAAAGAGTCTTTTAAAATCATTAATGTGGGTGCATTTTTTGCGCCAAAACTAATGGTCAAACTTTGAAATGCACCATCTTTTTGTTTAGGATAAAGCGTGTAATAAGTTTTAGCAGCATCAGGCATGGTAATTTTATATGCATTCATAATCTGCTTAGTATTTCCAGATAACAGTAATGCAGGTGTATTTGCCACTTGCTCATCTAGACTTTGACGAACCGCTTGTTGTAAATCAGGATCATAAATCCATACTGTACGCCCCGAGGTTACAATGGTTTGTTTCGCGGGCGATGTTGTTTGCCAATAGAATTTACCTGGACGCTCAACCTTCATTAAACCTTTGAATGTTTGATTCATGTGCTGTGCGGTTAAACCTTTTTTAGGCGCTATTTTACTGGCATCTGTTGCTTTCGTGGTTTGTTCAAAATTAGCAGTTAAACTTTTAATATCACCCAGTTGTTTAATCAGTTGTGCTGTCGCTTGTTGCTCCGATGCAGCACCTGCTGCAAAAACATGGGTACTCATTATCGGTGCAAACACAGCCGCACTTATTACTACTGCACCAACCGTTTTACGAAGCATATTCATAGGTTCACCTTATATTGACTTGTTTTGCTTAATCGCAATTTTTTCAGATGTTTTATCTTAAACTAGATTGAGTGCTAAAGAATTGAGAATGAATGAACTTTTGTATTGTTCTTTATATAAATTGTTGAAATTTATCCATCATGATGAAGAACAAGTCACTGTATTTAAAATTTTAAACTTTTTATAACAGACATAAAAAAACCCGCAATAAAGCGGGTTTTTTACTATTAAAGCTTACACTTCAACAGATACGTAGCGACGGCCAAACTGACCTTTCACTGCGAATTTAATTACGCCGTCTGCAGTAGCAAACAAAGTATGGTCACGGCCCATACCTACGTTTGTACCAGCGTGGAATTCTGTACCACGTTGACGAACGATAATGTTACCAGCAGTCACAGATTGACCACCGTACATTTTAACACCTAACATTTTTGGGTTTGAGTCACGACCGTTACGTGTCGAACCACCGGCTTTTTTAGTTGCCATGTCTATTTACTCCTCGTAATTAGCCTGAAATAGCTGTAATTTTCAACTCAGTGAACCATTGACGGTGACCTTGTTGTTTACGATAGTGCTTACGACGACGCATTTTGATGATGCGGATTTTGTCGTGACGACCATGGCTAACTACTTCAGCAGTTACGGTAGCACCAGCAACAACTGGAGCACCAATTTGAATGCTGTCACCGTTTACAAGCATTAATACGTCATCAAACGTAATAGTTGCGCCTGTTTCAGCTTTCAACAATTCTACTTTAAGGGTTTCACCCTCAACAACACGGTGCTGTTTACCACCGCTTTGGATTACTGCGTACATAATGTACTCCAACATTCCCGTGTCGTCGTGCCGATAAAGGAAGATACCGAGCTTAAGACGAACGCCACTGGGGTTATACAAAGGCGAAGATTTTAAGTGATAATTTATTAAACAACAAGTGATTTTGTCTAATATTTCCGATATCCCGCCCCCTCTACATTTCATTTTTAGTCTTTGCACTTCAATGTCAGCATTAACTCATGATATAAATCAAACAACTATCCACCTTTAAAAGGTAAGTTATGATCATTTCACTGTTTATTCAAATTGAAATGGTAATTTCAAATCAATCCGCTACTATGTAGACAATAAAGTAGTTCAGAAAATAATAGCAATGACTCACTTTCAAAAATCATTCAAATTTGGACAGATTAAGTACAAAGCTGTATGGTTTTGATCAATTACTGTATTGCTTAGGCAACATTCAGTCGTGATAAATTGTTACACTAGCCTTGAAATTCAACGCATTTGCATGAGGAATCCGTTCACATGACCATCGACTTTAAGCAAGATATTCTCGCTCCTGTAGCAACTGACTTCACTGCGATGGACACGTTTATTAATGAAGGGATTACTTCAAAAGTTGCTTTAGTCATGGCAGTCAGCAAACATGTTGTTGAGGCAGGTGGTAAACGTATGCGTCCGATTATGTGTCTACTTGCAGCAAAGGCATGTGGTGCTACCGACATACAAATGGAACCTTACCGCAAACTTGCCGCAATCATTGAAATGTTACATACTGCAACATTGGTACATGATGATGTGGTTGATGAATCGGGTTTACGTCGTGGTCGTCCAACAGCCAATGCAACATGGAATAACCAAACTGCGGTTTTGGTTGGTGATTTCCTGATTTCTCGCGCATTCGACCTTTTAGTCGATTTAGACAATATGGTCTTGCTCAAAGACTTCTCTACAGGAACATGTGAAATTGCTGAAGGCGAAGTCCTTCAACTTCAAGCACAGCATCAACCTGATACTACTGAACAAACTTATCTCGATATTATTCACGGTAAAACATCACGTTTATTCGAACTTGCAACCGAAGGTGCAGCCATTCTTGCAGGAAAACCTGACTACCGTGAACCGATGCGTTTATTTGCAGGTCACTTTGGTAATGCATTTCAAATCATTGATGATATTCTCGATTACACCTCTGATGCTGAAACATTAGGTAAAAATATTGGTGATGATTTAATGGAAGGTAAACCGACTTTACCGTTAATCTCAGCACTACAAAATACTACAGGTGAACAGCACGAAATTGTTCGCAAGAGCATTGCAACAGGTGGTACAGAACATTTGGAACAGGTAATTCAAATTGTGCATCAATCAGGTGCTCTTGATTACTGCCGTCAACGTGCACATGAAGAAACCGACGCTGCTTTAAAGGCATTACATCGCCTTCCTGAAAGTGAATATCGTCAAGCCCTCTACAATTTAGCGCAGCTTGCTTTACATCGTATTCAATAATTTAGACGCTTTAATTTGCCTATGCATATAAAATTTCATGACTTATTCCAACAAATACGAGAGCAGCAGAACACACCTCTGGCTGCTCCGAACCCCAATATCCTGATTGAATTCATCAATCGGATACGACCTCAAGAAGTAAGCAATACTGAAGAAATCCATCAAAAATTAAAGGCATTGATCCAAGCCTTACTCATTACACCTTCTGCTGCAATTGACCTACAATGTTATTTACTTCGACTGATCAATCATTACAAACAAACCAGTTTATATACTGACAGCGGTATTTTATCTTTAGATGGTTTTTGGAATCAGTTTGGACAACGTCTAGGCGCACATATTCTTCCCTTACTGAGAGATGAAACCGATCTACGTGATTTAATTGGAAAAATTTTCCATCAACCAAGTGATCCACAATGGCTTGAACGTATTGATAATGAACTTTGGCGAGAATTATTTAAACTGTTAAATAATGGTTATGGTTCTGCAAACGAAAAAACCACCATTAAAAATGAACTCATCAAAGCCATTACGGTCTTATCTTATCGCATTAGTGGTATTGGCTTATATCAAGAATTTATTAATGCACAACCTGAACTTTCGGAATATGAGTCACCCTTTTTAGTACAAAACCGTGAAATTATTGAATTCATTGAAGCCTATAAACAGCAATATCGCTCTATAGGTGATATTGCTGTTTTTGTGCCATCCGATGCTGACCAAGCCTTAGTCATACTTGAACAATGCCGAGATGTCGTTCTTAAGATTCGACGTGCGACCAAACGCATTGGGGTCAGTCTAAGCCTAACTTATCTTTTAGCACTACTTGAACAATGCTTAGATCGTGTCGAAATTTTATTAAATTTGTTGGTTGACGATGATGATTTACTTTATGACTCTATGGGTGAGCTACTCACTCATGTGGTACATGCTCATTACACCGAAACCAGTGTTCGCGAACTCATGCGTACTAATAGTGAACTGATTGCACTACAGGTCACTGAAAATGCAAGTAAAACAGGCGAGCATTATGTAAGTACTGACAAAAAAGGCTTCTTTGGCATGTACAAAGCTGCGGCGGGTGCAGGTGCCATTATTGCCATAATGGCAACACTAAAGATTTTGACTGCCCGACTCGTCCTTGCTCCATTTTTACATGCTTTTTTATATAGCATGAACTATGCATTGGGCTTTATGCTTATTCATGTCTTGCATTTTACAGTTGCGACTAAACAACCTGCTATGACGGCTGCTGCACTTGCATCAACCGTTCAGCGTAGCAAAGGCTCTAAAACTGCACAGATTGCAGAGCTCGCCGCCTTAATTATCAGTATTATACGTACCCAATTTATTGCAATTTTAGGTAATATTTCCATTGCCATTCCTACAGCCGCACTCATTACATGGCTATGGCAAATAGGTTTACAAGAGCCACTTTTGACTCATACTAAAGCCACTACACTTTTACATAGCCTAAATCCATTTACCTCACTTGCCATTCCACATGCAGCTATTGCTGGAGTGTGTTTATTTTTATCGGGCTTATTGGCAGGCTATTTTGACAATATGGCTGTTTATAGAAAAGTTGGCCCTCGTTTAAAAGCACACCCTTTTCTTAAAAAACAGCTTGGACAAGCAAAACTCGATACATTTTCGAATTATATTGAACGAAATTTAGGGGCATTGGCAGGAAATTTCATCTTCGGCATCATGCTTGGCAGTATGGGAACGGTTGGCTTTATTTTAGGTTTACCTTTAGATATTCGTCATATTGCTTTTGCTTCAGCCAACTTTATACAAGGTTTAATGAGCATTAATGGTACACCTGAAATGGGTTTAATTATTGTTTCCTTCCTAGGTGTTTTACTGATTGGACTGACTAACTTATTTGTCAGCTTCACTTTAACCATTATTGTCGCCTTACGTGCACGTCAGGTACGTTTTGAACAGTGGAAGCCTTTAGCCAAGCTTGTTTTTACCCACTTTACGACTCGCCCAATTGATTTTTTTTGGCCGCCAGCACAACCAATTGATATTCAAAACACCACAAATACAAACAGTCCGCCAAAACATTAGACATTTTGTTATGATTTTGTGCATTTTCTTACATCGCACATAAAAAGATTTTAATATAAATCTTCCGTTTAGTCTGACTTGAAAAAAAGTGTACTGGCTAGTACACTTTGCAATGAAATCTGATCTGGCTTGTGATATTTTATAAACTAAACAGGTCAATTTATGCCTTTTTTACTTTTGATTTTAGGCTGTATTGGTTTAAGTATAAGCTGCATAGGACTACATATTCCCCTTATACATCAATTCGATACATCAACCATCGTATGGATAGCTTCGCACCGTAATGCATATCTCAATGCAATTACGGTCGTTATGTCTGTATTGGGTGGATTACCATCGACACTGATCATCAGCGGAATAGGATGTCTCACCCTAAGTAAAAGTAAAAAGTATACGGAAATTTGGTTCGTATTATTGAACATTACTGGGAGTGCTGCGCTAGGTTGGTTGCTCAAATATGCAATTGACCGTCCCCGCCCCGATGAAGTTTATCGGATGGTTGAGACTTACGGTGCTTCATTTCCAAGCGCACACAGCATTTATGCTGCTGTTTTAGGCTGTAGTGTTATGTTTATTTTCCGTAGACATAAACAAGCTAAATTGTTCATTATGCTCGCTTGTTTCTGGTTGGTTTGTATGGGGCTATCGAGAATTTATCTTGCAGCACATTATCCAACAGATGTTTTGGCTGGATGGGGAATTGGATTGATATGGACAACCTTTGTGTGGTTTGTACTCTCTCATTACGCATTGAAAAGAAACAAATTATTTTAGATAAAAAATCCTAATGAGGTGAAATAATGATGTCGGCAAAGCTTTGGGCACCAGCCCTGACTGCTTGTGCTTTAGCAACAAGTATTGCACTTGTCGGTTGCAGCAAAGATCCTAAAGAAGCAGAGCAAGCTGCTGCTGCCCAAAAAATGCCGCCGACAGAGGTTGGTGTCATTGTTGCTCAACCACAAAGTGTTGAACAGTCGGTTGAATTATCAGGCCGTACTTCAGCATATCAAATTTCTGAAGTACGCCCACAAACAAGCGGTGTTATCTTAAAACGTTTGTTTACAGAGGGTAGCTTTGTACATGAAGGTCAGCCTTTATACGAAGTTGACTCAAGTATTAATCGTGCCAATCTTGAAAGTGCCAAAGCTTCTTTGGTTCGCCAACAAGCCAACTTAAATGCACTGCAAATTAAAGCCAATCGTTACCGCCAATTGGTCGGCATCAATGCCGTATCTAAACAGGAATATGATGACTTAGTTGCACAAATCAAATTGGCCGAAGCTGACATTGCAGCATCGAATGCTGCTGTGAAAAATGCACAAATTGATCTAGGTTATTCAACTGTTCGCTCACCTATTTCAGGTCAATCAGGTCGTTCTTCGGTGACTGCTGGTGCGTTGGTTACAGCAAATCAAGCCAATGCTTTGGTGACAATTCAACAGCTTGATCCAATCTATGTCGACATTAGCCAATCAAGTGCTGAATTGCTACGTTTACGTCAACAATTGAGTCAAGGTAGTATCGACCGTAGTAACAACACCAAAGTTCGCCTAAAACTTGAAGATGGTAGTTTCTACGCTGTTGAAGGCAACTTGGCATTTTCAGATGCAAGTGTAAACCCTGAAACAGGCTCTATAATGCTACGTGCTGTCTTCTCAAACCCAAATCATTTGTTGTTGCCAGGTATGTTTGCCAATGCACAAATTGTTCAAGGTGTGATTCCAAATGCTTACCTCATTCCACAGGCTGCCATTACACGTACGCCAACGGGTCAAGCAATGGCGATGTTAGTTAATGCTAAAGGTCAGGTTGAAGCGCGTCCAATCACAACAACTGGTGCACAAGGTCAAAATTGGATTGTGACACAAGGTCTACAAACAGGTGATAAAGTTATCGTTGATGGTATTGCGAAAGTAAAACCTGAACAGCCTGTTGTTGCTAAACCTTACCAAGCTAAACCTGATGCAACGCAAGCGCCTGCAGCTGCAAAAGAAGGTGCGTCAGCAACTCAACCTGCTCAGCAGCAAAAAGCTACTTCAAATACATAAGGGGTAGACTTAATGGCTCAATTTTTTATTCATCGCCCCATCTTTGCATGGGTGATCGCATTGGTCATTATGTTAGCGGGTATACTCACGCTCACAAAAATGCCAATTGCACAGTATCCAACCATTGCTTCGCCGACTGTTACAATTTCTGCAACATACCCTGGTGCTTCTGCTGCAACTGTTGAAAATACAGTGACACAGATTATTGAACAACAAATGAATGGTTTGGATGGTTTACGTTATATCTCATCTAACAGTGCAGGTAATGGTCAAGCCTCGATTGAGTTGAACTTTAATCAAGGTATTGACCCTGATATTGCACAGGTTCAAGTACAGAATAAACTTCAATCTGCAACAGCTCTTTTACCTGAAGATGTTCAACGTCAGGGGGTAAAAGTAACTAAATCGGGCGCAAGCTTCCTACAGGTTATTGCGTTTTATTCTCCAGATGAAAGCTTATCTGCAGCCGACATTAAGGACTACGTAAACTCAAATATTTCTGAGCCCCTCAGCCGTGTGGCAGGTGTGGGTGAAGTACAAGTATTTGGTGGTTCTTATGCAATGCGTATTTGGCTAGACCCTGCCAAAATGACCAGCCTCAATATCACACCAAGTGATGTTGCAGCAGCAATTCGTGCGCAAAACTCACAAGTTGCAGTAGGTCAATTGGGTGGTGCTCCTGCAATTGAAGGTCAAATGCTTAATGCGACCGTCAATGCACAAAGTATGCTGACAACCCCTGAACAATTCAAAAATATTTTCCTCAAAAACACCACATCGGGTGCTCAGGTTCGTATTGGTGATGTTGCTCGTGTTGAATTAGGTTCTGAAAACTATCAGTTCGATTCAAAGTTCAATGGTAAGCCAGCAGGTGGTGTAGCAATTAAACTTGCAACAGGTGCAAATGCGCTTGATACAGCCAAAGCTGTTGAAGCACGTTTGGTTGAATTACGTAAAAACTATCCAACAGGTATGTCTGATAAATTGGCATTTGATACCACGCCATTTATTAAACTTTCGATTGAATCTGTAGTACATACACTCGTAGAAGCTATTATTCTTGTATTCTTCGTGATGTTTTTGTTCTTACAGAATTGGCGTGCAACCATCATTCCAACCATGGCTGTTCCCGTTGTTGTACTCGGTACATTTGCTGTAATTAATCTTTTCGGCTTTTCAATCAATACTTTGACGATGTTTGCCATGGTTCTAGCCATTGGTCTACTCGTCGATGATGCGATTGTTGTTGTTGAGAACGTTGAGCGGGTCATGCAAGAAGATCATCTTGATCCGCTTACAGCCACTGAAATTTCAATGCAACAGATTTCAGGTGCATTGGTTGGTATTACAAGCGTATTGACAGCGGTATTCGTACCGATGGCTTTCTTTAGTGGAACCACAGGTGTTATTTACCGTCAGTTCTCTATTACGCTTGTAACGGCAATGATTCTGTCGTTGATTGTCGCGTTAACCTTCACCCCTGCCCTATGTGCGACCATTCTTAAACAACATGATCCTGAAGCAAAACCGAGTAACAATATTGTTGCCCGTTTCTTCCGTGGATTTAACAATGTATTTGATCGTACTGCCGAAAAATATAAAGGCGGTGTAGACTTCATGGTGCATAACAAAATCCTTTCGGGTATTGTTTATGCGGCAGTGATTGGCGGTTTAGTTGTTTTATTCAAAATGTTGCCTTCTTCGTTCTTACCGGAAGAAGATCAAGGCGTGGTAATGACACTTGTTCAATTACCACCAAATGCAACATTAGATCGTACTGGTAAAACGATTGATACCATGACCGATTTCTTCTTGAATAAAGAAAGTAAAACTGTTGAATCGGTATTTAGTGTTTCAGGTTTCTCATTTACAGGTGTTGGTCAAAATGCCGGACTTGCTTTCATTAAATTAAAAGATTGGGAAGAACGTACTGCACCTGAACAACAAATTGGTGCACTGATTCAACGTGGTATGGCACTGAATATGATCGTCAAAGATGCATCGTACATCATGCCATTACAACTACCAGCAATGCCTGAACTTGGTGTAACTGCTGGTTTCAACTTACAGTTGAAAGATCCAGCGGGTCAGGGTCATGACAAGCTACTTGCTGCACGTAATGCAATTTTAGGTATGGCATCTCAAGACAAACGTCTTGCAGGTGTACGTCCAAATGGTCAAGAAGATACGCCTCAATACCAAATCTATATTGACCAAGCTCAAGCTGGTGCAATGGGTGTGAGTATTGCCGAAATCAACTCGACGATGAGTATGGCTTGGGGTGGTTCATACATTAATGACTTCGTTGACCGTGGCCGTGTAAAACGAGTTTATGTTCAAGGTGAAGCCAACGCGCGTATGATGCCTGAAGATCTAAACAAGTGGTACGTTCGTAATAACAAAGGTGAGATGGTTCCATTCTCTTCCTTTGCATCAGGTCAATGGACTTACGGTTCACCTCGTTTAGAGCGCTATAACGGTGTTTCTTCTGTTAACATTCAAGGTACACCTGCACCAGGTACAAGTTCGGGTGATGCGATGTTAGCAATGGAAGAAATCATTGCCAAACTTCCATCTATGGGCTTAACAGGCTTTGACTACGAGTGGACAGGTTTATCTTTAGAAGAACGCGATTCAGGTAATCAAACTTTACCTTTATTAATTCTTTCTCTACTCATTGTCTTCTTATGTCTTGCAGCACTCTATGAGAGTTGGTCGATTCCATTCTCTGTTCTTTTGGTTGTACCTCTAGGTATTGTTGGTGCATTTGCATTAACTTGGCTTGGTATGGTGATCAAAGGTGATCCTAACCTATCCTTTAACATCTACTTCCAAGTCGCAATCGTGGCAGTCATCGGTTTGTCTGCGAAAAATGCGATTTTGATTGTAGAGTTTGCCAAAGAACTGCAAGAAAAAGGCGAAGATTTGTTTGAAGCAACTTTACACGCAGCGAAAATGCGTTTACGTCCAATCATCATGACCACATTGGCATTTGGTTTCGGTGTACTTCCACTCGCGCTTGCGACGGGTGCAGGTGCAGGAAGTCAGCACTCTGTCGGTTTCGGTGTATTGGGTGGTGTAATCAGCTCAACATTCCTCGGGATCTTCTTTATTCCAGTCTTCTTCGTATGGATTCGTAGTATCTTTAAATATAAACCTAAAAATCAAAATATTCAGGAGCATAAATCGTGATGCAACAAGTATGGTCTATTTCAGGTCGTAGCATTGCGGTATCTGCACTTGCGCTTGCTTTGACTGCATGTCAAAGCATGCGTGGTCCAGAACCCGTAGCTCAAGCAAGTATTCCAGAAGGCTTTTTAACAAATGCATCTTCTGGTCCATCAATCGCTGAACAAGGCTACAAAGATTTTTTCTCTGATCCTCGCCTGATTCAGACGCTTGATCTAGCACTTGCCAATAACCGTGATTTGCGTACTGCAACACTGAATATTCAACGTGCTCAGCAGCAATACCAAATTACTGAAAACAACCAATTGCCAACCATTGGTGCAAGTGGTGGTGTGCTACGTCAAGACACTCTGAACAGCAAGCCAATGACCACTTACAATGTTGGTTTGGGTGTAACCGCTTATGAGCTCGACTTTTGGGGGCGTGTTCGTAGCCTAAAAGACAATGCTTTAGATAACTATTTGGCAACGTCTAGTGCTCGTGATGCAACGCAAATTGCATTGGTCGGTCAAGTAGCTCAAGCATGGTTGAATTACTCATTTGCCAATGCTCAGCTTAAGTTGGCTGATCAAACATTAAAAGCACAGTTAGAATCTTACAATCTGAACAAAAAACGTTTTGATGTCGGTATTGACAGTGAAGTTCCTGTTCGTCAGGCACAAATTTCTGTTGAAACTGCACGTAATGATGTCGCGAACTATAAGACTCAAATTGCACAAGCTCAAAATTTACTGAACTTGCTTGTGGGTCAGCAAATTCCGACAAACTTACTCCCTGCGCAGCGCGTGACTAAAATTGCAAGTGCTTCGACATTTACATCAGGTCTACCAAGTGATTTGTTGAATAACCGTCCAGATGTTAAATCTGCCGAATATCAACTGTCTGCTGCGGGTGCAAACATTGGTGCTGCTAAAGCACGTATGTTCCCAACCATTAGCCTGACAGGTTCTGCAGGTTACGCATCGACCGATTTAAGCGATTTGTTTAAATCAGGTGGTTTTGTTTGGTCTGTAGGCCCAAGTATTGATATTCCGCTTTGGGATTGGGGCACACGTAAAGCGAATGTAAAAATTTCTGAAACAGACCAACAAATTGCGTTATCTGATTATGAAAAATCTATTCAATCTGCTTTCCGTGAAGTCAATGATGCCCTAGCTGTTCGCCAAAATATTGGTGACCGTTTATCTGCGCAAAGACGTCTTGTTGATGCAACAAATACAACGTATAAACTTTCAAATGCCCGTTTCCGTGCTGGTATTGATAGCTTCTTAACTGTATTGGATGCTCAGCGTTCTTCTTATGCAGCTGAACAAGGCTTATTATTGCTTGAACAAGCCAATTTGAATAACCAAGTTGAATTGTATAAAACGCTTGGTGGCGGTGTAAAAGCCAACAGTTCTGACCAAGTTATTCAGCAACCCTCTAGTGCTGAATTGAAGACTCAAAGTAAAACTGAACAATAAGTTCTAAGTTTTTAAAATGCTCACTTCGGTGGGCATTTTTATTACCTTTCACTTTTCTAATCAAATAATGTCTGTCTAAAAGAAAAATAGAAAAACTTCAAAATATGACTCACTTTCTCAGATACACCTGACATTGCAATTTAGCCTTATTTTGATTATCTTCAAACTAAGCACATTATGTTAAAAATCGTATGCAACTAAGTAATTTAGAAAGTGTTCCTGGTCATGACATTATTCAACAAATTGATGTCGTCTATGGCAGTACTGTCCGTAGTAAACATGTCGGTCGAGATTTTATGGCAAGCCTTAAAAATATTGTCGGTGGTGAACTCAAAGGCTATACCGAGCTTTTAGAAGAATCACGCCAAGAAGCCATGGATCGTATGATTCAAAAAGCACAACAGATGGGTGCAAATGCAATTGTTGGTATTCGCTTTTCAACATCAAATATTGCTCAAGGTGCTTCGGAACTTTTTGTTTATGGTACGGCTGTCATTGTTCAACCGAATCGAACCATTAGTTCTTCTTCGCTGCCTAATCCATTTCCAACTCAAGGATAAGCTATGGAAGGATTGATTTTTAAGATCGTCCTCTTTGTCCTTTTATTTAGTATTGGATGGTTAGTAGGACGACATGTTGAACAGAAACATTTGAGAGTGCTTGAAGAAAAAGAGAAAAAATTGGCACATATTAAAATGGATACCAATAAATTCCAAACCTCTCAATATTCAGGACAACTCATTGAAAGTAATGTCGTTATTTCTAACGATTATTTTAAATATGTAATTGCACAAATTCAAAATTTCTTTGGTGGACGTCTAACAACTTATGAATCAGTTGTAGATCGTGCACGGCGTGAAGCAATTGTTCGCTTAAAACAAAAAGCTGTAGATGTTGGAGCAAATCAAATTATGGGGCTACGTTTAAGTACGACTGAGTTGGGAATGGAAGGTGGTATGGTTGAAGTTTTTGCTTATGGAACAGCGATTAAGTATTAAAAATACAATATATTTTCATTAATGCTTGATTATTTTTATTAACAAGCATACGAACGAATAAACATATATACCTTGTTTCTCTCCTAATGACTCATCTATATTGAGTATAAAAAGGGCAATATATTATGTTGGTCAAAAAAATGAAAAACTTATTTTTAACAATGAGCATGGCTATAATACCGATGATTTCTTTAACAGCGAAAGCTGAATTAATTGTATTGGCATCGCCTCAGAGTGAGGATACGTATTATGCAAAAATGGTTGATGATATTTTTGACTTCCATATTAATTATGCAAAACAAATTATTAAAAATGGAGATAAAGTCCTTATATTAACAGACAAATATCTTTACCCAGATTATGTCAAAGCAATAGGTCAAAATCATGTTGTCATTGCACCTATGCAAGATATTTGGATGCGTGACTTTAGTAGTGCAAATCCAGATCAACCGACCCTTTTTCGTTATACAGCGGCTGGACAAGGTGGAACTAAAAAAGCCCAAGCTATTTCTGATGATGTTCAATCTGACTTTAAACTTTATAGCCAAAAAGCAGGTTTAAAATTTATACAGACCCAACTACTCAATGATGGCGGAAATTGGGTTGAAGATGGTTTTGGTAATGTTGTCATTAGTACTAAATTTTTATCGGATAATCGTCTATCTGAAAAAGTAGCACGTGAAAAATTAATCGCTTTGACCAATGCTAAACATATTGCATTTATTGATGCGGATGAACAAGGTGGCTTAGAACATGCTGATGGTGTCGTCAGTTTCGTAGATCAGAATACCTTAGTGATGAACACTTATCCTGAAGATCCTGATTATACAAAAAAATTAAAAGCAGATTTAATACGTGGTATTCCAAATATTAAAATTCATGAAATAATAACCCCTTATGATGGAAGCCAAATCTATGATAAAAAATTCGGATCTGCATGTGGTTTATATACCAATATGTTAGTAACGCCTGAGCACATATATTTCCCACAATTTGGTATCAAAGAAGATTCTGTTGCATTACAACAAATTCGAGCAATCACTAAAAGAAAAGTTATTCCAGTTCAATCTAATCATGTTTGCCATATGGGCGGTGGGGTTCGCTGTATGTCATGGCAGTTAAGAGGCAAAAATGCTGAATTGTTATTAAATTACGTCAATAAAACACATTAAAAAATTAAATCATCGCTATCAACAAAATAAATTAAGAAGTTGATATTATTAATTTATTCCACATCAATTATGATGATTATTACTGTCCTGACCATTTTAAATGACAGGACAGAAAAACTGCTTATTCAAAAATAGCTTGCCAATAGTGATAGGTTTTTTCTTCGCCATCGGCTAATTTAAATTCATACATCATTTTACGTGTTTCTATAATATTAAAATCTACGGGATGATTGAATAAATCGCCGTCATATGCAAACGTATGATATTCGCCATTTTCACCACATACATCGACATCGTTTGGCATTAAGTCAATGCTTCCCGAATTAATGTCCTTTCCAATAAAAGTTCCATCGAGTTTACTGGCATCAGTGACGATAATTTTTGTTTTTATTCCCGAAGCTAAAAAGTCTTGCATCACTTCAGTCGAGTTGGGATTCCACAATGGTTCAACTACTTCTATTCCCAATGGATGTAATCTATCTTCTCTATATTTACGCACATCTGTTAAATAAATATCACCAAAAATAAAATGTTGCACACCTTGTGCCTTAAAGTGTTTTGCCGCATTTAACATTCTTAGCTCATAAATCTCAAGATTTTTAGGCAAAAATACGGGATAAAGAGGAATACCAATACTCTCTGCTTGTTTTATCATAAGTGTATAAGGAATCGCATGCATTGAAGAGAGTTTTGTTTCTTCATTGACTGTTGTTAATAAAGCAATAACTTCAAACTGGTTCTCTTGTAACACTTTAGAGAGTGCTAAAGCTGAATCTTTACCACCACTCCAATTAAATACTGCTTTCTTACGAATATGCACAATTACTTCACTTTCATTTTACGAATCATTTTATACAATATTGAAGGTGAAATACGTGAAACAAATACGCCAAGTTTCTCTTTACGTCCACCAATCACTATATATTCTTCACCTTTTAATAACGCTTTGACCGCATGATCAGAAAACTCTTCCGCAGTTAAACCATTTGCGGTGGCTTCATTATCATAACCTTGCGCTTTACCTTCGCCGTTTAAAGCATTGATCGACACATTGGTCTGTACAAACCCTGGAAATAACACAGAAACGCTAATGCCATCTTGTGCAACTTCAGCACGTAAACTGTTTGCCCACATATGAATAGCGGCTTTTGCTGCCGAATAAGATGCACGATACTGAGTCCCTAATAAGCCTGCTACACTCGATACATAGATAATACGTCCCGATTTTTGCGATAAAAATGTAGGCAAAACCAACTTAGTCAGAAACACTTGTGAAAAGTAGTCGACTTCCATAATCGCACGTTCAGTTTGCATACTTGTTTCAGCAATCAAGGCACGTTGGCTTAAACCTGCATTATTAATCAGCCAATCAATACGTCCTTTTTCTTTCAATACTTGTGCATATGCATCACGTACTTGAGCTTCATTGGTAATATCCATTGCAATAGAAATATGCTGATCTGAGTTTGGCAAACTTACACGCACATTTTCCAACTCTTCAAAGCGTCTTGCGCTCAATACAATTTGCGCTCCCTGCGATGCTAGTGTAGTTGTCAATGCTTTTCCTAAACCTGAAGATGCACCTGTAATCCACACTACTTTTCCTTGTACGTTTTCCATAGCAATCCCTCATTTTTTTGAATGACATTATTTTACTCACGACTATGCCATAAAAATGCGATCTATGAAAAATAGTTCACATAAAAATAGTTTTAAAGAATTGAATCAGTTCATTTAAACTTCAAGTACAAATTTTGAAAAATGATGACCATAATGTTTTAATTTTTCATCATTACTACTCGATTTTTCATAATCATCAGCCACCTTTTCAAGGCGTTTATAACCTGTACTTGTTACCATACTAATGACACCATTTAAGGTTTTATCGACCACAAAATTAAATTTCAACAAAGTTTTAGGATCGCGAATAAATTCTGAAACACCCAAATCTATCACCTGAATCAAATTTTTCAGCGTGCCTCGCAAATTTTGTACATCGCCCTGCTGAAGTTTTTGTAAATCGTTAAATGAGTTTTCACCCAAATGCTTATCTAGTTGATAATGCATTACCACTTCAGCATTTTCTGAAGCATCAAATTTTTTCAAAATATGATTGGCAACTGGTTTTAGACGTTCATTACTAAATAAAGAAATAGACCAAGGCATGTACTTTTTCATTGCGCTTTCAATTTGATTAAAAATCTGCTCAGCCTCTTTTAAGCTCTTTTTACCCTCGGCACTGAGTTGTGAGTTTGCACGCTGTTCTTCAATAAGTGTACCAAAAAGCTGATCAAGTACCTGACATGACATGTCCGTAAATGCTTGCCCCAATTCTTTTGCAACATCCTTTTTTTCACCTTTGTTGAGATGTTGGCTAATATTGACCAATTGTTGATAGGTCTGTTGCTTGATTAATAATTCAACTCTATAACTCATTTTATACTTCCATTATTTTCATTATTGGGGCAGTCCATGCATCTTAACAAAGCGAATGTGTAACAACATTGTCTTTAAGTACCGTCCATTTCAAATATTATTTTCTATGTTTTATTTTTTAATCAAATAGTTATTTCTATATATTTGTAAAGCTGACTATTTTTTCTAAAACAATTACATTCACAAAAGCTATTTATTTGCCCTACCTAAAACAATTGACATGAATAATCATTCTTCATGCTTGTTTTATTCATTGCATTCAACAGAATCGTCTCAATAACACAGTATTTCAGCATGTACAGGAAGCAACAAAGATGGAATTTTTTTGCTACAATGGATCTAATTTTTTATTCTATTTAAAAATTTTCGAGCTATGACTGATTCAGCGCAAAACATCTCTACGACTTACGATCCAACTGAGATCGAAAAAAAATGGTACCAAACTTGGGAAGAGCGTGGCTACTTCAAACCGTCTGAAAAAGGCGAATCATTTTGTATCATGATTCCACCACCAAACGTCACAGGTAACTTGCACATGGGTCATGGCTTTAACAATGCCATTATGGATGCCCTTACGCGTTATAACCGCATGTCAGGTAAAAATACTTTATGGCAACCGGGTACAGATCACGCTGGTATTGCAACGCAAATGGTTGTAGAGCGTCAGTTAGGTGCGCAAGGTGTCAGTCGTCATGACTTAGGTCGTGAAAAGTTCATCGAAAAAGTGTGGGAATGGAAGGAACAATCTGGCGGAAATATTACTAACCAAATTCGTCGTTTAGGTTCATCTGTAGATTGGTCTCGCGAACGCTTTACGATGGATGAAGGTTTATCGAATGCTGTAAAAGAAGTGTTCGTTAAATTACACGAAGATGGCTTGATCTACCGTGGTAAACGCCTCGTTAACTGGGATCCAAAATTACAAACTGCACTGTCTGACTTAGAGGTTGAGTCAGATAAAGAAGAACAAGGCTCACTTTGGCACTTTAAGTATTTCTTTGAAGATAAAACTGTTCGTACACATGATGGTAAAGATTACATCGTTGTAGCAACAACTCGTCCTGAAACATTACTCGGTGATACCGCGGTTGCTGTTGCACTTGATGATGAGCGTTATGCAGATCTTGTTGGCAAAAATATTATTTTACCAATTACAGGTCGTGCTGTTGCGATCATTAAAGATGAATATGTTGATAAAGAATTCGGTACAGGCTGTGTAAAAATCACCCCTGCACATGACTTCAATGACTATGAAGTGGGTAAACGTAACGAACTCCCAATCATCAACATTTTCAATAAAAATGCTGAAATTTTGGCTGAGTTTGAGTTCATTGCCAAAGCTGGTGAACAAATTTCTAAAACTATCACAGCGCCTACTGAATATGTGGGTCTTGAGCGTTTTGCTGCACGTAAAAAATTGGTTGAACAAGCGGAAGCTGAAGGTTGGTTAGATCAAATTCAACCGTATACGCTTAAACCACCTCGTGGTGACCGTTCAGGCGTAATTGTTGAGCCACTTTTAACAGACCAATGGTATGTGAAAATTGCGCCACTTGCTGAGCCTGCAATTAAAGCTGTTAAAGATGGCGACATTAAATTTGTGCCTGAGCAATACAGCAATATGTACATGGCATGGATGAACAACATTCAAGACTGGTGTATCTCTCGTCAATTGTGGTGGGGTCACCGTATCCCTGCATGGTATGACGTAGATGGCAACATTTATGTAGGTCGTTCTGAAGAAGAAGTCCGTGAAAAGAATGGCATCCCTGCTGATGTTCAACTGGATCAAGATGAAGATGTACTTGATACATGGTTCTCATCTGGTCTTTGGACATTCTCAACTTTAGGTTGGACTGGTGATGCGAAGAAAGATGCGGAAAACTATTTCTTAAATACTTTCCACCCAACTGACGTTCTAGTCACTGGTTTTGACATCATTTTCTTCTGGGTTGCCCGAATGATTATGATGACCATGCATTTCATGAAGAATGCCGATGGTACACCTCAAGTTCCGTTTAAAACGGTGTATGTACATGGTTTAGTCCGTGATGGCGAAGGTCAGAAAATGTCTAAATCTAAGGGCAACGTGCTTGACCCATTAGATTTGATTGATGGTGTTGACCTTGAAACTTTGGTACAAAAACGTACTACAGGTTTGATGAATCCGAAACAAGCAGCGAAGATTGAGAAGTCTACTCGTAAAGAATTCCCAGAAGGTATTCAAGCTTACGGTACAGACGCTGTTCGTTTCACTTTCTGTGCACTTGCCAATACAGGTCGTGACATCAAGTTCGATATGAAACGTGTTGAAGGTTACCGTAACTTTGCCAACAAAATCTGGAACGCAACTCGTTTCGTGATGATGAACTGTGAAGAGCAAGTGATTGGTCAATCAGAACGTCAAGACCTTTGGGAATTGCCTGAGCAATGGATTGTGAGCCGTTTACAAAAAGCGGAAGCTGCGGTGCAACAAGCATTTGCAACATATCGTTTAGATTTAGCCGCACAAGCAATTTATGAGTTCATTTGGAATGAATACTGTGACTGGTATGTAGAGCTGACTAAGCCTGTTCTAAATGATGAGAATGTTTCGACTGAGCGTAAAGCAGAAGTTCGTCGTGTTCTTCTTGCGGTAATGGAAGCATCTTTACGTCTTGCGCATCCAATCATGCCGTATTTGACTGAAGAAATTTGGCAAACGCTTGCGCCTAAACTTGGCATTACTGCTGAAACCATCATGCTTGCGCAGTACCCTGTTGCCAACCCTGAGCGTGTAAACGAACAAGCTGAAGCAGATATGCAATGGCTTCAAGGTTTGATTGGTGCTGTACGTAATATTCGTGGTGAAATGGGCTTAGGTAATGCACGTTTATTGCCTGTTCTTTTACAGAACACGACTGAAGCAGAAAAAGCACAGATCACTCGTATTGAACCTTTGTTTAAAGCATTGGCGAAAGTTGAAAGTATTACTTTCTTGGCTGATGGTGAGCAACCACCATTGTCTTCATCTTCTGTCGTTGGTCATGTATCTGTATTTGTGCCAATGAAAGGTTTAATTGATCCTAAAGCGGAACTTGGTCGTTTACAGAAAGACTTCGACAAAGTGCAAAAGCAACATGATCAAATTGCCTCTAAACTTGGTAATGAAGGTTTTGTGGCGAAAGCACCTGCTGCGGTAGTTGAAGGCGAGAAAGTTAAACTTGCTGAGTTTGCTGACCAATTAGCAAAGATTAAAGCAAATATGGAGCAGATTGCGGCGCTTTAATTTATTGCTAAACACTTAAAAAATAAGCTAAAACCCCTCATAATTGGGGGGTTTTATTTTTTCTTATCTAAATAATCATTAAACACATTAAAATGACCTTTAACTTGTTTCTTTACATTCTTTGACTCAAACTCTTTAGCAATTCTAAAAACATAGCTCACATAATTTCTTTTACCGATATAGGTAAATCTTGTATATAATGTTCTCATATACATATTGTGATTATTATGCTGATTCGATTTTTTTAACCTTCTATAATGAGCATTCCTCATCCTTATTGCTTTTCTTAGTTTATAATGAAATTTAGACAGTCCATTCTCTCTTAAAAAAATATTATTTCCATCGTATAATATGCCTAAATACTGAAGCTTATGTGGATAGTTAAAACTTGGATTATTATTATTTTTAACTATTCCATTTTGAAATTCAATTTTTTGGGTTTTTTGGTCATTAATTTTCAACTTTAAAATATCAATTTCTTTTAACACTAAATTTTGAATCTCTTGCTGATACTCTTGATCGAAAATAAAAATCATATCGTCACAATATCTAAAAT
Source organism: Acinetobacter sp. 1207_04 (assembly GCF_052850415.1). Taxonomy (NCBI): domain Bacteria; kingdom Pseudomonadati; phylum Pseudomonadota; class Gammaproteobacteria; order Moraxellales; family Moraxellaceae; genus Acinetobacter; species Acinetobacter sp. 1207_04. The sequence continues at coordinate 167,747 of NZ_VXCQ01000003.1, read as the reverse complement.
ATTCTCCCCCAACCTCTTTTATCTTCTTGGCAATATTCTTATCAAAATCCATCATATATATGTTTGATAGCATTCCACTTATAGGTGAGCCTTGAGGAATACCTTTCGATTTTAAATTTCTCTTAATTAATTTTTCCGTTCTTACTCTGTTTCGGAATGTTTGAATATCACATAACCGTTTATCAGGTCTATACAGTTTTCGAGCATTTAATGATAAGTTTAATTCCTTATATAATTCCTTTTTATTAACATAAGCATAATTAGTTAATGATTTAAAAACCTGATAATGATCTTTTGGTAATTTACTATCATTCAACAATGTCATCCACATAGCTTTTAAAATTTCATGATTTAAATTATCAAAAAATCCTGAAATATCTAAGCACAATACATAACAATTTTTTCGTGATTCAATGCAATTAAATACATTTTTAGCAAAGTGAATATTACACATAGAAATCATTTTTTTATTTTTATCTTCTTTTAATACTTTTCTAAAAGCTATAATATTCTTATCTAATCGCTCATTTTTTAAAAAAACCTCATATTTTTCACCGATTATCTTTGAATAATAGGCATAAATATTCCCATCAATATGAGATGGGAAATTAATTAATCTAGGCTTTTCTTTAAAGTCATTTCTAGTCAGTACACTTTTTCTCATTTTAAGTTGATTAATATATTTTTTAACCACATAAGGCGACTTGTATCTAGATTTTACCAATCTAGGTATATTATTGAAATTAACATTTTTCTTGATTCTTTCTTTTCGATAAGTTTTCTGCGAATTATTTCGAGCAATTTTTTTTTCATTTAAAAAATAAGAAATCGTAGGGAAAAATGAGTGCTTAGCTATATTAGCTGGGTTTGTTACATATTCGAAAACTTTCTGATTACTCTTCTTTCTATCAAAATGTAAATAATTTCGAATTTTATTTCTATCTTCAAAAAATTTTATATCAATCATATTATTCATTTTGCCAACTTTGAGGGGTTAGAGTGGACTGCTATCTGTATCCTCAAAAAGGACATCCCCTCAAAGTCTATTGAAGAACATAAGCTCAAGTCTGCCTATGCCTTCCTCCTTTTTAGGTGCAGTCTAAACATTTCAAAGGAGTGTCTGTACAATGTTACTAATCAGCTTCTCTCTCATGCTATACATCAGCACAGGGATCTACATCGACATAAATACAATCATCGAGGTATTGATGAAGCGTTCGAACGATTCATTAATACCGAAGTTTACATATACGTCCTTATCAGCAATAAAATATACTCCGATAAGCAAACCACTAGTAAAAAACCATTATAAGTGGCAACTCCATTCTAATTAATTCTCTAGTATTTTCAAAGTACTATTTTAAATATAATTAATTAAAGCATCTCATTACCTAATAAAACTTCCAACCCTTTCACCTTCCCTATATATTTCAATCGCTCTCTTTCCCACTTTACTTGTTCTTTTAAAGTCACCACATCTGCATCTATTACCTTATACACATCTTTCACCTGCATATTTTTCGGCTTAGGCTTTTCACTCCAATGAAAAGCATCGGTAATATCATCAATTTGACTCGCTAAACGCTGACTTTGCGCTTCTAACGCCATTTTATAAAACTTCAAATGCTCATCACTTAAAGCTTTAGGATTTAAGCCCTTATTAGTTTCAAGCTGTAATTGCATTTTCAACAAATAAAATAAATCCTGTTGTGCGTAAGCTTCATTCACCACTTGAAGTAACTCAGTTTTTTCAACTTTTTTAGCTTCATCAGGTTCACGGTCAGGGTGAATCATTGCCGTAATCTTTAAATACACGGTTTTTAAAGACTGCTCTGCCAACTTTTCAGCTTGCTCACGTTTTTGCGCTAAACGTTTCCGTTGATACTCTTCTCGTTGTTGCTCATATTCTTTAGTATTCCAATCTTCAAACTCAGTATATTCAATCTCTAAATCTACACTTTCACACTCATCTTGTTCAAAATGATTGATGTTTTGAGAACTTGGTTTTGATGATTTTTTCTGCTGTTTACTCTGCTTTTTGCTTTGGCTATATGTACGATCTTGCTGATAAAAGTTGTAAATTTCATCGACTAAATTGATTTTTTCAGTATTTAAACTCTGTGATTTCTTGAGTGTTTTAGCCAATGATTGTAATTTGGCATCGAGCTGTTCTAAATCAGCCTTAGAAAAGTCCTGTTGTTGTAAATATATCCATAATTGTTCAAGTTGCGAAAATAACGTGCCATGTAATTCAGTATAAATCGGGAATAGTTTATGGTGCATATAACTTTGAATTTCATGTTGCATATTCTGCCACATGGCTAAATCTAGCTTTTGTTGTTCAATTTGTTCAATTAAACGTTGCAACTTTTTATGCTGTGGCGATGCCAATGCAACATCTGGTAAAAGACTAATTTTTAGATCAAAAGACATAACAAAAATGAAAAATAAGACGTTCTAAAGTGTAGCAATTTTTACCCAACAAAAGCATACGGAAGTTCATCATTTTAAAAATCAGGCTTTGAAAGAAGCTATATAACGGTATTTTATGTCCTATCTAAAAGGCTAAATTCATCCTAGACTTACTCTAAACCGATAAAAATAGAGGAAAAATATGCCTTTAACGGAAGCTAATTTAATTTTCAATCAAGAACTCGCAGCATGGGTACAAGCCATTGGCTCAGTCATCGCTATTTTTGTTGCTGTAGCAATTCCACTTTACTTTGACCGAAAACAACATAGAGATGAACAACAAGTTGAGGAAAATCAAAAACAAAAGTTTTTAATTACATTACTTCCAACACTGTATCAACTTCGTAATAGCACACAAATATTTTTAGAAAAGTTTCAAAATCAACATGAAATGAATGCAATTCACAGTCTAGAATCTGAATACTTAAAATTAATTCCTGTTTTTGCCAAGGAATTACATATTTTTGTACATAGTAATATTTATGATGAGCAAGTGAATCAATTGGCTTTTGAGTTATTTCATTCTGAAGAAATTTTATCTCAGTTTTTAAAACATGCTGTAAAAGATCAATGGCAGGCTTCACAGAAAAAACTCATGCAGCATGCCACTTATATTCTGCAATTTACCTCAATGATTATTGAAAAAACAGAACATCATTATGCAGATAAAATTACCGAATGAATAAGGCTAAAACCTATCATACAATCAATTACTCCTGTTATATAAACAGTATACTTCGCCAAATTAGTTCGTTGAGGAAACATCTATTTTGCTTTAACCCTACTACTTAATGGTATGTACCACGACAAAGTCAATAAGGTTGAAATTAAATATATACCGATACTGTTATTTAATGCTGCCTCATGATCAAATCTCTATTTTAGATGCTCCTATATATTGTTTTAGGCCTTGTTCAGCGCTTATTAAATAATGTGGTTTGAAATGAACAGCACCAGATATTCCACCCTTTGCAAAGGACAAGAGCATATTGATATTCAATTTTCTATCAGAATGTAGGGATCGACTTCTTTACATTCATTTATTGAGCGATAAACTCGGCACTAAGAACTTCCATAGCCAACTAAAAAATTCATGTACTCGTACCAGTAATAAATAAATTTACAAAATTAGGTCGACCTTATATCCAAGTTGTCACTTTAATTTGAGTAGTTTAGAGTCATTTTGATTTTTGGTGTTTTATGTAACAAAGCCATTCAGTTTAAAAATTTATCACGACTATTTAAGCCTACAATTTAAATTATTCTATGCCCTTTTATTCAACTTAATTCATTTCTGTAGTTTTACAATATGAAATAATAAACTAAATGGTAAGTATTAATTTTTAAATAATATTAAATATCAATAAATTAAAATATATATAAAATTAACTTTGCACCAAATTAATACTAAAAGACCAAAACAGTGCATGACTCGCTTTATATCGAGTCTTGATCATATTTTGAATGATTTAATCAATTTTTCCCTACAGCAAAAGTATTCCTGTTCTGTTTTAGATCGTTATACTTGAACCGAATTGTGACATATAGCACTAAAAAGAATCATCTATGCAAAATACAGACTTACTCTTTCTCCTCCTCGGTGCAATTCTTGTGCTTGCAATGCATGCAGGTTTTGCTTTCCTTGAACTCGGGACTGTTCGCCATAAAAATCAGGTCAATGCACTCAGTAAAATTTTGACCGACTTTTCTATTTCAGCCATCGCCTACTTTTTTGTCGGTTATTATATTGCCTATGGTCAGCATTTTTTTCATGCAGGTTCACAACTTGCTGCCGAGCATGGCTATAACCTCATGCGATGTTTCTTCCTACTGACCTTTGCTGCAGCAATTCCTGCGATTATTTCAGGCGGAATTGCTGAACGTGCCAAAATGAAAACACAGGCAATTGCGACTTTATTTTTAGTTGCGCTAATTTATCCATTTTTTGAAGGTATTGCATGGAATGGTAACTTTGGCATTCAAAAATGGTTAGAAGCCACATTCGGTGCAGGTTTCCATGATTTTGCAGGCTCAGTTGTGGTGCATGCAATGGGAGGATGGATTGCCCTTGTCGCCGTACTTTTACTCGGTGCGCGTCATGGACGGTATAAAAAAGATGGTCGTGTCAGTGCACATCCACCATCATCCATTCCATTTCTTGCGCTTGGTTCATGGATCTTAATAGTCGGTTGGTTTGGCTTTAATGTCATGAGCGCACAACGTTTAGATGCTATTTCAGGGCTTGTTGCAATTAACTCACTCATGGCAATGGTTGGCGGTACAATTTCAGCTAACTTCTTTGGTAAAGAAGATCCTGGTTTCTTACATAATGGTCCACTTGCAGGCTTAGTTGCCATCTGCGCGGGGTCTGATATTGTACATCCTGTTGCTGCACTATTCATTGGTGCAATTGCAGGCTTTCTCTTTGTAAAACTCTTCACTTACACTCAAAATAAACTCAAAATTGATGATGTTTTGGGTGTTTGGCCATTACATGGTGTTTGTGGTGCATTTGGCGGTATTGCAGTTGGAATCTTCGGTCAACAATGGATGGGAGGGCTAGGTGGTGTTTCACTGTGGTCACAATTATTGGGTACGATGTTTGCCATTATCGTGGCACTTATAGGCGGTTTTGTCGTATATGGAATATTAAAAATGACCATGGGTATTCGCTTAACACAAGAAGAAGAATTCCGAGGCGCAGATTTATCTATTCATAAAATTTCTGCCAACTCTGAAGATGCGATGTTTTAAATCATACGTTTAAAGTCTTTTTTTAAGTTTTTAGCTGACAGCATGTTCACAAGAATATGCTGTTTTCTATTGAATATTTTGTTCTATATTTGAGTATAAATTTCAGAGTATCACTAAGTACTATTATAGAATACGCTAGCTTTTAAGCTTTGATTAAGCAACTCACTGAATAATTCTAAAATCTAAAAAAGAACCTAAACCATGCCCTTCGATTTCAAAAAATTTATGCTTCGAATCAGCGCTATTCTGATCTTTAGTTTAGCTATTTTGATTTATGTTTTTCCTATTTATGGAAAAATCGATCTTGCATTAATACAACCTTGGATAGATCAATTCGGTCATTTTACTGAACGCAATAATTGGTACCTCGTTCATCTTAATCATAAAGTTTTTAAACAATTACTGATTGCTGTTTATCTTTCATTCTTCGTTCTATGGTTGGCTTCCTTTAAGCTCGAAAAGCTCAGACCTCAACGCTGGCTATATGGCTATATGTTTGTGGTCAGCATCTTGTCCACTGCACTCATTGGTATTTTAAAATCCCAATCTGCACATGCTTGTCCTTGGGACATGACCGAGAAAACGGCAACAGGTTTTATTTGGAACTTTACTGCAACACACGGTCATTGCTTTCCAGGTGGTCATGCCAGTACAGGTTTTGCCCTCATCACAGGTTTTTTTGTCTTTCGCCTAGTTCAGCCTAAACGTGCATGGTTTTACCTTATTGCTGGGCTACTGCTTGGTTTTATGATGGGTTGGGGACAAATGATGCGTGGTGCACATTTTTTAAGTCACAACTTATGGACAGGTTGGATTATTCTGTGTTTTAACACCGCATTGTATGCATACTTCTATAAATTCTTTGAGCAACAAAAGCAATCTACCTTATCAAAAGATATATCAGCTCTACCTTTAGATGACTGATGTATTCACTCTATAACAAAAAAGTACTTCAAAGATTGATTTTATTATCCATGTTGATTTCACTTCAATGACTCAATGTTGACAATAAACCACTTCAACTATCCTGATTTATCATCTTTTTTAGTGAAATTCATATTTCATGGGTAGTTTTACCAAACTACTTAACCCACCTAAATCTGCACTTTTAGATAAAATCAACTCCCCGCCCAAATGCTGAATGGCTTTATCAACAATAGACAGTCCTAAACCACTTCCGACTTCTAAGTGATGATGCACACGATAAAAACGCTTACGCACTTGATCATACAATGCAGGATCAATACCAGGACCACTATCTTCAATTTGAATACATGCCATACCAGATGTATCTTGAAACACTGAAATATTAATTATGCCTGATGACGGTGTGTACTTAATTGCATTATCAATCAGGTTAAACACAATAGAATGAATACTTTGCTCAATACTGATCATATGTATAGGATCGTTGCGCTCAAAGCCCAAGTCTATTTCTTTTTCCATTGCCAAATTCATTAACTGCTCAACACAATTCAAAGCAACATCATTCAACTTTAAAGCCGTCGGCTGTGATTGCACGCTAAGCGATCCATCTTGTTTTGCAAGCGTAAGCAACTGCGTGACCAAATGTTGCATTCGTGCCAAACCTTTACTCAAATTATGCAAATTATTTTCTTCAGGAAATTGACTAAGTAAAATTTGAGTTTGCAAATTTAAAGCTGTAATAGGCGTACGCAACTCATGTGCTGCATCTGCGACAAATTGCCGCTGTTCTTGTTGTGACTGAGAAATCCGTTCAAATAAATGATTCATTTCATTGATGGTTGGTAGCAGCTCTTCAGGATAGTTTTGCTGTTGTATCGCCTCTAACGAAGTAGAATTCCGCTGTGATAATTCATCTTTAAAATCATCTAAAGGTTTCAATCCACGGCGAATAACCAACGCTAAGCCGAACAAAGCAAATGGTGTAATTAACAAATAAGGCAAGAACATAGTTCCCGCCAACTCTATTGCCAAATGCTGACGTACCGATTCCTGCTGACTCACTTGGATTTGATATTTGTCAGTTGGAATGACATACGTCCGCCACATGCCACTTGCTGCATGCTGCGTATAAAAACCTGCTTTTTGCTTCGGTTCTACTAATATGTGATGTTCATGCGTTAAATGACTTTGTTTGGCATATTCCCAAACATCCACAAATAAATCTTCTTCTTGGTAACGCTTATGAGTATTGAAATGGCTTTGAATTGGTCGAGCATCCACAGCGACACGCTCTGCAAGATATTCCATCTGCGCATCCAAAATTTCATCAATTTCATGAAGCGCACTTTTATATGCAGTAAAAACAAGAATGCATCCCAACAGGATGCAAAACGCTGAAGTAAACCCTATCAGCCTCTTTTTCAGTGAATAATGTCGTGGCAACACTTATTAAACACCTCTTGCCTGACCTAAACGATAGCCCAAACCACGGATGGTTCTAATAATATCTTTACCCAATTTAGAACGAATATGGTGTACATAGACTTCAATGGTATTACTACTGACTTCATTGTCAAAATCATATAATTTATCTTCCAAATTAGCTTTGGAAAAGATTTTATTCGGATGTGTCATTAGTGGAACTAAAATCGCCCATTCACGGTTTGAAAGCTCAACCTCTTCACCTTTTAGTTTGGCAATATGTTGTTCAACATCAAGTTCAACATCACCATTTTTTAATACACAGTCACTATTTACTTGTTGTAGAGTGCCACCAACACGGCGTAATAAAGCTTGAATTCGTGCAATAAGCTCATCAAATTCATAGGGTTTAATCAGGTAGTCATCTGCCCCTGAATTTAAACCATCTACACGATTTTGTAGTTGATCTCGCGCAGAAATAATCAACACAGGCAACGTGGTTCGCTGACGAATTTGTTTGAGTACTTGCATACCATCCATCATGGGTAAACCGAGATCAAGCAATACTAAGTCAAATTCATTGTTGGTGAGTTGTTTTATACCATCCAAACCATTATTTACCCATTCCACTTCATATTGATGAAAGCGCAATAAAGTCATAGTGGATTCTGCAATCATAAAATCATCTTCAATCATCAGAATTTTTGTCATGGTCGTGTTCCTGAGTATTTTGTTTGATTAACTGCGTAAGCTGCATTGTTTTAACATATTGATATTCTGATCAATCACACGCGTTTGTATATCAAGTAAACTGAGCATACTTGGAAATAAATTATCCTGACTCAATGTTGCTGAACTTTGTTGAGTTAAGCAATTAATTTGTGGTGATGCAATATTTTTCCACGCATCGGAGAACCACATCATCATAGGTACATGTGTCTGCTGTGTTGGTGCAATGGCATAAGGTGCGCCATGTAAATACATACCATGCTCACCTGTTGATTCACCATGATCCGACAAATACCAAAATCCTGTACGATAATTTTTCTGTGCTTTTAAAGTATCAATGACCTGACTTAAAATATGATCGGTATACAAAATTGTATTGTCATAAGCATTCACCAATTCTTTCGATGTACAACCTTGAATCGCATTGGTTGCACACTCAGGCACAAACTTCTTAAATTCATTTGGTGCACGTTTATAGTATGCAGGGCCATGGCTTCCCATTTGATGTAACACAATCAAACGTGGTGATTTGTCATTTTCAGGAATCGTTTTTAAATACGTTTGTAATGCATCGACCAACATACCATCTTGGCACTCATCATCTTTACACCATTTTTGTTTTAATGGTTCAGGAATCACATACTGTTCAACACGGTTACATGTCCCTTTACAACCTGAATTGTTATCTATCCAAGTGACTTTATAACCTACACGCTTGGCAATATCGAGTAAACCTTCACGGTGGCTAGCGAGTTGTTCATCATAATCGGTTCGCTTCATTCCCGAGAACATACACGGTACAGAAACTGCCGTTGCTGTACCACAAGAACTTACTTGGCTAAAGTTAATTAAACCCGCCTGTTTAGACAATTCAGGATTGGTGTTTTGATTATAACCATTCAATGAAAAACTTTCTGCGCGTGCTGTTTCACCCACCACCAATACCATCAATTTCGGCATATGTTGATTCGATACTTCTTCAACCAGATGCGCATCTTCACCATAATGAATTAAAGGTAAATCTTTTTTAGGTGACTTTTTATGGTAATACGATAGCGTTGATGAAATGACATTCTGCGGTGAAATCATGCCTTTTAAGTCACGATGTTCACGAAAAATTGCTGCATAATCGACATAGAATACATAGAGTAAACTGCCAACCAATGCCAAAGATGCCACAACATTCAATACTTTTTTCAATACAATTTTAGGTTTTGAGGTTTCAGAACCAATTTGAATGCGACTAATCACGGCAATAGGAAAAACAACAAAAAAGAAAATCCATACTGCAAAACGTAATGACAATAAATCTGTTGCTTCAGCCGAATCAGTTTGCATCATATTTTGAATTTGATCAGGAGAAATCACTACACCCAATGAGTTGACAAAATAAGCACTAAACCCACCAATAAAAACTAAAATGATTGCAAAAAATTTAGCCGTCCATTTCCAATCTAAAATTTGCAAAATAAAATTGTATAGGGCAATCAATAAAATTGCTGTCGCACCAATAAAGGCATAAGCCTTAAATCCTTCGTATGGTGTAAGAGTTTGAATTTTCTTAAAAAATGAAAAATTCAACACTAAACCTAACCATACCGCAACCATCAGGTTGAAGCTTGTTAGAGACAACGCTATTTTACGTTGTTTTAAGTTATGTAAAAAATTAAGCATCATTCGTTTCAAGACTGCCCGAGTATTATGTTTTAATTTATTTCCTGAAACTTAAAAGCAACTTAATTGGTCAAATAAATTATTATTTATACGTATAAAATAATTACTTATATTCTTAATAATCAGTTATTTTTTAAGTTTTCTATCCCTTCGTTAACGCTACAACACTTCAATATTTTTTATATCTATTTTTTAAATTTTTCAATCCGTACCCATTCATAAATTGGCACGAGTGTAAAAATTGCAACCACAGTAATCACCAACAGATAATTAAAATAGCCCAAATAATCTCCCGCAAAACCGCTCAGCGTATAAAGTACACCACTGACTGTTGCCATTAATGACACCTGAAAAGTAAAGTCTGTAGCGGCATATTCTTTACGACTGTATTGCATGACTAAGGTTAAAATCACCACAAGTAGCATGGCTGCAAACATATCTTCAAAAGCATTGATTAGATAAATCCATTTAGGCTGAATGCTCTGTCCTTGATCATGTAAAAAAGCCAACCAAACAAATCCCGTTAAGCTGATCACTTTAAGTATTGAAAATAGAATGAGGGCTTTCGCACGAGAGATTTTACTTAAAACTAAACTCGCTAAACCTGCACCAAACAGTGCAGCCAAAGCACCTAGCATCGTGATATAAATGCCAATTTGAGAAAATGACAAACCTAGGTCGACTAATAAAGGTTTAATAATCGGACCTGATAGACCATCAGCAATTTTAATAGAAGCCAAAACCACTAGCCAACTTAGCATCACTCGGCTATCTATAAAATAACGTAAGTAATGCTTTAAGCGCTGTCCAAGTGTTCCCTGTATTTTAGAATCAGCCACATATTTTTGATGTAATGAAACCGTTGAAATAAATTTTTCATTAAAAAATAAAATCGGTAGCGTATTTAAGGCAACCAAACCTGCCAAAATTAAGAAGGTACTTTGCCAATTAAGCCAATCTAAAGCCCATAAAATTGCACCACCACCGACAATAAAGCCTAAACGTGAACCTATCACTTGGAACATATTGCCCCAATGCTGTTGATCACCTTTTAAAATACTTACAGCTAAACCATCGGTGGCAATATCTTGCGTTGCTCCAGTACTATTCATGACAAATAAAGCCACAAAAAATGCCAATAAATAACTTGGCTGATTCAAGGTGTGAATTGGAAGAAAAGATAAGATTATCAGAATCACTACAGTCAACATTTGAGTCGGTAAAATCCAACTACGATAATGCCCAATACGATCACTACCGAATTTATCGACCCATGGCGCCCAAAAAACTTTAACCGCCCATGGCAACATCAACAAACCAAAACCACCAATATGCGCCAAAGACACACCTTGCGCACGTAAAACTACAGGAAGTGCATGAGTCATAAAACCCACAGGTAAACCCTGCGCCCAATACAAGGAAAACAATAGTAGATAAAGCTGTGTGTGTTTTTGCATTATATTTTCTGCAACATATTTTTTTGCATGGTCGTGCTGTGCCTTTATTTGATGAATATTATCTTGATCGGATTGGAAGCTTATACATCAATTTTATATAAATAATTTTAAATATGACGTATAAAAATATGACTATCTTGTTTACCTTTTCGCAATAATTCAAAATAGAACATAGGTTTATACTATTCAAAAGTTCAAGATCATCATTAAAATGACAAAAAAATTTCCAATATTACCCGATCAAGTTCCATCACGTGGAACGCAGCTAAGTCGAACAATTTTTAAGAACTTATTTCTAGCACAAGGTTGGCGTTTTGAAGGTGAATTTCCCAATTTACCCAAAGCCGTTGCCATTATTTCACCACATACGTCCAATTATGATGGTTTATATGCCTTTCTTGCACTACTTGGACTGGGCTTAAATGTCACTATTTTTGGCAAAGATACACTGTTCAAAACACCGTTCAAAGGTTTTTTCGAATGGATTGGCGTTATTCCTGTAGAGCGAAATTCTACACATGGATTGACTCAACAAATTGTAGATATTATCAGGACTCGTGACAAAATTTGGATTGCCATTGCACCTGAAGGCACACGAAAGACCGCACAATCCATTAAAAGTGGCTTTTATCATATTGCTCATGGCGCACAGATTCCAATAATCATGTTTGCCTTCGACTATGATCATAAAGTCATACGTTGCTTAGGCATACTGCATCCGAGTGATAATTATGAACATGATTTAGAACAAATCCTAAACACATATAAAGGAAAGTTTTCACCTAAAATTGCTGAACGACTTGCTATTCCTTTACAAAAAATATGGCAAAAAGACATAGAGAAATAAGTGTTAATCTGTTCAAATATAAAGCATATTTTTTTGTTTTTTGATGATTAGTTTATATGTATTTGAAACGCTTAGGATTACTGAGTTTATTGGGTTTAGCATTGGTTGGTTGCGATAAAAATGTCAAAACACCAACGCAAACCACGGTGATCAAAGCCCGTGAACCCGTTATTGCAATTGCATTGGGTGGCGGAGGTGCCAAAGGTTTTGCACATATTGGTGTATTGAAAGTGCTTGAATCACATGGTATTAAACCGAAAATTGTGACAGGAACAAGTGCAGGCAGTTTTGTGGGTAGTATTTATGCAAGTGGTAAAAGCCCCTATCAACTTCAACAGATTGCGCAACAACTTAAAGAATCAGATATTCGTGATTTGACTTTGAATAGTCAAGGTATTGTGCTTGGGCAAAAGTTACAAGACTATGTCAATCGTAATGTTGGCAATAAGCCTATTGAGCAATTTCCCATTCGCTTTGCTGCTGTCGCGACACGTTTAGACAATGGTAAAAAAGCAGATTTCATTAAAGGTAATGCAGGACAAGCCGTTCGTGCTTCATGCAGTATTCCCAATGTTTTTGTACCAGCGACTATTGGTAAGAGTAAATATATCGATGGGGGTTTAGTCAGTCCAATCCCTGTACAAACAGCCAAAGATATGGGTGCAGACATTGTGATCGCTGTCGATATTTCAGCACGCCCAACGGGTGCTCAATCGATGAATATGTGGGGCTTACTTGACCAAACCATTAACATTATGGGGCAACAAAGCATTAATTATGAATTGAGTCTTGCCAATATTGTGATTCAGCCCAAAGTTGGACATTTGGGAACACTTGACCTCAAAGCGAGTAACCAAGCTATTTTAGAAGGTGAAAAAGCTACTCAAGGAAAAATTACTGCCATTCAGGCGGCAATTACTAATTTCAAAAAATCACCTGCTGCCTTTAAACCAGCACCAAAAGCAAAATTCTAAACTCAAAAATATATTTTTGGCGCATTACACGCTTGCTGAATGTCATAATGAATTGACATTCAGCATTTTTATTACGCCCTCATTTCATGCGCTACTTTGTTGTAAAAATATTGAAAAAACACGTTTTTCTAGTCGAAGGTTTTTTAATCTGATACATTGTTATTGATGATGCGTCATCCATATCAACATAACAAACAGAGTGAATGTATGGATTTTATCTTTGAACCGTGGCATTGGTTTGTTTTGGGCATTCTGCTCATTTTATCGGAGCTGATCTTACCTGCATTTGCTGCTCTATGGTTTGGTATTGCAGCCGTTGTGGTCAGTATTCTTTTGTGGCTCTTTCCCAATATGAGCTTTACTGTGCAAATGGTGTGTTGGATATTTTTATCCATTAGTTGCACCATTGCTTGGTTTAAATTTATCAAACCATTATCTGTCGATAAAACCAAAGCAGGACTTCCTCGTGAAGCGACGATAGGACAAGTCGGCATGGTCATTCAAATCGGGCTTGCACACGACCAAATCAGAGTTCGCTTTCCAATGCCTTTACTCGGTTCAGATGAATGGAACTGTCGAACATCTTCGCCTGTACAAATAGGTGATCGTGTTCGTGTGACTGATATTTTAGGCAATGACCTTTTGGTTCAGCCACATTCATCTTCTTATAATCAACAATCATGAGGAATAATCAATGGGTTTTGGTTCTATAGTTGTCTTAGCACTTTTTGCTTTTGTTGCAATTACGATTTTCAAAGGCGTGCGTATTGTTCCGCAAGGTTATAAATGGATTGTGCAGCGTTTAGGTAAATACCACACCACGCTCAATCCTGGTTTAAACTTTGTCATTCCTTATGTCGATGAAGTTGCTTATAAAATCACTACAAAAGACATCGTACTTGATATTCCATCACAAGAAGTGATTACCCGAGATAATGCTGTTTTAGTGATGAACGCTGTAGCCTATATCAACATCACCACCCCTGAAAAAGCGGTGTATGGGATTGAAAATTATAGTTGGGCAATTCAAAATCTTGTACAAACATCACTACGTTCAATTGTCGGTGAAATGGATTTGGATGATGCCTTATCTTCACGAGATCATATCAAAGCTAAACTCAAAGCTGCAATTTCAGATGATATTGCTGATTGGGGAATTACACTTAAAACTGTTGAAATTCAAGATATTCAACCATCTAATACCATGCAAGCGGCAATGGAAGCACAAGCAGCCGCTGAACGTCAGCGTCGTGCAACTGTAACCAAAGCTGATGGTGAAAAACAAGCAGCGATTCTAGAAGCAGATGGTCGTTTAGAAGCTTCTCGTCGTGATGCAGAGGCACAAGTTGTATTGGCAGAAGCCTCACAGAAAGCCATTACCATGGTAACTTCAGCTGTGGGTGATAAAGAAATTCCTGTGTCTTATTTATTGGGTGAACAGTACATTAAAGCTATGCAAGATATGTCGAAATCAAACAATGCTAAAACTGTTGTCTTACCTGCCGATATTATGAATACCATTCGTGGTGTGATGGGGCGTAATTCGTAATCTAATCCTCATATTTATACCATTTTAAATAGGCAGTTTAGGCTGCCTATTTTTACATCCATAGCATTAGATTTAAATACAAACGTTTTTCTCAAAATATTTCACTACTCAATTCCACATCCATTACCCCACTTTTTAACTTGTTCCTCATGCTTTTTCCTACAGAATTCTAATTTAAATGATGAGATCAAGTTGCTTAATGACGTGTGCTTATGGTCAAGAATGACTCAGCAAAAATAATCAATCTGTGGTTAAATTTCGCCTGAATTGAATATTTTGACAAACTCCTTGTCGCTTTACCGCCATTCTGAGTCAATGGATACCGTATGAATCTCCTGAATCCCACGCTAATCACTTTCTTTTTTTATATTGTCGCCATGGTCGTCATTGGCTTATTTGCCTACCGTGCAACAAATAGTTTTGATGACTACATTCTCGGAGGGCGGCGCTTAGGAAGCTTTGTGACTGCACTTTCTGCAGGTGCATCCGACATGAGTGGTTGGTTACTGATGGGGCTTCCTGGCGCAATTTATCTCTCAGGCTTATCTGAAATGTGGATTGCAATTGGTCTAATTATTGGTGCATGGCTTAATTGGTTATTGGTTGCAGGGCGTTTACGTGTTCACACTGAAGTGCAAAACAATGCACTCACTCTCCCCGATTATTTTTCCAATCGATTTAATGATCATAAAAAAGTACTTAGGGTCGTATCTGCATTTGTCATTCTGATTTTCTTTGCCATTTACTGTGCTTCAGGCATGGTCGCAGGTGCACGTCTATTTGAAAGTATGTTTGGTATGTCATATGAATCTGCATTGTGGATTAGTGCGATTGCAACCATTAGTTATGTCTTTATTGGTGGATTTCTTGCAGTCAGCTGGACAGATACCATTCAAGCTACCCTGATGATTTTTGCATTACTCCTCACTCCTGTCGTTGCGGTGTTAAGCCTTGGTGATATGGCAACGGTTCATGCGGCACTTGAAGTTGCTCGTCCACAAGCCTACAGCTTATTTTCAGATTTAAGTGCTGTTGCCATTATATCCCTGATGGCATGGGGCTTAGGCTACTTCGGGCAACCGCATATATTAGTGCGTTTCATGGCAGCTGACTCGGTAAAATCCATTCCAAATGCCCGCCGAATTGGTATGGTGTGGATGATTTTATGTTTAGGTGGCGCAGTGGCTGCTGGCTTTTTTGGGATCGCCTATTTCCAAATTCATCCTGAACTTGCAGTAACAGTGAATCAAAATTCTGAAACTGTGTTCATGGAATTGACCAAAATCCTCTTTAATCCTTGGATTGCAGGAATTGTACTTGCTGCCATTTTAGCTGCTGTCATGAGCACACTCAGTTGTCAGCTATTGGTTTGTTCAAGCACATTAACAGAAGATTTTTATAAAGCCTTTATTCGTAAAAATGCTTCACAAAAAGAACTGGTTTGGGTCGGTCGTTTAATGGTTTTACTGATTGCAGTCTTAGCAATTGCACTTGCAAGTAACCCTGAATCTCAAGTCCTTGGCTTAGTCGCTTATGCGTGGGCGGGCTTTGGTGCCGCATTTGGCCCACTCATTTTGCTGTCATTGTTTTGGAAACGCATGAATTTGGCAGGTGCACTTGCAGGAATGATTGTTGGTGCTGTAGTCGTCATTCTTTGGAAAAATATCCCAGTCTTTGCTGATACTAAAATCTATGAAATTATTCCTGGATTCATCAGTGCAATGATCGCCATTATTGTCTTTAGCTTAATCACTCGTGCCCCTGAACAAGATGTTATTTATCGTTTTGAAGAAGCAGATCGTGCCTATAAAGATGTAAGTTAAAATATGTACGCATAAATCAGTACAATAAAAAACCGAAGCAAAATGCTTCGGTTTTTTATTCAATTTAAATGTACTTAACGACATTTAATCAAGATTATTTCAATTCAAATTAGCTTTGACGTGACAGTAAAAATTGCGAAATTTGATTTAATTCAGTCGCATTATCAGCAAAATATTCTAATGCTTCAAAAGCTTGGTCATGCAATTTCTGAGCATACTGTTTTGCCTGCTCTAGCCCCATTAATGCAGGATATGTAGACTTTTCAACTTGCTCATCTTTGCCTGCTGTTTTGCCTAACATTTCAGTATCGGCAGTGACATCTAAAATGTCATCTTGCACTTGAAATGCGAGCCCAATCGCTTGACCAAATTGACGTAACTTTGGAATAGCAGGATCAGTGCCTTCAAAAATGGTTACAGCCGCCATCATGATTGCGGCTTGAATCAACGCACCCGTTTTATTACGATGAATTTGTTCTAAATGTTCCTGATCAACATGCTTACCTTCAGCTTGTAAATCAAGCACTTGCCCACAGACCATTCGTGAACTTGCCGTCGCTAAAATCTGAATTTGACGCAAAACAATCTCCGCAGGTACAACTTGACCTTGATCAAACAAACGGCTTCCCAACACTTCAAATGCCATCGATTGTAGAATATCACCAGTCAACAATGCAGTATCTTCACCAAAAGCCACATGACAAGTCGGTTGTCCACGGCGCAATAAGTCATTGTCCATACACGGTAAATCATCATGTGCAAGCGAATAACAATGAATCAATTCAATGGCTACAGCCGCTCTACGCGCTGCCGCAAAACAAGGATGATTCGGTTTCAAATGAGAGGTTGCATAACACAGTGCTGGTCTTACACGTTTTCCACCCAACATCACCGCATGATGTACTGCACCTTTTAACGGCTCAGGAATAGAAAATGCATTAAGTGCGAGTTGTAAATCTTGCTGAATTTGTTGTTGCGCTGACTGTAAAACGTTTGCATGTACATGGGGTATAGATGTCACTTTTACGCCTCAAATGTTTGTACTCGTGTCTACTGAACCGAGCTAAAAATCTTGCCCTATTCTACATACAATACATACAACACTCACCCTCTAAATGCTCTGAACATCCTGAAATCTTTTTATCAAACACAGAATCAACAATTATTCATATCATCTTGTCGGACTCGAAGCATTCCCCGCTTATTGCCTTTTATTCAGGCATCATATAAATAGTGTTACTACCTTGCGATTTTGCCTGTTGCACAGCCTCCCCCATTTTCTGTAAAAGCTCATCTTCAGATAACACGGTGTTCGCTGCTTTATGAACAATACCAATACATGCCGTCAAAGATTCGGTAGAGTTTCCAGTTAGTTCTAAATTTTGTTGCGTAATTGCACATTTTAAACGCTCTGCAACGGTTAATACTGACCATTCTGTTGCATCAAACATCACCACCACAAAATTTGCAGAATTCATCCGAAAATACTTCGCATTATCTTGCGAAAGCTCTTCTGTTAAAATTTCTGCAACTTTTTCTAAAACTTTATCACCACAAGTATAACTATTAAATTGATTAAATTTTTTAAAGCTATCTAAATCAATTTTTAAAAACGAAATACGCTGTGTCATTAAGTCTAAATTTTCAGGATCAATTAAAAATTGCCCAAATGCGATTTTATTGGGTAAGCCTGTGACAGCATCTAAATATAAATGATCATGCAGTTTTTTATTATTGAGTAATAAAACATTTTCACGGCGTTTTAGACGAGTAATATCCGCACATACCACGACCACAGCAACGATTTCTCCATCTTGATCTCGAAGTGCCTTATAATAGGAGAGATAAAAATGGCCTCGACCATAAAACTCAAAATCGACTTCATTTTTGCCATTCTCAAACAATGGAATGACATCTAAAAACTGATGGTAAACAAGTGTTGAAACACTTTTCAGTAATTTACCATTCAAATACAGTGCATCACTTTCATAAAAATCAGCAAAACCCTGATTTAAACCAAGAAAACGAGATTCTCTACTAAAAATTGCAACAGGTATAGGTAACTGAGCTAGAAAAGAAACCAATTCCATTTTTTCAGTTTTTTGAATTAAATCAAGAAATTGTTCATCTTGAATCATTACCTTAAAACTACTCTCAACATCAACTTTATTCATGACATTTCCTCACACCTATTTATTCAAGGAATTATCGGTTTCGCTGATCTCATCATTAATTTTTTATATTAAGAATAGATTGATCGAAATGTGTAAATTTATAATCTTTATTGCATCGAATCTTTGAGTAAAAATAGCATAATTTTATTTTTATGAGAACAAGTTATCATTTTATAGTCTAGGATTTTCAATTACTTTATACAGATTGTAATCAATAATTAAAAAATAAATCCATAATAAAATGCTGCCAAAACAATGTATTTCAAATAGATTAAAACAACAAAGACCTTATTTTTCTTCTTTAAAATAAGGTCTTTAGGTAAAAAAGATACGTTCTTAATGATTAAAAATGATATGATTTAAACAAGCTACTCTCAATTTTTAAAAAATGCCACATCCATTTGTCTGATTTTTTTTATCAAAATAAGTATTAAAAGCTATCGGCTGGAATTCTTACCCAACCTTCCATCAAAACACGTGCGCTACGACTCATAATGGCTTTTTTGACTACCCATTGTCCATTTTCTTGCGAGGCTTGTGCACCAACACGTAATGTCCCTGATGGATGTCCAAAACGTACAGCCTCACGTTCATCACCACCTGCTGCCAAATTGACTAAAGTACCTGGAATTGCTGCTGCTGTACTAATCGCAACTGCTGCTGTACCCATCATGGCATGATGTAATTTGCCCATTGAAAGTGCACGCACCAATAAATCAACATCCGTTGTATTTACTTGTTTACCACTTGAAGATACATAGGCTTTTGGTGCAGATACAAAAGCCACTTTAGGTGTATGTTGGCGTGTTGCTGCTTCACTTACATCTTTAATTAAACCCATTTTCAAAGCACCGTAAGCACGAATGGTTTCAAAACGAGCTAAGGCATCGACATCATTATTGATAGCATCTTGCAATTCAGTTCCCTGATAACCAATCTCTTCTGCATTTAAAAATACAGTCGGAATACCAGCATTGATTAGTGTAGCTTGAAATGTACCAATATCAGGAACGTCAAGTGAATCAACGACATTACCTGTTGGAAACATTGCACCGCCATCTTCACCATCATCCGCTGGATCAAGAAATTCAATTTGTACTTCTGCCGCAGGGAATGTCACACCATCTAATTCAAAATCACCCGTTTCTTGTACCTGACCTTTTGTCACAGGGACATGCGCAATAATGGTTTTTTGAATATTAGCTTGCCAAATACGTACAGTGCATAAACCATTTTCAGGAATGCGAGAGGCATCGACCATGCCATTACTAATTGCAAATGAACCGACTGCCGCTGTTAAGTTGCCACAGTTTCCGCTCCAATCGACAAATGCTTTATCGATGGATACTTGTCCAAATAGATAATCGACATCATGTTCAGGCTGACTACTTTTAGACAATATTACAGTTTTACTTGTGCTTGAAGTCGCTGCCCCCATACCATCAATTTGCTTGCCGTAAGGATCTGGACTACCAATCACACGAAGTAGTAATTGATCTCGAGCTTGACCCGCAACTTGAGCCTGTTCAGGTAAGTCTTTTAAATTGAAAAATACGCCTTTACTCGTACCACCACGCATGTAAGTTGCCGGAATTTTAATTTGTGCAGCAAAGCTCATTGGTCTATATCCTTTAAATTCTCATTGTGATTCAATTTTTTAACTCTCTTCTGTCAAATCACTCAGATTCAGCAGAAATGTCTTTCATTTCCTTTAAAACAGTATAAAACAGATCCTCATCAAAAAAATGAATTTAGATTCAATATTTTTTTACTTTAGTCTTAAAAAATTATTCTATTGTTTTTTAAAAGAATAGTTTTTTAAATCAATTTATGACCCATGCATTCAGTCGAACATAAGGGTGTACTACTAGGCTAAGTGTTACCAATCATTTACAATTATTAAATTCCATTAAAAAAAGAGCTGAATACTTTGAGCAACGAGTCTACAAATCTTCAGCGGGGACTTAAAAACCGGCATATCCAACTCATAGCCATGGGTGGCGCGATTGGTACCGGATTGTTTTTAGGATCCGCACAAGTCATTCAATCTGCAGGACCTTCTATTATTCTAGGTTATGCCATAGGTGGCTTAATTGCATTTCTCATTATGCGTCAATTGGGTGAAATGATTGTTGAAGAACCTGTCGCAGGTTCATTCAGTCATTTTGCCAATAAGTACTGGGGAAAATTCCCTGGTTTCTTAGCCGGTTGGAACTATTGGATTTTGTATGTTTTGGTTGCAATGACCGAATTGACAGCCGTTGCCAAATATATTCACTATTGGTGGCCGCAAATTCCTGCTTGGTCATCGGTATTGTTCTTTTTCATTGTCATTACCATTGTTAACTTGGGCAATGTGAAGTTTTATGGTGAATCTGAATTTTGGCTTGCCATTATTAAAGTTGCCGCTGTTGTTTCTATGATCGTGTTTGGTCTGTATTTGCTTTTAACAGCAGATGTTGGCTCAACTGCCTCATTTAGTAACTTATGGATGCATGGTGGTTTCTTCCCACATGGCTTTGATGGCTTATTCTATATGCTTGCCTTCTTGATGTTTGCCTTTGGTGGCATCGAGTTAATTGGTATGGCGGCAGCTGAAGCTGAAAACCCTGAAAAAACCATTCCGAAAGCGATTAACCAAGTGGTTTTTCGTATCTTGATTTTCTATGTCGGCTCATTAACCATTTTACTCTCGCTTGTACCATGGAATCAGCTCGATTTAGGTGGTCTAGATAAAAGCCCATTCGTGATGATTTTCAGTCAATTGGGTATTGGTTGGGCAGCGCACTTGTTAAACTTCATCATTTTAACAGCGGCACTTTCTGTTTATAACAGTGGCATGTATGCCAACAGTCGTATGTTATTTGGTTTGGCAAAACAAGGCAATGCACCGAAAATCTTTGAAAAAGTGAATAAACATGGTGTGCCTATTCCTGCAGTATTGTTCTCAGCATTACTGATTTTTGGTTGTGTATTATTGAACTATTTTGTTCCAGAAGATGCTTTAAGCCACCTTATGTATATTGTGGTTGGTGCATTGGTCTTAAACTGGGCAATGATTAGTTTAACGCATTTGAAATTTAAACAAGCCATGGATAAATTAGGCAAAGTTTCTAAATTTCCTGCACTTTGGGCACCAATCAGCAACTATTTGGTATTGGCATTCATTTTGACTGTTTTGTACATTATGTGGACGCAAGGCTTTAAAGAATCTGTAATCATGATTCCTATTTGGATTGTAGTAATGGCAGTTGTATTTAAACTACTGAATTCAAAAAAATAATAACGCTATAAATTTTATGAAAAAAAAAGTTATTGCCTTGGCAATAACTTTTTTTTTATTTATTTTTGGGTTAAATTAGGTGTCCTTGCGCTCTTAGCTTAATTGGATAGAGCAGTTGCCTCCTAAGTGACCGGCGTGGGTTCGACTCCCGCAGAGCGCACCAAATCAATCAAACGATACAATAAAAATGTCTCTCTTAAAGTGCTGTCACGCCTCCATCTACCGCAATTGCCTGCCCTGTCATATAGGTATTTTGGGGTGAACATAGCATTAACATCACATCGATAATTTCATCTGTCGTTGCCAAGCGTTTCATTGGCGAAGAGTTATTTAAAAATTCAATTTTATCAGATAGCTGACTTTCAGTAACTAAGGGGGTTTGCGTATAAAATGGGCAAATTGCATTGATTCGAATATTCTTTTTAGCATACTCCACAGCAGCCGTTTTCGTTAGTCCAATCACAGCATACTTAGATGCTGAATAAGATGCCAATTTCGGTGCTGCACCCAATCCCGCAACAGACGACACATTTAAAATTACACCTGATAGCTCAGACTTAACCATCGCTGAAAGTTGATGCTTCATCCCTAAAAATACACCTTTGGTATTTACATTCATGGCAAAGTCAAAATCAGCTTCTGAAATTTCATGAAAAGAATGCATCGGGGGACAAATACCTGCATTATTCACTGCAATATCCAATCGCCCCCATGTATCTAATGCTAATTGTACAAGCGCAACTTGATCTGTATTTTGACTCACATCACATACATTAAAAGCAACTTGAATATCTAACGCTGTCAGATCAGCAACCACTTTTTGAAGTGCTATTTGATTTACGTCACCTAAAATGAGCTTCGCACCTTGTTTGCCTAGTGCAAAAGCTAAAGCCGAACCTAGACCACTTCCCGCACCTGTAATAAGTGCAACTTGATCTTTAAATTTTTTATTAAAAACCATATATACTCAATCCATCACTATTCTAAAAATTATTTTAATGGAATTATGTTTTAATACTTATCATATTATGACAACATTAAATAATGTAATTAGTATTTTTATTTAATTAAAATTATTTTAGTTTTCACTAAAAACATTTAATACAAAGTAAACAGCTCAAAATATTTATCTAAAACAATAAAATCAATACAACATCCAAAAATAAAAAATATTCAGGAAATAATAAAACGGCAACTCATTCAGAACAATATAGATTAACCATTAGCATAGTATAATTTAGAAAAAAAAACAAAAATACACATTAAATAAAATTCATTTTTATTTTTCTACAACCTGCTATCTTTTTTATTAAAAATCTACAATATTTATTTTTTTCAAAAACCAAAAAAAAATATTGTAAAATTATGAATAATGCATAGATAAAATTATATTTCTCACATAGCAAATAATAGATTACAACGACTTGGACTTAAACAATATCGTTATAAAAATCAAGTAAAAAAGCAATAAATCTAGGTATTCATAAAATAATTTATCAAGACCTATTATTAAGAACACATAAATACGCACATTACTTAAAATAATTGAACATAAAAACAAAAGAACGTCTTGGAATACTCATTTAACCATTCATTGAAAATATCGTTCAATTAGCAATTTTAGATGTAGATGAAACTTAATAAAAACTAACCTAATTTACGTTTTAAAAAATGCTTAATAAAATTGATTTTAAATTTTGATTACACAAGACTCAGATAAAGATCGTTAAATGAACCAAATACTATTAAAATACGTAATTTAAACCAACACCAACAAAACAATATCGAATTAGTGCAACTTGAAATAAATCATCGAACTCATATTCTAGCTACATACATCAGGAACACCTAAAGCCGTTTAGATTCAAGCAAAAGCTATTCTAAGATTTACTTATATTCATGATTTTTCTCCATTCTAAGAAACTGATCATGTAGCGCATATTAGTATTCCAACCTTTAATGCTTCTCTATCTAAAAAATATGGAAGCAATATTAAATGGAGTCAAACTATTTATTATTTCTAAACACAAAATTTTAGGATAGTCATAAATTTAAAGAAAATATTTAAAAAAATAAAATTGCTGTTATAGCAATTACAACACAACTATTAACTTTAACTAAAGAGTGTCTGCAAAATCGGTGAATATGCAGTACTAAAAATAAACGCTTCAGTTTACATTTTTTTTACTAAACCTTGCTCTAGAGTATTTACTCTTATTTTTTATATGATATTTTGTAAACAGAAGTAAATTACGTATTGGATTATGTAAAGCGTGTGTTATTTCAAATATACAAACAAGTGCTTCAAATTATTCATTTTATACATTTAGGGAAAGATTAGAATGAAATTAAAAACATTAACATTGGCTCTTCTTGCAACAACTATTCCGACAACTGGTGTTTTTGCTGCAGCATTAGATCGCTCAGGTCAATCTATTTCTGCTTTCTTACAACCAGACAACTATTTTGAAGCAGGTATTTCAATTTTAGATCCAACTGTTGAGGGTCAAGAAGCAGGTACATCACCTACACGTCGTGATATTAGTGACATGGGGGATGATTACTACTTCCCTTCGGCAGCAGTAAAACTACAAGTTACAGATAAATTTTCATTTGGTCTTCTTTACGATCAACCTTTTGGAGCAGATGCGGCATACAAAGGTAATAATGCATTCGTTTCAAATCCTGGTGTAGATACAATTTTACCTAAAACACAGCTTGATGCTCTAGCAGCGGCTGGTGTTGCTAAAGTTACAGCTTATATGCAATCTGATGCAGCCAAACAAGCGATTGGCGGTTTAATGCAGCAAGGTCTGTCACAACAAGCCGCTACTCAAGCTGTTTTAGCAAAAGCAAGTGAGCCACTTGTTGCACTTAGTAAAGGGCTAGCTGATGCAAATGCTAATCTTGGTTCAGGTAGTACCGCAGTAGAAGTTGACACCCAAAATCTTTCAATGATTTTTGGCTTCCAACCAACAAAAAACTTTAACCTCTATGGTGGCGGTGTTTACCAAACGATCAAAGGAAATGTAAGCCTTCGTGGTACAGCGTACAGCTTATATAACGGTTATGACGCTAAAATTAAAGAAACAGGTGGCGTTGGTTGGTTAGCAGGTGCAGCATTTCAACTTCCTGAAATTGCCTTAAAAGCATCTGTCACCTATCGCTCTGAAATTGATCATGATGTAGATGCAGTAGAAAATTTAACTGTTGAAAAAGCACTAGATGCAAATCCTGCTGTATTAGGTGGCTTAGGTGTTACTCCAGCACAAATTGCAGCAATGAAATCTACTGGTGAAACTAAAATCACTACACCACAATCTGTAAATGTCGATTTCCAAACAGGAATCATGGCTAATACTGTTGCATTTGCAAATTTACGTTGGGTAAATTGGAAAGACTTCTCTATTCAACCATACAAATTTGGTAAGGTTTCAGAAGCAATTGGTGGCTTAGTGGGTCGTCCAAATGGCTTTAACCTTGTTGAATATTCAGATGATCAATACTCTGTCACTGCTGGTGTAGGTCGTAAAGTAAATGATCATTGGGCAGGTAACGTTTCTGTAGGTTGGGATTCTGGTGCAGGTAATCCTGTTTCGACTTTAGGTCCAACAGAAGGTTATTGGAACGTAGGTCTTGGTGTTCAGTATAGCCCTACTCCTGCAACATTCATTTCAGGTGGCGTTAAATACTTCTGGTTAGGCGATGCTAAAGCTCAAACTGGTGCTCAAGCAGGTGGTAGTGATTACGTTGCTGAGTTCAAAGACAACAATGCGCTCGCTTATGGCTTGAAACTTGGTTATAGATTCTAATTCTATACACTTCGTATAAAGTCTAAAAAGACCATGATTTATCATGGTCTTTTTTATTGTTCTCATTTTTATTTTTGACTGTGTTTTAAAATCAACCAATTGAATGAAAACAAATAACTTTTAAAATTAAAATAATTACTCTAATTTAATTATGACAAGTTATTAATATACAAACATATTTATAGGCTATTTACTCTATTCAAGCTTTTTTTATACATCCTGAGTTCAAATTCTAAACAGCATCAAGCATTTACAGATTGTAAAATTGTGTTAACTTCCCTCCCTGTTTTAAAAAAGTAAGTCATATCAGGGAAATGCATCATGCAATTGACTAAGCTTCACACAGCTATTCTATTAGGTTTACTACCGACAACTTCCGTATTTGCTGCTGGTCTCGATCGTTCAGGGCAATCTATCCAAGCATTTTTACAGCCAGGTAATTATGCAGAAGCTGCAATTACAGTTATTGATCCTGACGTAAAAGGTCAAGCGATTAATCAACAAAATGTAAATGACATGGCAGATGATTATTACTTCCCATCAGCAGCAATTAAAGTTCAAGCGACTGATAAAATTTCTCTAGGCTTAATTTACGACCAACCTTATGGCGCTGATGCACAATACGGCTTAGAAAATCCAGTTTTTTCACAAAATGGACAGGGCACAAAAGTTGAGGTCAGAACTGAAAATCTAACAGGTTTAATCGGTTACCAACCAACTAAAAACTGGAATTTTTATGCAGGTCCTATTTGGCAAACAGTAGAAGCTGACATTGCTTTACGTGGTATGGCTTATAAAAACTCAGGTTATAATATTAAAGTCGATAAAGAAGAAGCTTGGGGTTGGCTCGCAGGTGCGGCATATCAAATTCCTGAAATTGCATTAAAGGCTGCTATCACTTATCGTTCTGAAATTGAACATAATGCAACAGCACATGAATCTTTTGGTTTAGGACTTTTAAAAGTACCAACATCAACTTTACAAGCTACCACACCTCAATCGGTAAATATTGATCTACAAACAGGCATTGCAAAAAATACACTTGCTTTTGCCAATATTCGCTGGGTACATTGGGATCAATTCGCTGTTACGCCAACAGCTTTAAAAGCTAAATCTGGTTTTAATCTTATCGATTACTCTGATGACCAATGGTCTGCAAATGTTGGTCTAGGTCATAAATTTAATGACAAATGGTCAGGCTCAGCACTTATCAGCTATGATACAGGTGCAGGCAACCCAGTCACTACACTTGGTCCAACAGAAGGCTATTGGGGCATCGGCTTAGGCGGTCAATTTAGCCCAGCAGAAAACTATTTTGTGCAAGCAGGTGCCCGCTACATGTGGTTAGGCGATGCAAAAGCACAAACTGGTGGTACAGTTGTTGGTGAGTTTAACGACAATACAGCTTTAGCCTATACTTTAAAATTCGGTTATCGTTTCTAAAACTAAACGATGCAAGCAAAGTAAAAAGGCACGTAATGTGCCTTTTTACTTTAATCAAAATATTAAGCTGGAATATCTCGGTTCGATGCATTACGAATTGCTTCTTTTAATGCTGCATAACCATGAATAGGTGGGAATTGAGGAAATTCTGCAATCACATTATCTGGTGCATCAAATAAGAAACCAGCATCTGCTTCACCAAGCATTGTGGTGTCATTATAAGAATCACCTGCCGCAATCACACGGAAATTCAAACCATGTAATGCTTGTACTGCTTTGCGTTTCTGATCAGGTTGGCGAAGTTTATAAGCAGCAATCACACCATTTTCATCGGTTTCAAGTTTATGACAGAAAATGGTTGGCCAACCCAATTGTTTCATGAGTGGATGTGCGAACTCATAAAAAGTATCGGATAAAATAATCAATTGAAAATGTGTACTCACCCACTCTACAAATTCTTTTGCACCTTCAAATGGTCCCATATCCGCAATCACGGCTTGAATATCGTTTAAACCCAAACCATGCTGTTTGAGAATATTTAAACGCTGAGTCATTAAAACATCGTAGTCTGGAATATCACGCGTTGTTGCTTCTAGCTCTTTAATTCCTGTTTTTTTTGCAAAATTGATCCAAATTTCTGGCACTAAAACGCCTTCAAGATCTAGACATACGACTTCCATGAATCATTCCTCTGTTTTATTAATAAAATTCAAACTATCATAGCTTATGTTTACAACATTTCCTCGCTCTTTATTAATTCCATTTTTTTCATAACTAATTAATTTTTAGTGATAAGTCAAACTTATGAATTCTAGTAAAATAGTTATAAAATTATTTAATATAGGTTTCATTGTTCCAAGCCTATAGCCAGGACAGATATGACAACAATCCCTACTATTGATCTAGTTGATGCACTTGCTGCTGAATATCTAGATCAGTCCCCAATGGACATTTTAAAACTTGCACTTAGCCAATCAGGTGATGTAGCAATCTCATTTTCAGGTGCTGAAGATGTGGTCTTAATTGATATGGCTGCAAATTTGGGTAAACCTTTCCGTGTATTTAGCTTAGATACAGGTCGTCTACATCCTGAAACTTATCAATTTATTGAAACTGTGCGTAAGCATTATAAAATTGATATTGAAATTTGCTATCCAGAAACGGAAGCCGTGCAAAATTTTGTCAAAGAAAAAGGCTTATTTAGCTTTTTTGAGGATGGTCATCAACAATGCTGTGGCATTCGAAAAGTCCAACCCTTACGTAAAAAATTAGCAACACTCGATGGTTGGATTACAGGTCAACGTAAAGATCAAAGTCCAGGAACACGTAATGAAATTCCTGTGGTTCAAGCAGATGTAGGATTTTCAGGTCCAAATAAGCAACTCATTAAATACAATCCACTTGCTAATTGGACTAGTGCTGATGTATGGAACTACATCCGTATGATGGAGATTCCTTATAATTCATTACATGAACGAGGCTTTATTTCAATTGGTTGCGAACCTTGTACACGTGCTGTTTTACCGAATCAACATGAGCGTGAAGGTCGTTGGTGGTGGGAAGAAGCAACACACAAAGAATGTGGTTTACACGCAGGAAATCTAAAGAAATAATAATAAAAGCCACTCATTTTGTAGTGGCTTTTCATTGTGACGCAGCATTTCAAAAAAATTTAGATATCTCGTAAAAAAAGCTCTATACTCAAAAACTGATTTGATAATTCTAAAAATCCAGCACTCAGACAAGAGCGGCTGTTGTATTTGCAGTGAGGCAACCAAAAAACCATGCGCCCATTACACCCGATCGATTTCATCTTTCTAAACTTAGAAAAACGCCAACAACCCATGCATGTGGGTGGTCTATTTTTATTTCAGATTCCTGAACATGCACCGTCGACTTTTATTCAAGACCTTGTTGCAGATATTCGAAACTCGAAAAGTATCCCTGTTCCACCCTTCAATAACCGCCTCAATGGTTTTTTTTGGGATGAAGATGAAGAGTTTGATATAGACCATCATTTCCGTCATATTGCGTTACCACATCCTGGTCGTATTCGTGAATTGCTTATCTATATTTCTCAAGAACATAGTTCACTCATTGACCGAGCAAAACCCCTGTGGACCTGTCATATTATTGAAGGCATAGAAGGCAACCGCTTTGCTATGTATTTCAAAATACATCATGCCATGATTGATGGTGTAGCAGGCATGCGCTTATTAGAGAAATCCTTTTCTAAAGATCTAAATTCAAAAACGATCGTTCCACCTTGGTGTATTGAAGGTAAACGTGCAAAACGCTTAAAACAAACGCGATTAGGTAAAATTAAAAATATTCTGTCCACAATTAAAGGACAGCTTGAAGTTGCACCTACTGTGACCCAAGAATTATTTAAAACTGTCTTTACAGAAATGGGCAAAAATCCAGATTATGTTTCAAGTTTTCAAGCACCAAGCAGTTTATTTAATCAGCGTGTAAGTTCATCACGACGTTTTGCGGCACAGTCTTTTGATTTGGGTCGCTTTAGAGCAATTTCCCAAGCGCTTGGTGTAACCATTAATGATGTTGTTCTTGCTGTTTGCTCAGGTGCATTACGTGATTATTTGATCACTCAAGATGCCCTACCTAAAAAGCCCTTAATTGCGATGGTTCCTGCATCATTACGTGATGATGACTCAGATATGAGTAATCGAATTACCATGATCTTAGCCAACTTAGGTACTCATAAAGAAGAGCCGCTTGAACGCCTAGAAATTATCAAACGTAGTGTACAAAACTCCAAAACACGCTTTAAACGTATGAGTTCTAATCAAATTTTAAATTATAGTGCATTTATATATGGCGCCGCAGGTTTAAATATTGCTTCAGGCTTAATGCCAAAACGCCAAGCTTTTAACGTGATTATTTCTAATGTTCCAGGACCACGCGAACCGTTATATTGGAATGGTGCAAAATTAGATGCCATATATCCTGCATCTATTGTTCTAGATGGACAAGCACTTAACATCACCATGACAAGTTATATGGATAAACTAGAAGTCGGACTAACAGGCTGCCGTAAAACATTGCCTAAAATGCAAACTTTACTCACACACCTAGAACAAGAAATTCAACGTTTTGAACAATTGATTCAAGTCACTCAACCTATACAAGCTGAAATTATTAATGTTCCTGCAACTGAAAAAGTAAAATCTGAATCTGTTAAGAAAGCATCTATTCCTAAAAAATCTGCTGAAATTGAGTTACCGAAAAAGCAAGTTTCGGCAAAAAACGATATGGAAGAAAATGCAACTTTGAATAAGACTGAAATTGAGCAAACTAAACCAATTTAGATTTTTTATTTTTTAAACATGAACTTATTTTATAAATTTTAGATCAAAAAATTAAGGGGCTTTAAATGAGCCCCTTAATTTTTCACGCTACGACATTGTTTTAATAATTGATGACACACTGAAACAACCATATCTTTAGTGATATGCACTTCTCGTCCTTTATCATCTAACATCACACATGTATTCTTTGCTTGATTTTCAAGGACATGCTGCAAACCGCGCGTTATCATTTTTTCTGTTACATTCATTTTTGACCTCACTTGCTCAGACAATTTTACTTTTGTCTTTGGCTACCTAGATGTTATTAGTATTGTAAAATCAGCAACGAATGTAAAATTTCAGATGTAACAAGTGTTTAACGATATCCTGTTACAATTTCAACTTAAAATGATATCGTACTGCTCTTGAGTATATAAATTTTCGACTTGGAACTTAATCACACGCTGAATAAAATGTTCTAAATCAGCCACTGCTGTTGCTTCCGCAGTCAATAAACGATCGATCACGGAAGGATGAGCAACAACGGTGAAGCCACTTTGCGACTCATAAGCACGCGTATAACGTAAAATCTCACGAAATATTTCATAACAAATCGATTCTGCCGTTTTAACAAAACCACGCCCCTGACAAGTCGGGCAAGATTCACATAATAAGTGTTCCAATGATTCTCGTGTACGCTTACGGGTCATTTCAACCAAGCCCAACTCTGAAACTTGGGTAATTTTAGTCTTTGCATGATCACGCTCCAGCATTTTTTCAAACTGGCACATGACTTCATCACGATGAACAGCTTCCTGCATATCAATGAAATCAATAATAATGATTCCACCTAAATTACGCAGACGCAGTTGACGTGCAATGACGAGCGTTGCTTCCATGTTGGTTTTGAACACCGTATCTTCAAGTGTTCTTCCACCCACATATGAACCCGTGTTCACATCAATCGTGGTCATGGCTTCGGTTTGGTCAATCATCAGATAACCACCTGACTTCAACGCAACTCGTGTTTGTAATGCTTTTTGAATATCTTCTTCGACATTATATAAATCAAAAATAGGACGCTCGCCAGGATAATGACTTAAACGTTCCTTCATGTTGGGTACAAAAACATCGACAAATTCTTTTAATTTACTATGAATTTCACGAGAATCGACTAAAATTTTTGCGGTTTCATCATTGGCAAGATCACGAATTACACGCTGTGGCAGTGGCAATTCTTCAAAAATGAGTGAAGGTACAACCACGCTTCTCTGTCTACTTTGGATATATTCCCAAAGTTTCGCAAGGTATGCCATGTCTTGAGCAATTGCTTCTTCTTCGATTCCTTCTGCTGCAGTACGCACAATCACAGAACCAGGTAATTTATGCTGTGTTTGAATCCGTTCAATCATCGAACGTAAGCGGTCACGTTCAACTTCTGACTCAATTCGCTGTGAAACACCTATATGATGACCAAAAGGCATGAGTACCAAATATCGCGAAGGAATAGAAAGGTCTGTACTTAAACGAGCCCCTTTCGTCCCTAACATGTCTTTCATGACCTGAACCGTCAAAATTTGACCTGGTTGCAGAAGTTCGAAAACATTTGGTGTTGGTTGGTTTTTTGGCCACACCATATCATTGATGTGTAAAAAAGCAGTTCGAGATAAACCAATATCGACAAAAGCCGCTTGCATGCCTGGAAGCACGCGCACAACCTTCCCCTTATAGACATTGCCTACAAGACCACGTTTGGCAGCACGTTCAACAAATAACTCATTGACCGTCCCATTTTGAATTAAAGCCACACGACATTCCATAGGTGTGACATTAATCAGTAATTCGTCAGACATAACAAAACTCAAAACATTATAAAATTTTTTTGAGGCAATTAATGCTGCGTGTTAACCGCCCGAAATAACTGCATCGTCTCATATAAAGGCAGACCAACGACGTTGCTATAACTGCCCTCTATACGAGGAATATATTGTGCTGCAATACCTTGGATTGCATATCCACCGGCTTTGCCAATCGGTTCACCTGTTGCCCAGTAATCTTCCATATCGCTGAGACTTAATTTTTGAAATTCAACCAATGTACGCACGACAATTTGATGTTTCTGGTGACCATTTGCTACACAAACGCCAGTCAAGACTTGATGTTTACGCCCAGATAACAATGACCAAATATCAAAAGCATGTTGCTTAGATTCAGGTTTTCCAATGATGATACCATCAATCATGAGTGTCGTATCGGCGGCAATAACACAAGCATCTACATATTGTGATAAAACTGCTCTCGCCTTTGACTGAGCAAGCCTTTGCACATATTGATCAGCTTGTTCATTCGGCAACACAGATTCGTCAATATCTGGGCTATGGATATCAAAAACCAAACCCAATTGCTGTAATAACTCTCTACGTCGAGGTGAACTCGATGCTAATATTAAATTCGCCATTTCTTTAACAAATAGTACTGAATTGGCCAAAATAAAAGACTACCTAACAGCGGTTGCCAATGTCGTGCAATTGAAAAATGTACACCCATTATTGCTTGCACAAACAATAAAATTACCAAGTATGCTAGCAAGGCTAAAGTTGCAATAATCCATAAATTACTAAAAGTCAGTACACGTCTTTCTCTTATAAAATAACGAGAGAAAAAACAAATAATAACAAAACTCAGTGCGTTTATGCCAAGTGGCGCTCCAAGTAATAGGTCGGTAAATAACCCCATCGTAAAGGAAAACCATACCCCACACCATGTTGGTTGACAGAGCACCCAAAATAAAGTGATTAGTACCATAAATGCAGGACGCCATCCTGCAACGGCATAAGACAATGGATAAACCGTTAGAATAGAGGCAATCACAACTGAAATCACGATCACAAACAAAGGATCGCGATTCTTCTTTTCTTGAGGCAATCTCTTAGCGATCAACATTTGGCTGCTCCATCGCTAAAGAATCTGAAAACAACACCACGACATGATGACCACCCGCGAGTTGCGCTGCTGGTTTAACATCAATTTGTGCAAACTCACCCGTATTATGGCGCATCACTTTAGATACAGTCCCTACTAAATAACCTGCAGGAAAATGCTGTCCTAGACCTGAGCTATAGACCTTATCACCGACTTTAATATTGGCACTTGTCGGTACATATTCCATCTTCAATCGCCCTAAATCACCCGTACCCGTGACAATTGCACGCATACCCGAACTTTCTAAACGAACTGACAATGAGTGTTCTTTATCCGACAGCAACATAACTCGACTACTGTGAGGGTAAACATTAATAATTTGCCCCATGATCCCTTGATCATCAAGTACGGTCTGACCGACTCGTAATTGACTACTCGAACCACGGTTAATAATAATGATATGGCGTAAGGGATCAGCATCTGTTCCAATCACCTCTGCAATTTCCATACGACCATCAATAATCAATGGTGTATTGAGAAGACCACGTAAACGGGTATTTTCTGCTGAGAGTTCAGAGAGTTTTTGCAAACGCACCTGTGCCTGAAGGAGCTCAGCCTGCATTGCCGTATTTTCACGACGCAACTGTGCTTCAGATTTGGTTTGCTGATTCAGCCATTCTTTCGACAACACCGGGTAGCTTGCAAGGGCATAAATTGGATTATATGCCGCATACAAAACTTCTCTTGCAGGTTTCACAACGCTTGAAAAGCGCCAATCAATAAAAAGCACCACAAAGCATGTGATCACTGCAAGAATGAAGGAGCGAAAAGATGGCGGTTGTCTTGAAAAGAGATTCGGTTGCACCGCCCGTCCTTAGCTTATTAGCCTACAAAAAGCATATCGTGGTTTGGATTATCGAAGAACTCGAGAACTTTACCACCACCACGTGTTACACAAGTCAACGGCTCTTCTGCAACCACAACAGGTAACCCTGTTTCTTGTGAAAGCAATTTGTCGAGGTTACGAAGCAATGCACCACCACCTGTCAATACAATGCCACGCTCTGCGATATCTGAAGATAACTCAGGTGGTGTTTGTTCTAATGCAGATTTTACTGCAGAAACAATACTTTGTAATGGATCAGAAATTGCTTGTGAAATTTCATCAGAGGTGACAGTAATCGCACGTGGTACACCTTCTGCAAGGTTACGACCACGAACTTCAATCTCAAGCGGTTTTGCACCCACTTCAGGTAAAGCCATACCCACTTCTTTTTTAATGTTTTCAGCAGTTGTCTCGCCAATTACACAACCATGCGCTTTACGCACATAATTGATAATTTGCTCATCAAATACATCACCACCAATACGAAGCGAGTCCGCATAGACACAACCCTGCAATGAAATAATCGCAATTTCAGTTGTACCACCACCAACATCTACCACCATTGAACCACATGCTTGTTCTACAGGCATGCCTGCACCAATTGCAGCAGCCATTGGCTCTTCAATCAGGCGAACATCTCGTGCACCCGCATTAAATACCGCTTCTCGAATCGCACGGCGTTCAACAAGTGTTGATTTGCATGGTACACAAACCACAACACGTGGTGCAGGTGGAAATAAGCGTTTTTCATGCACTTTACTAATAAATTGATTTAACATAGTTTCAGTGACTTCGAAATCTGCAATCACACCATCCTTCATTGGACGGATTGCAGAAATATTTGCAGGTGTACGACCAAGCATTTGCTTAGCGTCTAGACCTACGGCTGCAACAATTTTCTGCGAACCACTGTGACGAATCGCCACAACTGTTGGTTCATTTAATATAATGCCCCTTCCTGGTGCATAAATAAGTGTATTTGCAGTACCTAAATCAATGGCAAGATCTGGCGAAAACAAGCCAATTAGTCGTTTTAGAATCACAGGTCGTTCTCAGTTTAAACTTTATATGGACGCAAGATGGCAACTTTAACTAAATGTGATGCTTTGGACAAGTCAATCGCTTATTATAAAGCACTATATTTTGAATTTTTTTAATACTGATCAGGTGAGAAACATGTCAACTTCAGATGCACAGCAATCTGCCGAGTTAAATGCACAAACTGTTTCAGCTATCGCCAATCTGGCTCGACTGGAGCTAAATGAGGCGCAATCTGCTGAATATGCTCAAAGTTTAAACAAGATTTTGGGGATGATGGAAAGCTTAAAAGGTATTGATACTGATGGTGTTGAGCCATTGAAAAGCCCATTTGATAATCCTCAACCACTTCGTGCAGACCGCGTGTCTGAAAATAATCAGCGTGATACATATCAGGCAGTAGCTCCTGCTATTCAGGATGGTTACTACCTCGTCCCTCGCGTGATTGAATAATATTTAATCGGTTTAACCTTTTTAAAAATTAACGTAAAGAATTGTACCCATGACTGATTTACATCGTTTATCGATTCGTGAAATGACTGAGGGCTTAAACTCAGCTCAATTTTCGTCACGCGAATTAACGCAGCACTATTTAAACCGTATTGCTCATATTGACACACAAGTTCATTCTTATATTACCGTAACTGCTGAGCAAGCTTTGGCACAAGCTGATGCTGCTGATGTTGTGCTTAAAGCAGGTAATGCTTCTGTTTTAACAGGTGTGCCAATTGCCCACAAAGATATTTTTTGTACGCAAGGCATTAAAACCACTGCGGGTTCCAAAATCTTAGATAATTTTATCTCTCCTTATGATGCAACTGTCGTTGCTAAAGGCAAAGTTGCTGGTCTAGTCACTTTGGGTAAAGTGAATATGGACGAATTCGCAATGGGTTCGACCTCTGAAAATTCATTCTATGGCGCAACGGCTAATCCATGGAATTTATCTCATGTTCCAGGTGGCTCTTCAGGTGGTTCTGCGGCAGCTGTAGCCGCTGATCTTGCACCATTTGCAACAGGTACAGATACAGGTGGTTCGATTCGTCAACCTGCATCTTTTTGTGGTCTTACAGGCTTAAAACCGACGTATGGTCGTGTTTCTCGCTTTGGTATGATTGCTTATGCATCATCATTGGATCAGGGTGGTCCAATGGCACGTTCAGCAGAGGACTGTGCTTATTTGATGAATGTTATGGCAGGTCACGATGCAAAAGATTCAACTTCAGTTGAAAAAGACGTCGACAACTATGTGACAAACTTAAATGCTACATCGGTTAAAGGCTTACGCATTGGTATTCCTAAGCAATACTTCAATGTTGCAGGTTTGGATGCTGATGTTAAAGCACGTGTTGAAGAATCTCTGAAAAAATTGGAAGAGATGGGTGCAACATTGGTTGAGATTGACCTCAACATGACTGAAAGCTATGTTCCAACGTATTACCTGATTGCCCCTGCTGAAGCATCTTCAAACCTACAGCGTTATGACGGTGTGCGTTATGGCTACCGTTGTGAAAATCCTGTCGATTTAACTGATTTGTACAAGCGTTCACGTTCGGAAGGTTTTGGTAAAGAAGTTCAGCAACGTATCCTCATTGGTACGTATGCACTTTCTGCGGGTTATTACGATGCGTACTATGTGAAAGCACAAAAAGTACGTCGTTTAATCCAGCAAGACTTCTTAAAAGCCTTTGAATCTGTTGATGTGATTGCAGCACCATCTGCGCCAACTACAGCGTACAAAATCGGTGCAAATTTAAGCCCGACTGAAATGTATTTGGGCGACATTTACACTCTTGCTGTGAACTTGGCAGGTCTTCCTGCAATCAACGCACCTGTTGGTTTTGACCAAAACAACTTGCCTGTGGGCTTACAGTTGATTGGTAATTATTGGTCAGAGTCTCAATTGTTGTCTGTGGTGCATCAATATCAACAAGCAACGGATTGGCATACGAAACGTGCGGCAATTGCTGAGGAGAATGCATAATGGCTCAAGCTCAAAAGAAACCTAAATCTTTATTGATTCATGGTTGGGAAGTCGTTATTGGTATCGAAATCCATACGCAACTTGCAACAAATTCTAAAATTTTCTCAGGTTCTTCAACAGAATTTGGTCAAGACCCAAATACACAAGCGAGCCTTGTCGATTTGGCAATGCCAGGCGCACTTCCTGTTTTAAACAAAGAAGTGGTTGATCTTGCGATTCGATTTGGTTTAGGCATTGATGCTTACATTGACCAAGCTTCTATATTTGCACGTAAAAACTATTTCTACCCTGATTCGCCAAAAGGCTACCAAATCAGTCAAATGGACAATCCCATTGTTGGTTTGGGTCATATCGATATTCAACTTGAAGATGGCACTGTAAAACGTATTGGCGTGACACGTGCGCACCTTGAGGAAGATGCAGGTAAATCGGTTCATGACCAATTTGAAGGCATGTCAGGCATCGATTTAAACCGTGCAGGCACACCGCTTCTTGAAATTGTTTCTGAGCCTGATATGCGTTCGGTTGAAGAAGCGGTTTCTTATATCAAGTCTATTCACACATTAGTGCGTTGGTTAGGTATTTCTGACGGTAACATGGCGGAAGGTTCATTCCGTTGTGACTGTAACGTGTCTTTGCGTCAACCGGGTGATGAGTTCGGTACACGTTGTGAGTTGAAAAACCTCAACTCGTTCCGTTTCATTGAGCAAGCGATCAATGTTGAAATTGAACGTCAAATGGATATTTTGGAAGATGGCGGTAAGATCGACCAAGAAACCCGTTTATTTGATCCTGTGAAGATGGAAACTCGTTCAATGCGCTCGAAAGAGGAAGCGAACGATTACCGTTATTTCCCTGATCCTGATTTGTTGCCTGTAATCATTGCCGATGCGCAAATTGAAGCAGCGCGTGCTGAGTTGCCTGAGTTACCGAAAGCTCGTCGTGCTCGTTTTATCGCTGACTTTGGCGTGACTGAGTATGATGCTCACGTTCTGACTTTGACTCGTGAACTTTCTGAGTTTTATGAAGATGTGGTGAAAGCTGCTGGCGGTGCTGCGCAAGGTAAAGTGGCTGCAAACTGGGTGATGGGTGAATTCTCTGGTGCTTTAAACAAAGCGAGCCTAGAACTTCAAGACTCTCCTGTATCGAGTGAAAAACTGGGCGGTATGATTGCTCGTATTGTTGATAACACGATTAGCGGTAAGATTGCGAAGCAAGTGTTCGGCTTTATGTGGGATGAAGGCAAAACTGCAGACGAAATTATTGCGGAAAAAGGCTTGAAACAGGAAACTGATACAGGCGCGATTGAAGCGATTATTAAGGAAGTTCTTGCAGCCAACGAGAAGATGGTTGAAGAGTTTAAAGCAGGTAAAGAAAAAGCCTTTAATGGTCTTGTTGGTCAAGTGATGAAAGCGTCTAAAGGGAAAGCCAACCCTGCTCAAGTAAATGAGTTGATGAAGAAACTGATTGGTTAATCTAATTAGTTTTAAAAAACCCGCTTTAGAGCGGGTTTTTTATGCAATTTCTTCTCTTTTAAAAAAATCACAAATAGATTGATAAATAAATATAGAATAATCTAATGAATTATTAAATAACTCATATACAGATTTTATATCTCTCTGCAAATTAAAATTGTGTATACCTTCATGTACAATTAGATTTCTTAATTTCCCTAACTCTAAAAATGCATCTTGTTTAGACTTTAAATACTTATCTGCTTTAATTTTACCTGCAATAAATTTTTTAAAATCTTCACCAAATGCCCCATAAAATGGCCCCGCACTATTATTCTTCCAATCAAACATAGTATGAAACTTTCTATCCACAGCTTGGGTGCGAATAAAGTTTTTTGTTAATGGATTATCTCCAGATAAAAAATTTGGTAAAAAATCCAACCATTTCTTTTCAAAAGAATTTGAACACGCTACTAAAAAACTTTTTGTATAAAGATTATTGTACCCACTATAGAAAGATGTAAGTTCTGCATGATTAATTAGAATTGAGTTTAATATTTTATTATCTTCACTATAATCTAAATACATATCATGTATAAGGCTAAATTCTTTTGAACCTCTATAATCATCATTATCAAAATTCATATTAAATTCCCTTCATACTAAAAAATAAACGTGACTCCTTTAATCGATTATTAACATTATTTTTAGAAGTTGTTTTATCATTGCAAGCCTCCAAAAAGCCATCAACCATTTTTAAATTTTTAATTAATTGATCTGTAATATCAACTTTCTGAATATCCTCAGCCCTAATTTTATCTCTATATAAACCATAAAATACAGCCTCAAATACAGGAATGCTTATTTTTTTTATTTTAGGATTATCTTCTAATGTATTCGAAAATGTTCCTATATCAATATGTTCTATTGAAGACATAAAACTTTCCCAAATTTTTGTAAAATTATTTAATTGTAAATCATCAAATTCTTTAGAAAAATTAGCAAAATTATTTAGAAAGCTTAATATTGAATTTTGATATAAAATTTTATTAGTTTGAGGGTATGCAGGATGTGTTTCCTTTCCACCAACTATTAACATCGCAAAAAAACGCAAAATTAATTCTATATCTTTTAATCTATTATCAGGGTTTTACTTACCAAAAAAATTTCGCCATACAGGGTTTTTGTTCAATTCGACTAATAAATTCAAAAATTTGGATGAATATAAAGACATTCTTATTTCTTGTCCATTAAGATTCACACCACCACTATTTAACCTATTAAAAATTTCATATCTTGCTAAATGTTCTTCATCACTAGACTCTGCTGATTTAATAACCATATTTCTAATAGTAGCTAAATCTAAACCTACTTTATTATTTACATCAAGCGTTTGATAGTTTTTACCGTCTAAGGGGGTAACTAAACTGTCAGGAGTTGCTTTAGTCTTTAATTTCAAATTAAAGTTTGTAAAGTATTTATCATTATTTAAAAACTCTTCTTTAAATAATGAATGATCACACGTATTTTCAATATTTCTCAATTGATATTTTGCATCATTTTTTGGAAATCGTCCTTTCACAAAAAAATAAAGACTTAAGAGTCGTTGTTGCCCATCTATAACTTCAAAATTATTTCTAGATTTTTCATATAAAAAAATCTGCGGAATTGGCAACCCAATTATCAAAGATTCTATAAGTTTAGATGCTTTTTGAATATCCCAAACAAAATTTCTTTGGAAACTTGGTATTTTAAAAACACCTTTATCCATAAATGCAACAATTGTCGCAACATTAAAATCGTTAGGTGTTGTTACCAAATTAAAATTTGACAATGCGTAACTACTTTCATCATCATCTACCAAGTCATCCATGAATAAATTTTCGTTATTTTCCACTTTTATCCCCGTTAAAAATTGAAGTTGGAAATATCACACAATATATAAATAAAAACAATACCTTACAAAAAAAATTTATATTTATTAAATAATAAACTAAAACTTTCCTCTATAATATTCCCCCCTCATTGACTCTGGCCCGTATTACAATAGATACACTTTTTTATTTGGCCTACTAGGTTAACAAATCAAACAGCCAAAGCCACCTTAAACACCACACCTTTCTTTTTATTCTCAACCTCCACCCAACCACCATGCAACTTCACAATCGACTGTACAATCGCCAAACCTAAACCACCCGTTTGCGCCTTTTTATGACGAATGCCATCCACCTGATAAAACAGATCAAGCAGATGCGCCAAATGCTGTTTACCTATAAGCGTATTTGTATCAATACATCTGCTTTAGCTTAATAATCTGTAATTCAAACAAGAGGGATCACTCCCCTCTCACCACACCTAATTTATTCCAAAGATCAGGGGTTAAAAAAGTCACCACCAACTTATTTAAATCGATATATTTCACCACACCATTTAACTGCTGTTTAATCTCAGGAGTTTTCAAAATTTCTTCACCTGTAATACTCCCTAGCTCCTGAAAACTTTCACCAACAGCTTGCAGACCTTCTGCCTTAATCACTGCTTGTGCTTGTGTAGAACACTGTTCCGTTAAAATCCGCTGTAAAGTCTGCGCTAAATTTTTATCTAAAGCCGTTTTTTGCTCAGGCGTTACATTGCTAAAAGCTTTCAATTCAGGATGCTGCGCCAATGCAGTAAATGTCCATTGCAATACTGTGGTTTTATCTGCTGCGGTGGTCGATTTCACCAAACATTCACTGAGCTGATTGACTGTCTGCCCTGCATTAGCAAATTGAGTCGCACTCAACATACCTGCAACCATCAACGTAGATGATGCCAAACGAGAAAATTTAAAACGCATAGATACAAAAGCCGACATGGGCAAAGCTCCAAATAAAAATCAGCTTAGTTGTATCACATCGCAATTTTAGCGCTGTTATAACTCTGTAAAAAAGTCTTCATCATTCACTTTTCAAATACAGCATTCGTACAGATCATGCTATTTTTGAATCACACTATTTCACAGAAGAACAATAATGATTGACCTCTCACGCTTAGCTTTCGTCAATCCATCTTTAGCCAAGTTAGGACTAAGCACACTATTTACACTGTCAGCAACATTATTCAGTACACAGATTTTTGCAGAGATCAAAACATTTGACCCGCAGTTCCCACAGTTTTCAGAGAATGCAATTGAACGTAAAAAATCTAACCGCTTCTATTCATTGGGAGATGCAACATTTTCAAATGGCATCAAAATTCCTGCCTATGGTGTAATGGTACAAAACCCGATGGATGATGGATTACTCAAGGACAGTGAACCATGTACAAAAAAAACCTGTAATTTTAATTTCACACTCAAAGCACAAGATGCGACACAACTTAAACTGATCGAATTACCGAGCATTGGTTATGTACTTATTCCACGCCATTGGACAGATATTTCTGCGGGAACAGGGGCAAATGGTACAGGTTCAGCACTGATCATGAGCCCAAATCAAAAAGAGGCGATTACGTTGTATAATTCATCGGTATGTGC
This sequence comes from Acinetobacter sp. 1207_04, assembly GCF_052850415.1. Taxonomy (NCBI): domain Bacteria; kingdom Pseudomonadati; phylum Pseudomonadota; class Gammaproteobacteria; order Moraxellales; family Moraxellaceae; genus Acinetobacter; species Acinetobacter sp. 1207_04. The sequence goes on along the minus strand of NZ_VXCQ01000003.1, from coordinate 125,304 downwards.
AGGTTGTGGTTACCCAAATGCAAGTCTGTATTTTCCACAATTACTCAAACAAAGCTTGGAATATGAATATGGTGGCGTGCAAGATCGCAATAAAAAGTTAACATTGGTTTATCCATTAAAAACGACTGCATTTTTTAGTTATCAAATTCCAAATATCAGTGGGAAAACGCATGGTGTTGCCAAGTATATAGATGATGGTGATTTCAATTTTGTAAACATTCACCTGACCTTAGAACAACAAAATCGGCACTTAGCTACCCCTATTTTAAATTTTTACAATGCAACGCATTAATCTCATATTTAATATTTTTTTCAATCCTATTTTGTATGGCTTTTTTTCATAATACTTACACCTAAATCACTCATCTCCATGCTGTCACATGCAAAGGCTTGGTTGTATAATTCATTTGAAATCTTGGCTGATTTCATCCCTTTTCATCTGAGTACATCATGTCCAAAACTTTGGCAACGCTGATTGGCTTTAGCGCCATTTTACAATGGTCTGCAATTGTAGGTTTACTAAAAAAAATCAGTTTTAGTATAGGTGCTGATTTGGCAGTTACTTGTATGTATAGCTTCAGTGCTGTCATTTTGTTGTTGATATTCCGAATCCCCAATTTAAAGCTGATTCCGAAACCTTATCTAATCTTTGCCACGCTTTTGTTTGTGGTGTATGAGCTATGTTTTTCTTATGCCATTGCTTTAGCACAATCTGCACAGCAAGCCATTGAAATTAGTTTGGTCAATTATTTATGGCCAAGTATGACCATCATTGCACTTATTTTATTTAAAGAAGTCAAATTCAATCCTTTTGTAATTATCGGTTTAGCGGTCAGTTTAGGCGGAATTGTGCTGATTCAAACAGGCAATGGTCATTTCAGTTGGACAACGATTTTTAGTAATATTCAACAAAATCCTGTGAGTTATCTCTTAGCCTTTGCAGGTGCATTGTTATGGTCACTATATTGTGTTATTACCCGTAAATACAGTCAGGGGCATAACCCAATTGCACTGTTTTTCTTAGTGATCACTATCGTGCTGTGGGCAAAAATGTTGCTTTTACATGGTGTTCCTGAATTTCCGAGCATTGAACCAGATATTCTCATTTATATGCTGTTGCTTTCAGTCGTCACAGCACTCGGTTACGCTGCTTGGAATATCGGGATTATTCAAGGTAATATTGCCATTTTGGTGGCTTTGTCGTATTTCAGCCCCATTTTTTCAACACTTATTTCTATGACTATTTTACAAACAAGTTTACCTATCGAATTTTGGCATGGCGTATTGTTGGTGACAGGTGGCTCTTTAATTTGTTGGGTATCGACCAATTGGCAACAAATCAAAGAACGTATATTTCCCGTAGCTTAAAAATAAATCTTTAAAAAAGGCACATTACTTCAACTGTTTAAGCATTTGTTTTGCACCTGCATGGTTATAGCTACTTGCCAAATTTTGTAAAATTTTCTTTGCACGATCATCTGCATTATTGAATCTGCGACTATAAGCAGGAATACTCGTTAAACAACGTGCAACGAGCATGCCTGATTCTGCGTATGCATTAACACCTGTATTTCCTCTTAATCGCCCATAACCATACGCGAGTTCCGCATTATTACAGGCATTAATTTGATTCTGCCCACGACCTAAATCTTTACGTGCAGCAGCATATAATTGCATTTGTTGTGTTTGTGGCGAAACCGTAACTTTTACAGATGGCGTAATAGTCTGTTGATTGTTTACTTTTTTATCATCTAATTTCTTCTCCTCTATTTTTTTCTCTTCTGTCTTTTTGTCCTGTTTTTTCTCTAGTGTTTTTTTATCATCTTTTTTCTGCGTAATCACATTTTTCTGATTTTGCGTATTATTTTTTTCCGTCACATTCTTCATGCCGTAAAATTGATTGATTTCATCCAAAGATAAAGCCTTAGTTTGCAAAGCAACCAATCGGGTTTCGCTGTCTTTTGCCAGTTTCTTTTCAGCAACAGGTTCAATCGACACCAACCACGTAGAACCATTATTTTCTAAGCATTGATATGCACCAATACCCTGCTGAACACTGCTGTATGTGCTCAATAATTTTTGTGACCATTTATCTTTAATCAATTTCATCGAACTTTTATGTACTTGTTTAAGCTTACCGCCTTTGGCTGTACAATAAGCCGCTAAAGTCAATTTAGGTGTCAATGATTGTACATTCTGCTGACCCTGTTTTGGATCCCAGTAATAAACATAATCTTTTGCTGTACCATTGGTAGTATTCAGATTTTTCTGATCAATGACCTGTTGTGGTGAGCTATAGCTCTTAAAGGCATCTGTGCTAAAACCACCCATGCTCGCACAACCCTGTAAAGCAATACCTAAACTTCCTGTCAGGAAAAGTGCTTTTAAATTCACATCTGATTCTCTATGACTTTGAAATATTGAAAATATATGAAAATCAAACAAAAAAATAGAGTCAAAATATTGATTTTATTGTTTATTTTTACCAAATAAAATATGACTTAATATTGTAATTTCACTATAAATGCCAAACTTGAAGCATTTATAATCCAAAGCATAAAACAAATAACATTTTTCTTTCAGCTATTTCAATAACCTTAAAATATGACTTAAACGTATATGGTTAAAATCTTGCTTATACACAGCATAAATTGGTGCGATACAGGGTATATCTGCTTGTAAAGTCTTATAAACAATTTGATTGTTCCAAAAATCTCGAATGGCTTCAGGAACAATCGATAAGCCAATACCTGCGGCTATCAAATTTAAGCTTGATGTTAAACGTGGTGCCTCCTGTACAATATTTGGACTAAAGCCTGCCTGATAACAACTCGCTAAAATATTATCAAACAAATCCTGCCCTGCTAAACGTCTATATAACACAAAATCATAAGGCTCTAAATCTAAAAGGTGAATGCTCTCTTGCTGTATTGCGAGTGGATGATTATTAGGTAAAGCCACAATTAAAGGCTCATCTAAAACATGTAAACTCGTTAAACCCAAACCAATCGGAGCAGGTTTACGTAGAAAAACAATGTCATTTTTTTCATTGAGAATAGAGTCAATAAGCGCATTGCTTCCATCTTCTTCTAAATGAATGGAAACGGCAGAAAATGCATCACGAAAATTACGTAATAATGCGGGCAAAAATGGATGCAAACCGACTGAATTCGTAAACCCAATATTCATCTGACCTTCTAAGCCTTGCGCAATATTTTGTACACGTTTAGGAATGGCTTGCGCATGTGCCAATATTGTCACTGCTTCTTGATATAAAGCTTTCCCTGCTTCTGTAACCTCAACTCCACGTGGTAATCGCTTGAGTAATGTTGTATTTAACTCATCTTCTAAACTTTTGATCATGCGAGTGAGTGGCGGTTGCTGCATATTTAAACGAACAGCTGCACGAGAAATATTACTTTCCTCAACCACAATAACAAATGCATTCAGTTTATGAATCTCTATCATTCCAACCTCATTTATTCATACTTTATTGATATGGGTAACAGCAAAAATAGCATTTTTAAACATATCTAAACAAGCGCATACTTTCCACAAGTTCTAATCAGTCGGATCATTTTAATTTGTGCAATAACATAGATAGCGAGATGAAGCATGAATACTGAAACAATTCCAATGGAGCACATACAAGATATTCCCAATTGCAAAGCTTTATTCTCAGGCTTCATGAAACTTGGCTTAATGGGCTTTGGTGGTGTACTCCCTTTAGCACATCGTTTAATTGTTGAAGATCAAAAATGGCTCAATGCGGAGGAATTTACAAACTTACTCGGTGTTTGCCAAATATTACCTGGTGGTAATATTGTCAATATGGCAGTTGCAATTGGTTATGACTTTCAGGGAGTTAAAGGCGCAATCAGTGCAATTTTTGGATTAATGCTCGCCCCCACTTTAATCGTCATTAGCTTATATGAACTTTATGCACAGTTTCAGTCTATTCCAACCGTACAACACATGATTGAGGGGTTGGCTGCTGCAGCTGCAGGGTTATTATTTGCAACAGGTTTAAAAATGCTTAAACCGATTATGAAAAAAAAACTGACCTATTTTACCATCGCACTCACAGTCATTTTTATGTTGTTCATTAAACTGCCTTTGGCACTGACTTTATTGATCTTAGTGACTGTAAATATGATGGTTCTGATGATTCAACAAAAGAATATGCTACACACAAATATCCAAAATGCTAAAGAAAATCAGGAGTAAAATATGCTTTATGTTCTCGTTGCGCTTACTCTTGTTTTTACTCAACTGTCATTATTAGCCTTTGGTGGTGGTAATGCCATTTTACCTGAGATGCAACATCAGGTTGTAACAGTACATCAATGGATGACAGCCGAACAATTTAGTTCAATGTTTGCCATGGCACAAGCCGCTCCTGGACCAAACATGATGATTGTACCTTTAGTGGGTTGGCATGTCGCAGGCCCTATGGGCTTATTCGTGACTTCTTTTGCAAAGTTTGGACCATCTTCAGTCATTACCATTTTTGCACTCAAATTTTGGAATAACTTTAGAGATCACCCTTTACGTGGCAAATTTGAAAAGGCTTTAAAGCCAATTACAGTCGGTTTAGTTTTAGTCAGTGCATGGATTATTGCAGGAACATCGGCGCAGAATGTTCTACTGGTCATGATTGTTATTATTGTCGCTTGCTTAAGTTTATTTAAAAATGTACATCCTGTTTGGTTAATGCTGATAGGGGCAGGAAGTGGTGCGTTATTTTTATAAATAATATTGAATAAAAAACCCGCAATTTGCGGGCTTTTTATAGACTCAATTTAATCTTTTAAAACAGCTTCAAAAGCTTTTAAACGCTTATAAATTGAGAGTAGCTCAATAATAGTCTTCCATGAGCTAACTAAGTATTGAAAAGATTCACGAACTTTATCAAAAACATTACCAATCTGATTAAGCAAACCTAAGGTCATAGTTCCTGCTGCAATGGATGGAAATAAAACAATTAAACTAAATAAAACATCAAGCTGTGCATACCAAGTACTGACTAAATTAAAATATGCATAATGAAAATACAAACGGAAATAGTTTTTACGCACATTACTAAATAATTCTTTTAATGTCTGTGGTTGTGCACGTTCTTCATAATCTTCACCATAAACCAATTCTTTACGATATGCTGCTTCAACTTTTTGATTATTAAATTCTAAACCTGGTAATTTAATCCCAACACCCATTAATAATACTGTACCAAAAACCGCCCATCCTACAGCAGCCCAAACCAACGAATATTTTACTTCACCAATAATAGGCAAAACGGGTACATGCTCGGATAATTGAATAAGTACGGGTAAGAAAGCAATTAAAATCATAATTGCTTTAATAAAACTCACTCCAAGTGCTTCCAATGTTGTGGCAAAGCGCATTGTATCTTCCTGCACACGCTGTGAAGCACCTTCAATAACACGTAATTGTGCCCAATGTTCCGTATAATATTCATTCATTGCAGTACGCCAACGGAAAATATAATGGCTAACAAAAAATGAATTCATCACAGCGACAGTGACAGCAACCATTGCAATTAAAAGAAATGTCAAAGTTCCCATATATAATTGCCGAATATCTCCACCACCACTACTTAACATTTTCTGAATTAAGTCCCAAAATGGACCATACCAAGCATTAATAGAAACACTGACTTGTACACTAAACCAAATATTAAATAGAATAAATGCAGAGCCCCATACTGACCATCTTTGCCATGGATTTGTTGATTTTAATTTCCAAAAGGTAGCAAAAATTGCAGTTGAAATGAAAAACCATAAATAGAACCAAATAAACTGTGCTGACCAAAAACGACTAACACTAATAGGTAACTCATCTGTTGCATAATTTGTAGGAAAACCAATAAAAGTACCCCATGAATTACCACCTGAATACCACAATGCAAGGTTAATCAAAAACCACAACACAAATGAACTAAAAAACCACTTTGGATTTGGAAAAAATGACTTAAACATTTAGCTTGGCTTTCCTTAAAATATTATTTTGGCTATGCTATGCATCTGATACTAATCCTAAAAACTTAAGTTTGCTTAAAATTTTGTATTTATTTTATAACGAATATAACAACATTTATGTCGTCATTATTAATACTAAAGATTTCATTTTCTGCAATTTTATTGTTACTACTACATGCTATATTCAAAAATATTCAATAAAAATGGATTTCAAAAAGGATACGATATGTCTAAAAATATTCTCATGTTGGTCGGTGATTACGCAGAAGATTACGAAACCATGGTGCCATACCAGTTCCTAACAGGTTTAGGCTATAACGTGCATACGGTTTGCCCCGATAAAAAAGCAGGTGATAGCATTGCGACCGCCATTCATGATTTTGAAGGTGAACAAACTTACAGCGAAAAACGTGGTCACAACTTTGCCATCAACTATGATTTTAATACAGTTGATAGCACAGATTATGTAGGTTTAGTCATTCCGGGCGGTCGTGCACCTGAATACTTACGTATGAATGATCGTGTAATTGAAATTGTCCGTGAGTTTGATTCTGCGAAAAAGCCAATTGCAGCCGTATGTCACGGTGCACAAATATTAGCAGCGGCAGATGTACTTCAAGGCCGTTTATGCTCAGCTTACCCTGCCTGTGCGGCTGAAGTAAAACTTGCTGGTGGACAATATGCCGATATTGCAGTGACAGAAGCAGTAACCGATGGTCATCTTGTCACGGCACCAGCATGGCCTGCTCACCCTGCTTGGATGGCACAATTCATTAAAGCATTAGGCGCAACTGTGACAATTTAATTTTTCTAAAAGTTTGCATTAAAAACCTCGACCATTGACTCGAGGTTTTTTACATATTTAACTTTCATGCATATGAATTAATTTAAATCATGAAATCTCAAAACAAAATTAAATCACGCCTGCCGTGATGGTGATATTTTTATATTCAATAAAATCATCCATTGTAGCCACTCCATTCATACAACCTCGATCTGACTTTTTATAACTGCCTTCTTCAAATTCATCGTAAATAATCGCCCAATCATTAATCCAAAAAGTGTCCGCTAAAATTTTACGTGCGACATGTAGCGGGCAGTTAATATCTTGTGTCCAAATACTTGCCACAAAACCATATTCACTGTTATTTGCAAGTTCTTCTTCTCTATCAAAAATCAGCATAGAAAGTACAGGACTAATAACTTCTTTTTGAATGATATCTACATTTGGATCGGTCACTTGTAAAAGTGTTGGACGATAGAATGCACCTTTAGACAAAGGAGTCTCGGAAACAACATCACCTCGTACAATCACTTTTGCACCATCACTAATGGCTTTTTCTACCATACCATTGACATGTTCTATATTTGGCTTATCAATCCAAGGTTCCATGTCACTGCTTAAATCTGATGTAGAACCTCGTTTGACATTCTCCAAACGCTCAGCAGGCGTTTCGTCAGATCTTCAACAACGCCACATTGTATAAGTAAAGTGAAACTGCCATACAAAACTGACCTACAAATATAGTCAAACTCTTTTCCTGTTTTAGCAAGGCATCATCAAGATTGGCTTCATTGAACACAATCATTGCCAATGCAGTTATTATATTTTTATATATCAGGCACTCAAATTCATTTAAATAAATTCAAGAAAATTTTATTAAGGATAAAAAATTATTCGGCCTCCAATTTAACACTCATCATTGTCTCTGTTATCTTTTTTAATAATATTATTAATTTAAACTTGAAAAATAATTTTAATCTAGCTGAGAATTTAACTAATTAAAAGATTTAAGACCAAATTGACCGTTAATTACCATTTGTTGAATTAAAAACCATCCCAAGAATTATCGGGATGGTTTTTTATAAAGAGCCGAGTTAGAGCAAATAAAAATTAGCCCATCACTGTTGCAAGTAAAATCTGCTGTGCATTGTGTGCTATATCACCCTCTTGAGCTGTTACACGTACCCATGTACCATCGCCTTGCAACTCCCATGCTTGTTGATTATCTTTCAAATAGTTGATCAAACCTTGTTGGTAAATACGTTTTTTCAAAGTAGGCTCCTCAATTGGGAAACAAGCCTCAACGCGACTAAATAAGTTACGATCCATCCAATCTGCACTTGAACAATAAATCCGCGCATTCCCTGCGTTGCCAAAGTAAAATACACGTGTATGCTCAAGAAAACGTCCGACAATTGAGCGCACACGAATATTTTCAGACAAGCCAGTTAAACCTGGACGTAAACAGCAAATTGAGCGAATGATTAAGTCAATTTGCACACCTGCTTGTGAAGCCTCATATAATTTATTGATAAGTTGAACTTCTGTTAAAGCATTTACTTTAATAATAATTTGCGCAGGCTTACCTGCTTTCGCATTTTCTATTTCTTCATCAATAAAAGTTACGAGTTGAGCATGTAAAGTAAATGGTGCATGTAAAAGCTTTTTTAATTTCGCCATTTTGCCCATACCCGTCAACTCTTGGAAGATACGATGCACATCTTCGCACAGTTCTTTATCTGTTGTGAGTAATCCATAATCGGTATAAATACGTGCATTGGTCGCATGGTAATTTCCTGTGCCCAAATGTACATAACGTACTAATTTATTGTTTTCACGGCGCACAACCAAAATCATTTTGGCATGCGTTTTATAACCCACTATACCGTACACCACAACGGCACCAGCTTCTTGTAATACATTTGCCACTTCAATATTTGATTCTTCATCAAAACGTGCACGTAGCTCAATAACTGCGGTGACTTCTTTACCATTACGCGCCGCTTCAGCAAGTACTTGTACAATTTCAGAATCTGCACCACTGCGGTATAGCGTCTGCTTAATTGCGAGTACTTGAGGATCACGTGCGGCTTCTCGTAAGAGATTAATGACAGGTGCAAAAGATTCAAATGGATGATGCAGTAAGATATCTTGCTTCTGCATTGCTAAGAAAATATTTTCAGTTTTTTTCAATACTTTTGGTAAGACTGGCACATGAGAGTCATATCGCAAATGTGGCACTTTAAAGTTCGAAACAAGACGTGCCAAGTTAACAGGGCCATCTACCTTGTAGAGTTGTTCCTCATGTAGATCAAACTCATCAAGCAAATATTCATAAATATGCTTTGGACAATTATGCGTAACTTCCAAACGTACCGCACGACCAAAACGGCGTGAACTTAACTCACCAATTAATGCTTTCGCTAAATCTTCAACATCTTCATTTAAAGCTAAATCGGCATTTCGAGTCACACGGAATTGATAACATCCTGTCGCTGTCATACCTGGGAATAAATCAGAAACATGCTCATGAATAATGGCAGACAACATGACAAAATGCTCTTTCCCCCCTGTCAACTCATCAGGTAAACGTACCACTCTAGGCAACGATCGGGGTGCAGGAACAACGGCTAAATCAATTTGACGACCAAAAGCATCTTTACCTTCAAGCGTGACAATAAAATTCAGGCTTTTATTAACTAAACGTGGGAATGGATGTGCAGGATCTAGACTAATTGGTGTGAGTACTGGTGCAACTTGTTCTTGGAAATATTTTTTAATCCATACCGATTGCGCAGGCGTTAACTCTCCACGACGTAAGAAACTAATATCCGCTTCACGTAGTTTTGGGAAGATTTCATCATTTAAAATACGATACTGACGATCAATGGCTTCATGCGCCGTCCGAGAAATTTGCTCAAGTACCTGTTTTGGCGTTAAACCATCGGGGCTACGGCTTTCATTTTCAAGCATCAACTGTTCCATGACACCTGCAACACGAATTTCAAAGAACTCATCCATGTTACGAGAAAAAATCAGCAAGAAGTTGAGGCGATCCAATAACGGATGCAACGGATCCACAGCTTGTTCCAACACTCGAAGGTGAAAATCGAGAATGGAAAGCTCACGGTTAATGAAGCGCTCATTATAAGTATATTCTGTAGACGTTGTCGTTACTGCGGTATTCATGCAAAACAGCCTGCAATCTAATGATATTTACAGAATAGTATGCTTCAATTTTGTGACAATTTCATAAAAAAACACAGCACATAAAAATTATTTTCCATGTTTTAGTAATACCATCTTTGAGAACAATCAAAATCATTAAAATCGTACATTCATTTAGTTCACTAAATAGCGATGACTATGATCAGCACATTATTGTAAACTGCCTCTTTTCAATATCTTAGTTACTTTGGAATTCGTGTGTAACGCATATATTTCAGCACCATCCGTATTTTATTTTGTAATTTACGATCATCTCTGTGATCTTGATAATATTTCGGGTTAGGTAAAATTGATGCTAAAAATGCAGCCTGTTCACGATTTAAATTTCGTGCGCTTTTACCAAAATAATACTGCGATGCCGCTTCAACTCCATAAATATGATCGCCAAACTCAACCGAGTTCATATAGACCTCTAAAATTCGTTCTTTACTCCACATTCGTTCCATCATTGTAGTTGCAATTGCTTCCTGACCTTTACGAAAATAAGAACGTCGATTATAAAAAAATAAATTTTTTGCCAATTGTTGTGAAATCGTTGAACCACCTGCAACAACTTTATCTTTTTTCATATTCTTTTGTAATGCATCTTCAATTCCTGTCCAATCAAAACCATGATGATCGATAAAACGGGCATCTTCCGCAGCAATAATCGCATGTTTGAAATGATCACTAATGTCATCATACGCCCGCCATTCATGCTGAATTGGCTTAAAATCAGACAAATATGTCCAACGCATAAACATTGTATTTTCTACAGGATTAGTTCGCCAATAGACCAAACTTGAAAAAATCCACAGTTGAATAATAATCAGCACACTGACAATGATTAACAAAGTTCTAACAATAAAAGCTTTCATGTCAGTGTGTTACTCCTGAAAATTAAATGATTCGTGCTAAGCTGAAAGATAATATCAACCCAGAACATTTAGTATGTCGAATTACGATTCCAATCCATTGCATGCATATCCCCCCAACCAACCACGTAATGGTGTAGGTAAACTCACTTTGCTGTTGATTGGAATCAACGTTGCACTTTTTGTATTACAAGTGCTCAGTGGGGTAGATTTTTCTGATCCATCTACTCGTGATGCAATGCATTGGGGTGCAGATTATGCACCTTTAACCTATCTTTCGGAACCATATCGACTATTTTCAAGTATGTTTTTCCACTTTGGCTTCATGCATTTACTCATGAATATGTGGGCATTGTTCGTTTTTGGCAATATCGCCGAACAAGTTTTTGGACGTGCGTATTATTTGGGTTTATATATTCTTGCAGGCTTAATGGGGAATTTATTGAGTGGCTATTTGGACATTCTAAATAGTTATGCTTATTTGCAACATCCTGCACAAGACCTGATTCCACGAGTGTCCGCAGGTGCTTCAGGCGCAGTTATGGGACTTGGCGGTGCGCTGACAGCACTGTCATTTTTTAGAAATGTGCCTTATTTAGACCGTAAGTCTTTACTCATCATTATGATTGCCAACGTCGGCTTTGGTTTCTTTGCTTCAGGCATCAATAATATGGCACATATTGGCGGCATTATTATGGGCGTTATTCTTGCGCTCGGTTGGCACTTTACACAAAAAATGTATGCAGGAAAAATCATGCCGATGATTGTATTAGGTCTTGGCATTGCGCTGTGTTTTGTATTTTATCAATACAATCAACAACAAATTCAAGGGCTTTTAGCACTTTGGCAAGATGCGGCCAGTCAAATGAAAACTTTGTTGATAAACTAAAGCTGAACTTATTTTCCAAAATAAAATGGGTATCATCACCATGAATCACCCATTTTATTGCAACATTCAAACTAGAAATAATCAATTAAGAATTCAATTCTCTTAAACTTTGTAAGGGCGGAATATCTGACAAATAACTCAAACGATAACGTCCAATCACAGCACATAACACTGTCATCACAAGAGGGAGGATTAACCAGATTTCAAGATGTAATTGCATTTCCATATTCATACGCCAACATGCAATCGCACTAATCACTTCGGCAAAGAAGCAAGATACAATTCCTGCAATAAAACCAATCAGACCAATTTCAATCGTCATCATGCGTTTCAGTTGTGCTTTAGAGCTACCGAATGACCGCATGAGAGCCACTTCTCTTTTGCGCTCATCCATGAGTAAATTAATACAAGCAACCAAGACCAAAAAGCCTGAAATACTGACCAATAATGCCAGTACACTAATGATCTGCATCAACACATTTACAAGACGTTTCACCTCATCCAAAATAGCAGAAACATCAATAAAGACGGTATTGCTGAACTGTTGTACTATGCCAATGAGCTGCGACTTTTCAGCAGGTGGCGTATAGAAACTACCTAAATAACTGCCTGAGTTTTCATCCAAACTTTGCGGTGCAAAAATGAAAAAGAAGTTCGGGCTAAAACTACGCCACTCTACCGTTCTGAGATTTACCACTTTTGCATGTAATTCACCTTCAGGCAAAGTAAATGTCAGTGTATCGCCAACTTTAATACCCAATTCTTCAGCCAGTTTACTTTCAACTGACACTTCACCACTTTTTTGCAGTGCTGCATTTCCTTGAATAATCTGATTATCTTGCGGATATTCATTGGACTGCGTCAGGTTTAATTCACGGCGTAAGGCATTAATTTGTGCCACTTGCTGTACCGAAAAGGCTTGATCATTTTTAGCAATCAAGCGTCCACGGACATTGGGATATAACGGTGTACTTCTCCAACCCTTTTCTTGTAATTGTTGTCTAAATTGCTCAACCTCAAAAGGTGGCAATCCATAAACAAACTGATTTGGTGTACCTTCTGGCAATTGTTGTTGCCAACGCTCCAATAAATCTGTGCGTAAAACAGCAAGCACACTAATTAAACTGAGTCCAAGTGCCAAAGCTGTAATTTGTAATGCTGTCTGTGATGGTGTTCGAACATAAGCTGAATAACGATTTTTTAAGGCTTTTAACCATTTGAGTAACAGCCAAATTATGCCATACAACACACCGCATAAAGCAAAAATACTCGATACAACAATCAGACTCAGCTTTAGATTTTCAGTCAATAAAATACTAAAAACAACCAAACTGAAAAGCCCTGCACTCAAAGTCAGTACAATCGATCCTACAGATTTTTCTTGCTGACGAATTACACGAACAGGTGGTGTATTCAGCAGTTGTAAAAGTCCTGGTAAAATAAAACCCAAAAGTACCACTGCACTGGTAAAAATCGCAATCGGTAATGGACCAACAAGCATCTGTAATACTGAAAATTGTAGTTCTAAATTTGGAATCAGTTGAAGAATTAACTGCAACAAAGCATAGCCCATACCCAAACCAATCGCACTACCAAAGACTATTGCAATCAGGACAATCAATGATAATAACAATAGAAAAGTTCTAAAAATTTGTCCTCGCCCTGCCCCCATACAACGCATTAATGCAATATGATCTTGGTTCTGCTGTACATAACGTTGGCTGGTCAATGCAATCGCGATACCGCAAAGCAAAATCGTTAAAATATTGGCAAGCTGTAAAAAGGTATCTAAGTTTTCAATGGGTTGAATCAGACGTGTATTGGCATCACTAGCTGTGCGTAAACGCAGACTATTTAAGGTCATCGCATCGTTTGGATTAACTTCTGCACCATCTGAACTCGCTACTTGTGTTGTATCTTGCATTTGCTGTGATGCATGGCTGAGTTTCAACTTTTCAGCTTTAACAAAAGCCTGAAAAACATCAACAAAGCGCTGGGTATTTTCTGCTGAACCTGCAAGTAAAAGTCGATAATCAATACGGCTTCCCACCTGAATAGCATTGGTTTTAGCAACATCATCTTGATGAATAATCACAGTCGGTGAAAATGCTGAAAAGCCCATTTCCTGATTGGAATCATGCGTAATAATACCACCCACTTTAAAATCGCCATCGGCAATTTTGATCTGGCTACCAACATTCACATGTAATAAATCTTGAGCACGTTGACTCAGCCAAACTTCGCCTTGTCGTATATGTGCTTGTTCAGGTGCTATACGTAATTCGCCACGTAAAGGAAACTGAGGTGCTATGGCTTTAACATTGACCATGACAAACTGATCGTTCGTTGATGCCATTGAGCCAAATAACGTGACTTTCGTCTGTTGTAATTGTAAAGATTCAGCTTGTTTTTGCCACTTGGCATCAATCGGAATATTATCACTAAGAACCAAGTCTGCCGCCTGCATTTTAGCAGCTTGCAATGCCACTGCATTTTGCACTTGCTCATTGCTAAACTTCAGCGCAGTCGTTGCACTAATGGCAAGCGTCAGTGCAATAATAAGCAAATAAACACCTGTCGTAGCGAAACTTTGTCGTAATAAAGACTTAAAAAGTGCAAACATTTTCGAGCCTCCTATGACAAAATCTGACGATGATTCAATTGTTCCACTTTCTGCTCAATCAATTGTCCATCTTTAAGCTCTAAGTGACGTTGACATTGTGCAGCCAAGTCAGCATCGTGCGTCACAATCACTAAAGTTGTGCCTGTTTCTCGGTTTAAATCAAATAATAACTGTTCAATTTCACTTGCAGTATGACTATCCAAATTGCCCGTTGGTTCATCTGCAAAAATAATTTTAGGTTCAGTAATCAATGCTCGTGCAATCGCAACACGTTGTTGTTCACCACCCGACAATACTTTTGGTGTTTGACTGCTTTGACGCTCTAAGCCAACCCGTTTAAGCAACTGCAAGGCTTTCTGCTCTGCTTCCGCATAATGAAATTGTGGCTGTAAGCGAAGTGGTAACATGACATTTTCAAGCGCTGAAAGATGCGGTAAGAGTTGAAAAGACTGAAAAATAAAACCAATATGACGTAAACGCACCAAAGCTCGCTGTTCTTCATTTAAGGTATGGACTGCTTCACCATTGACCCATAGTTCCCCTGAACTCGCTTGATCAAGTGTTGCCAAAATGCCGAGCAAAGTTGATTTCCCTGAGCCTGAACGCCCTGTAATTGCCACCAACTCGCCTGCAAAGATATCAACATTTAAATTTTCAAAAATCGTTAATGTTTTTTGCTGTAATGGTATCGATTGTGTGAGATGTTGTGCAGAAATTATCGGTTGTGGCATGATGGAGTCTGTGTGATTAGACTGAGCTTTGGGCTGAAAAGTGGACATAAAAAACAAACCTTATATACAAAATCATCAAGTATTAAATGTAGGCAAAATAAAAAAAATCACGAGCTGTCTATTTTTTAGCATGATCTGCCTTGTTCCTGCGAGTAGTTTTGCAAAAACTATCATGATTGTCGGTGACAGTCTGAGTGCAGGTTATGGCATTAACCCACAACAAGGTTGGGTAAATCTATTGCAATCACGTTTAAATCAACAATTTCCAAAACAACATAACGTGGTCAATGCGAGCGTCAGTGGAGAAACCACGAGTGGTGCTTTAGCACGTTTACCAAAACTTTTACAGGTACATAAACCCGATATTGTGGTGATTGAACTCGGTGGAAATGATGGTTTACGTGGACAACCTCCGCAAATGATTCAAAAAAATCTTGCTCAATTGGTACAACAAAGTCAACGCAGTAAAGCTCAAGTGATTGTATTAGGAATGAAAATTCCACCGAATTATGGTACTGCCTATAGCACAGCTTTTGAGAATAATTATAAAGTCATCAGTCAGCAATATAAGGTCAAATTGATGCCCTTTTTTATGCAAGGCATTGCAGGACAAAAATCATTAATGCAAAAAGATCAGATTCATCCCAATGTCACAGCACAAAAAATATTACTGGATAATGCCTATCCATACATTAAAGGCGCTTTATAAGCGCCTTTAATCAATTTAAATAAATGATCAACAGATTAAAAGTCGTAAAATTCAACTTCACCTGTTTCAAGTGAATATTCTGCACCAACGACTTTAAGTTTGCCCTTTGCAATAAGACTTTCAAGTACAGCAGAGCCATGACGTAATTGGTTTACTGAAGCAAAAACATTTGAACGCACAGCATGATGAGATAACTTTTCTAAATCATCTTTCAGTTCAGTTTGCATCAAAATCTCAACCGATGGACGTACACGGTTCACAATCGACATTAAATTTGCAGAAGGTGGAGAGTCCGGATTCATCAATGCTTCAATAGTCGAATGAATCGCACCACAGTGACTATGACCTAGTACTACAACCAATGGACAACCAAAACTGTCCGCAGCAAATTCCACGCTACCCACTTGTGATGGTGCAACAATGTTGCCTGCCACACGAATCACGAACAAATCACCAAAGCCCTGATCAAAAACCATTTCAGCAGGTACACGAGAATCTGAACAGCCCAAAATAATTGCAAATGGATGTTGATCTTTCACCATTTCTGTACGTTGTTGATGGGTTAAAAATTTAGCGGGATTCACTTCATCCGATGCAAAACGTGCATTACCTTTTTTTAAACGATCTAGTGCTTCATCTGCTGTCAGCATTTTTTTTCCATCAGTTTTGGAGAATTACAGTATTTTATGCCTGTATTTTTGCAATGTCACTGACTAAAAATAAACTCTGTTACAATTTTTAAAATTGCCGACTCAACTACACATATAACTCTGTAAAGCTTCATCAAGTACTTTTATCTATCGAAATATTCATAAGATTTATCATTTTTTTGAATTTTACATGCTCATTTTCACACTTTGAAATGATAAAAAAATAAACATTTAAGCTAAAGAGGCGAATGTAAAGGTGAAATAAATAATCAATAATCTTTTCCACTTTTATATAATGGCAAACCCTTTTCAAGGAAGATGATCAATGCCCTTGGTTTTGCATAAAAAACGCCGTTTAAATCAAAAGATTTTTCAATCGATAACCACAGCTATACTGAGTCTTTCAGTCGCTACGCTTGCATTGGGTGTTCTCCCTACTCATGCAGCAACAACTGAATATGTGGACTATCAAAAAATCTTACAAGAAGAACGTGTTTGGGCAGGGTTAAAAAGCAAAATATTAAAAGTGGGCGATGTTACTTGGTCATATAGCGAAGGTGGTAACAGCAGCAAACCAACCATTTTACTCATTCATGGTTTAGCCAGTAGCCGTGATACATGGAACGATGTCGCATACCGTTTAACGCCTTATTATCATGTCATCATTCCCGATTTACCATTGGTAGGTAATACTCAAGTCCCTGCTAATTTTGATATTTCGGTACCCAATGTCACAGAGCAATTGCGCCGATTTATTGAAGCCGCACATATTCAAAATAACTTAAATATTGCAGGTCACTCGTTGGGTGGAACCGTTGCTATGTTTTATGCATCGCAATATCCATTTGATACCAAAAGTTTATTTTTAATGAGTACAGGTGGAATTTTCCAAAATAACAATACCAATTATTTAAAAAATCCTGTTTATTTGAAACAATTAATTGTGAGCCAACCAGGAGATTTAGACTTTGTACTGAAAAAAGTGATGTACAAACCACCCTTTACACCTAGAATTATTAGGCAAGAACAAGAAAAAATACTCATTGCACATTCACAAGAAACGTCAAAAATTGTGAATCAGATTACCGATCTAAATAAGCTCTATACACCTGCATCTTTTACGTTAATGCTCAAAAATATTGAAGCACCGACGCAAATTTTATGGGGTAAGCAAGATCAAATCATTAATGTTGAAGTCGTACAAAATCTGAAAAGCTTATTGAAAAGACCTGAAACGCCTGTCATTCTTAATAATGTTGGTCATATGCCACTACTTGAATCACCTGAAGAAGTCGCTGATGCGTACCGTCTTTTTTTAGACAAAATTCAGACGCAAAAAAATCCGTTGTCTGAACACAAAGTATATAAGTGATATTTGCAACAAGGATGAAATATGTCTCACCCACTGACTGAACAACTCATTGAAGCACAACTGAATTTTCTAGATCATGAGTTTGCTCAAGCAGATCAGATTGAAAATGAATTTTTACAGTTTCATCAGTGGTTTAGAAAACAAACTTTACAAGATGTGTGGAGTTTTGAACAAATTCATCAACTCATTCAAAAGCAAATACTCGATACCCCTGCAAGTGATTTTCTAATTGAACAGATCGCGGAACATATTCGTTTTGCATTGATTCATCCTATAAATGACACGGCAACTATTGAAGATATTATTCCAGTTGCCACCATTGATAAACTTGCACTCTATGTCGCAAGTAAAAGTGGGCATCGTAAAGCGCTCATTAAACGAGTTGTAAATAATCCTTCGTTTTCAAGCATGTTAACGCAACTGATTCATCATTCGATTCAAGATTATATTGATAATTCAGTCATGAATAAAAAAGTGCCTGGTGTTGGTCGTTTTATGAAAATGGGGAAATCGGTTCTGGAGTCGGTCACAGATACCAACTTGGATGATACGGTTAAGCATTATTTGCAAAAAAATATCATTAAAATTAGCCAACTGAGTGAGCAAGTTTTAAATCATCAGTTTGACGATGAAAAGCTTTATCACTTACAAGCGAACCTTTGGCACAAAATTAAAAAAGTGCCCGTCTCAGTGATTCGTAGCTATATTGAAGTTAATGACCTACCGAAAACGGTTACTTTGGGTCATGAAATTTGGGATCACCTTCGCCAAACTGACTATCTTAAACAGCAAGTGCACGATGGCGTATATGCTTGGTATGTGCGTAATCAAGAACATAGTTTTGACTTATTATTACGTGATCTTAACATTGATGAAACGCTCATTCAAAATGAACTCTGCCAATTATTAAACCCCATTATTCAAAAACTTATTTCTTCTCAGCACTTAAGACAACGTGCTCGTGTGCATTTGGAAAAGTTTTATTATTCAAATGAAACGCTTAAAATTTTAGGAATAGAAAAAGGCGCTTAAAGCGCCTTTTTCTAAATCTGATATACTAAGAAATCTATTAAAATTTAGCCATAAAACTTACACCATAACGTCGTCCATCCAATAAACGATCACCATCTGAGTTTTCAGCGGTTTCATCTAACAGATTATATACACCGAACTTCCCTTTCAAATGTGGTGTAAACTGATAATTAAAGCCAATATCAAGGAATTCATATCCTGGATTCGGTTCAGACATTGAAGTACGACTTAAATAAGAAGATGTTTCACTACGATAATGTAAGCGACTCCAAACGTTTAATGCATCTGAAATATTATAATCTACTGTAATATTAAACATATGCTTAGGCATTTCATTTAAAGGTTGCCCCTTAAATTCACCTGATTTAATTTCCGTATTTGTATACGTATAATTTGCCGATAATGTTGTATATTCGTTTAAATCAGTTTCAACCGTAGCTTCAATACCTTGTAGTTCAGCATCATCTACGTTAATACGATCACTGATGAAATAAAATGGCGTTGCACCTTCAGCACATTTCCAAGCAGCGACATTATTACGGTTCGTGTTCGTCCCATCTGTGTCTGTTTCACAAGTCCGTACTTCAGTTATTTTATCTTTAAACTGAGTGATATAGCCTGTTAAAGAAGCATTTACATAATCATTTTTCCAATTAAACCCAAGCTCTGAAGAAACGCTAGTTTCAGGATCTAAATCAGGATTGGCACGGATAATACCTCGACCTGTAGATGTTGGAGAACCTCCTCCACCTGTCACACTATAAAAACCTTCTGTTGCTGCTCGAATATCGGGTTGTTTATATCCTGTAGATACACCACCTTTCATACTGAATTGATCTGTAAAGCTATAAACACCGTATAAACGCGGCGATAAATTACCACCATAATTCTCATCATGGTCATAGCGCAAACCACCAGTTAAATTAAACTGATCGGTTACACTCCAAGTATCTTCAAGAAAGCCTGCGACCGACCAACGAGATAATTCACTAAATTCTGGAATATTCGGGTTACGGTTTGTTGCTTTATCATTCAACACTTCATCTTTATAATAAGCACCAAATGACAGTTTGTGTTTATTTAGCAACCAATTCCATTGATTATTAAATGTCCATGTTTCAAGCTCAATCCCTTTCGTATCAAGGGTTGTATTGGCACGGTCTGGATTTTTAGAGTTTTCATATTGCAAATACGTTGCGCTATCCAATTGATCACTATAACGACCATTATGCGTTAATGCATAAACACTACGATAGTTACGTGAATTTGAATCTGTGGCATTTGCAACTGCTTCTACCGTTTTACCCACTGTTGATTTTGCATCTTGCGTAGTAAAATTCGCATCAAACTGTAAATCATGCTGATCATTGAGCATATAAGTTAAGCGTGAATTTAAACTTTCTCTCTCATTTCCTCTAAAGCCACCAACAAAACTATCTTCTTCACGTTCTTGTTTGCTTACACCAAGTTGTAGACCAAGTTTATTTGGAATTAATGGTCCTGCAATATATACAGATGCATTTTTTAGATCACCTGCATCACCCTTATCCTGAATAACTGTACCAAGCTCGGCCGTACCCGACCATTCATCTGATACCTTTTTCGTAATGATGTTAATTACACCACCCATAGCCTCACTGCCATATAGCGTTGATGCAGGACCACGGATAATCTCAATACGTTCAATAGCGGCCATTGGCGGTAAAATATTTTTTTCGAATCCATTATCGTCGCCATTTGGATTCACATCTTTTGAATACTGTCGCTTGCCATCAATCAAGAATAATGTGTAATTCGAGCTCATCCCTCGAATACTAATACTTTGAGCCGAACCTGAGCCTGAAACAACAACTCCTGGTGTATTTCGAAGTACATCTGTAATGTCTGAGTACTCTCGTTTGTCTAATTCTTCGCGACTAATCACTGTCATAGATGCGGGTGCTTTCGAGATATCTTGCTCGTATCCTGATGCTGTAATGACAATCGTTTCAAGTTTACTTTTGGGTTCTGATGACACATTTTCACTTGAATTTTCTTTTGATTCTACCGCATGAGCAGCACCTATCATCAGTGCTACAACTGAAATTGATAACACGGATTGGATAACACGTTTTGTCATGCAAGATACCCCAAAGAATCTAAGTTATGAATAAATATGGAAGATTTCGTGACATAGTGTAACAAAGACACCACCAAATGCAATATTTAATGATAATTACTACTATTTGCATTCATAAATTTAATTTTATTTATTATATAAATTACTGTAATAATTAAATTTTATTCTCATAAATAAACATATTTTTCTATATCAAAAATATGAGAAAACTCATCCTTACAAAACTGTTAAGCATAAAAAAACCTCCATAATTGGAGGTTTTAAAACTGAATTTTAAATCAATTTATTTGAAATACGCACCATCAGTTTGAGTATGATCTGTCTGGTCGACAACTCTCATCAATTCTGGAATATGCTGTTTCAACGTTGTCTCAACACCTTGTTTCAAGGTTAAGTCAATAGATGAACACCCTTGGCAACCACCACCAAATTTTAATACCGCTGTTAAACCATGCTCTGCATCATCTTGTACTTCAACCAATGCACAGTTACCACCATGACCTTCTAAGCCTGGGTTAATTTCAGACTGTAATACATAAGTAATACGCTCTTCCATTGATGCATCAGGACCGACACGTGGGACTTTTGAATTTGGTGCACGGAATGTCAACTGCCCACCAAAACGGTCTTTGTTGTAATCAATAACCGCATCTAATAAATATGGAATAGATGGGCTATCGATATAAGCACCAAACTCTGCATATTCTTGTTTATAGTCTGTAGGGACAACTTCATCAGGAGCACTATACGCCATGCAACATTCAGCACGTGGAGTTCCTGCATGTTCAACAAAAATACGAACTGCGATACCCGGTGTATTTTGCTTTTCAAGCAAATCTTTCAGATATTCTTGTGCAGTTGGTGTAATCAATAAATTTGGAATTTCTTCTGCAACTGCAGTGTTGCTGTTTTCAGTCGACATAACTTTTTCCTCAAGCTGAAGTTGCTATTTTAACTGAAGTTGGGGGCAATTAAAAAAAAATCAACTAAATTTGTCGGAATTGATGTTTTTATTTATTTTTCACACAAGTTTTAAAAAATCTTTCAATCAAATTACACTCAATAGAACCTTTTAGATGTGAAAGCCATTTATTTCTCCCTTACTTTTTCTATCAATTTTGGTAGTTAATGCCACCCAAAAAGTAAACTTGGCATAGATAATGTATACATCTGTATATTAATTTAAAAAAAACTGGGGTTTTTCGCATGTCCAAAATATTAGATGGATTACACTTTCCACTTGACCCACATACAGGCAAATCGAGCAGTTCCAAAACAGGTCAATCCATTCTTTCCGAAGCACTGTCTTTGGTCGATCATGCCAATGCTCAAGCCGTATTAGAAGATAAAAATTGGCGAAAAAATTACCCCCATTATTTTAAAGCACTGGTTGAACATGGTATTCGCTCAACTCAAAATCCCATTCACATTGCTACCCAAGGCTTACACAAAGCACAGCATAGTTTTGATTTTTATCGTGATGGGAAAAAGTATTTATTGAAAGATGTTATGGATGTCGCTGACATTCAAAAACTGTATACCGTGACAATTCAAGGTAAAAGTACTGCAAAACCCGAATGGTATGTACCCTATCGTGGACAAAAACTACAAGGTCAGGCTTTACTTGATCAAATTACATTTTGGCAAGATGCAGGTATTGTTGAAGAAAGTCATGCCGATGCTTTACGTAAAGTGATTGCTCATCCTGAATGGTTCGACTTATCTGAAAAAACCATGGTTCTGTTTGGTGCTGCATCGGAAGCAGGACCTCTGAGTTGGCTTGCAAAATGGAAAGCCAATATTATTGCCGTAGATTTACCTAATGAACGAGTATGGACAAAAATCCTCAAGATTATTGAAAATGGCAATGCCACACTTCATGCGCCAAGCTTAGAAGATATTTCAGTAAATACATCACAAAATGAACTGACACAAAAGTTAGGGGTAAATTTACTGACCCAAATTCCTGAAATTGGACATTGGTTAGCGCAGAATCCACATAAACTAAACCTTGCTGCAATTGCATACCTAGATGGTGAAAAACACGTTCGTGTTTCTATGGCAATGGACAGTATTATGAGCTATGTCAGTCAGCAAAAGCCTGACTCATCACTCATGTATATGTGTACACCAACAGACATTTATGCTGTGCCTAAAGAAGTGATTGAAGCTTCGGGTGAGAAATTTAAGCGACGTTCAAGTTTTGAAAAACTCTTTAGTAAAGGCATTTCAACCATCTCACTCAAACATTTTTTCCAAAATCATCAAAAAACGTTGATTTCTTCCGATAATGGACAAGCCTATGGTGTCGCAGACTGTATGGTCGTAGAACAAGGTCCAAACTACGCCTTAGCAAAACGACTACAACAATGGCGTGCAACTTTAGCTCGTCATCAAGGTCAAAAGGTATGTATCAATATTGCACCATCGACAACGACTTATTCAGTGACCAAAAATCCACTGCTGAAAGCAGCATTTAATGGCGCACGTTTATTTGATGTTGAAGCTTTTGATCCTGAAACGACCAATGCCATTATGGCTGCGTTATGGATTCACGACTTACGTAATCCTAAAGCATTATCACATCCTGAAAATGATCTTGAACATCCACTTCAACTGATGATGGACGGTGCAAATCATGGGGGCTTATGGCGTGTGGCTTATCTTGCACGTACTGCACTGCCCTTTGCTGCTATTTATGGTTTTGCTGCCAATAAGCTACCATTAGATAAAGTATGGTCTAAAGTGAAAAAATCATAAGTTTGAGCATGTTCTATTTGCTAAAAAAAATGCTGCCTTTTGGCAGCATTTTTAAATTTCTTATTTAATTATTTCAGATTAGACAAATTGTAAGAATAACCAAAACAATCCACCTGATAAACAGATTGTTGCAGGTAATGTGAAAATCCAAGCTGAAAGAATAGTTTTCACTGTCGCAAAGTTTAAACCAGATTTATTGGCAACCATGGTACCTGCAACAGCCGAGTTTAAAACGTGTGTGGTTGATACTGGTAAGCCAAAACCATCTGCTGCTGCAATTGTCGTCATTGCAACCAATTCAGCAGACATGCCCTGACCATAAGTCATGTGATGTTTACCAATACGCTCACCCACAGTCACCACAATACGCTTCCAACCAACCATTGTGCCTAGACCCAATGCCAATGCCACTGCAACTTTTACCCAAGTTGGAATGTATTGTAAAAATGAATCTAAATTTTTACGATAGTCTTTCACCACTTTGGTTTGTGTTGCATCCATTTTTGGCAATTGCTCAGCTTTCTCCAAACGTTTAAATGCAGTCGAGCTCAAGTACATATCATTACGTAAAGCAGAAACTTCCGCTTCAGGTAAATTGTTCAAACTACCAAACTTGCTGACACGTTCACCCAAGTGATCCGTTAAACTTGCCAATGCAGGTATAACTTGCGGTGTTAATTCTTTAGTTTGAACGTATTTAGTAATCGTATCACGTGCTTGCGCATCCGAAATATCATCATGTTGTACATAGATTGCTGACGCGGTCTGACTTGATAATTGTGAAAATGATTGTAAATGTGTTTGGTCTAAACTTTTATTTAAAGAATATGCCAAAGGTACACAACCAATCAAAATCAACATGATTAAGCCCATACCTTTTTGACCATCATTTGAGCCATGTGCAAAACTTACCCCCGTACAGGTAAAGATAAGAATGGCGCGGATCAATGGTGGTGGTGGCTTATTACCTTCAGGTGGTTGGAACAATTCAACTTGTTTCTTAAATATTTTCTTAACCAATAAGAAAACAA
Organism: Acinetobacter sp. 1207_04; assembly: GCF_052850415.1. Lineage (NCBI taxonomy): Bacteria > Pseudomonadati > Pseudomonadota > Gammaproteobacteria > Moraxellales > Moraxellaceae > Acinetobacter > Acinetobacter sp. 1207_04. Next base: position 100,523 of record NZ_VXCQ01000003.1, on the reverse strand, counting down.
CTGCTGCAAAGGCAAAACCAATAAGAGGAGAAAACAGCAATGCTTTACCCACTTTTGCAACTTGATCCATATCAACGCCTGAAGCGCCACTCCCCGAATGTAAAATCCAGTTCATGATGCCTACACCTAAAATCGAACCGATTAAAGTATGTGAGCTTGATGCCGGAATCCCTAAGAACCAAGTCCCTAAGTTCCACAGAATCGCTGCTATGAGCATGGCAAAAACCATCGCAAAACCTGCACCTGAACCGACATTCATAATCAATTCAACAGGTAGTAAAGCAATAATCCCGTAAGCGACAGCACCACTTGCAACCATAACTCCCAAGAAGTTACAGAAACCTGCCCACATCACTGCAACAGGTGCAGGTAAGGCGTTAGTATAAATCACCGTTGCTACAGCGTTGGCTGTATCATGGAAACCATTTACAAACTCAAAACCGAGTGCAATGAAAAGTGCTGTTGCCAATAAAATAACAGAGTACATGCTCAGCGCAGGTACATGACTCAGGTCAGTATTGACCTGAATTGCAATATAAATAAGCGTCGCAATAATAATCGTCAAAAACACCGGCATAAAAAATTTTGGTGTTGGCACATGAACATTCGTCGACTTTTGTGCTGTTGACGTTTGTGCCGAATCAGAAACGGGAGGTAAATTTGAATTCATGCAGACGTAAAAGAGGATAATAAAATCCCCTTATTGTTCAATTTAATTATGACAATTATATGACAAACATGACTTATATAACGCTCATATTTCAAAAATATAAGCGCTTCACTTAACACACCCACTCACCTAAAAATAAAAATAAAAATAAAAAACATAAACTTAGTCAATATAAAACATTAAAAAATCCGATGTTTAAGCATTTCTAATCCTGAAATAAAATTTGTAATATTTAAAGAAAAATGTCTTTTTCGTTATTTCACCATCACATCATCCAAGAAATTTATGACAAATTGATGAAAAAACACTCACGATCTTAGACAAACTAAAATATTTACATATCCATTATTTTTTATCTTTAAACCTGCTTTATGTATTGATTTTAATCAAAAATTGATTTTTTTGTGTATATCAACAAAGCTCATGTATCAAATCACAGATTTCCATCAATAAATTAGCCTTGAGATTCGCTTTTGCAGTAATCATATAGACTATCTGCTAATATATTGCACGTTTAAAAAACCTGCTGAGAGTTTTGAATGTCAACATTGACCACCTTAAAAGAGCTTCTGACCCAACGTATCCTAATCATTGATGGTGCAATGGGAACCATGATTCAACGCCATAAATTGGAGGAAGCCGATTACCGTGGTGAGCGTTTTGCCGATTGGGCATCTGACTTGAAAGGTAACAATGACCTTTTAGTACTGACTCAACCGCAAATTATTCAAGGCATTCATGAAGCTTACCTCGATGCAGGTGCAGACATCATTGAAACCAACTCATTCAATGGTACAAAAGTTTCAATGTCTGACTATCACATGGAAGAATTTGTCCATGAGATTAACTTTGAAGCTGCACGTATTGCTAAAGCAGCTTGTGAAAAATATTCAACACCTGACAAACCACGTTTTGTTGCAGGTGTACTCGGTCCTACGTCACGTACTTGTTCAATTTCACCGAATGTGAATGATCCTGCGTTCCGTAACATTACCTTTGATGAATTAAAAGAAAACTATATTGAGGCTGCACACGCCCTCATTGAAGGTGGTGTGGACATTCTACTCATTGAAACAGTATTCGATACACTGAACTGTAAAGCGGCAATTTTTGCCGTTAAAGAAGTTTTTAATCAATTAGGTCGTGAATTGCCTTTGATGATTTCGGGTACGATTACCGATGCATCAGGTCGTACACTGACAGGTCAAACTGCGGAAGCGTTCTGGAACTCAGTACGTCATGGCGATTTATTGTCGATTGGTTTTAACTGTGCCTTAGGTGCAGATGCAATGCGTCCGCATGTCAAAACGATTTCTGACGTTGCCGATACTTTTGTTTCAGCACATCCAAATGCAGGTTTACCAAACGCTTTTGGTGGTTATGATGAAACTCCTGAAGAAACAGCTGCATTCTTAAAAGAATTTGCTGAAAGCGGTCTGATCAACATTACAGGCGGTTGTTGTGGTACAACCCCTGACCATATTCGTGCCATTTACAATGCCGTAAAAGACATCAAGCCACGCCAAGTGCCTGAAACCAAGCCTGCTTGTCGTTTAAGTGGTTTAGAGCCGTTTAACATTACTGACGATTCTTTGTTTGTGAATGTCGGTGAACGTACTAACGTGACAGGTTCTAAAAAATTCCTCCGTTTGATTCGTGAAGAAAATTTTGCCGAAGCACTCGATGTTGCCTTGCAACAAGTGGTTGCAGGTGCGCAAATCATCGACATCAACATGGATGAAGGCATGCTCGATTCGCAAGGTGCGATGGTGCATTTTCTGAATTTGATCGCATCTGAACCTGAAATTTCCAAAGTGCCAATCATGATTGACTCATCTAAATGGGAAATCATTGAAGCAGGCTTGAAATGCGTACAAGGTAAAGCAGTTGTAAACTCGATTTCCTTAAAAGAAGGTTATGACGAGTTTGTTGCAAAAGCACGTTTGTGCCGTCAGTACGGTGCTGCAATTATTGTCATGGCATTTGATGAAACTGGTCAGGCGGATACTGCTGCACGTAAACGTGAAATTTGTAAGCGTTCTTATGATGTATTGGTCAATGAAGTTGGTTTTCCTGCTGAAGATATTATTTTCGATCCAAACGTATTTGCAGTAGCAACAGGGATTGAAGAACATAACAACTATGCTGTTGATTTTATTGAAGCAACAGGCTGGATTAAACAAAATCTTCCACATGCAATGATTTCAGGCGGTGTGTCTAACGTATCGTTCTCATTCCGTGGTAATGAGCCTGTACGTGAAGCGATTCACTCTGTGTTCCTTTACCATGCCATTCAACAAGGCATGACGATGGGTATTGTCAACGCAGGTCAAATGGCGATTTATGATGATATTGATCCTGAACTCAAAGCTGCCGTTGAAGATGTGATTCTGAATCAGAATCAAGGTGAAAGCCAACATGATGCCACCGAAAAATTGCTTGAAGTTGCAGAAAAATATCGTGGTCAAGGTGTCGCACAAAAACAAGTCGAAAACTTGGAATGGCGTGAACTTCCTGTCGAAAAACGTCTTGAGCATGCGCTAGTCAAAGGTATCACCACCTATATTGATGAAGATACTGAAGAAGCACGTTTAAAATCAGTTCGTCCGCTTGATGTGATTGAAGGCCCACTCATGGACGGCATGAATGTGGTCGGTGACTTGTTTGGTTCAGGTAAAATGTTCCTACCACAAGTGGTGAAATCTGCACGTGTGATGAAGCAAGCGGTGGCTTGGTTGAACCCGTACATTGAAGCTGAAAAATCAGGTGCGCAATCTAAAGGGCGTATCTTGATGGCGACAGTGAAAGGCGATGTGCATGATATTGGTAAAAATATCGTGGGTGTTGTACTTGGCTGTAACGGTTATGACATCGTTGACCTTGGTGTAATGGTGCCTGCTGAGAAAATTTTACAAACGGCGATTGATGAAAAATGTGACATCATCGGTTTGTCAGGTTTAATCACACCATCACTCGATGAAATGGTCTTTGTTGCCAAAGAAATGCAACGTAAAGGTTTCCATATACCCCTCATGATTGGCGGTGCAACCACTTCTAAAGCACATACCGCTGTGAAAATTGATCCACAATATTCAAATGATGCTGTAATTTATGTAGCAGATGCTTCTCGTGCGGTTGGTATTGCAACAACATTACTTTCTAAAGAAATGAAGCCGAAGTTAGTTGAAGAAACTCGTGCTGAATATGAAAAAGTGCGTGAACGTATTGCCAATAAACAGCCAAAAGCAGCAAAATTGTCTTATGCTGAATCGATTGAAAATGGTTTAAAAATTGACTTTGCTGCCAATAAACCTGCGATTCCTAACAGTATCGGTTCGCATACATTGACCAACTACCCACTTGAAACTTTAGTGGAGTATTTTGATTGGACTCCGTTCTTTATTTCTTGGAGTTTGGCGGGTAAATTCCCTGCAATTCTAACAGATGAAGTGGTCGGTGAAGCTGCGACTGATTTGTATAACCAAGCGCAAGAGATGTTGAAAGACATTATTGAAAATAAACGCTTTGATGCTCGTGCAGTGTTTAGCATTTACCCTGCCAATCGTTCTGCGGCTGACTCTGTTGAAGTCTATGATGAATCAGGTGCAACGACGCATACCTTCCATCATATCCGTCAGCAATCGGACAAAGTGACTGGCAAACCAAACTTATCATTGGCTGATTTTGTAGCGACTAAAAACCAAGCGGAAGATTTCTTGGGTGGTTTCACTGTATCGATTTTCGGTGCAGAAGAAATGGCACATGAGTATAAAGCCAAGGGCGATGACTACTCTGCGATTCTTGCACAATCTTTAGGTGACCGTTTTGCTGAAGCATTTGCTGAGCATTTACATGAGCGTATCCGTAAAGAGTTCTGGGGTTATCAAGCTACTGAAAACTTATCGAATGAAGAGTTGATTAAAGAGAAATATGTCGGGATTCGTCCTGCACCAGGTTATCCTGCTTGCCCAGAACATTCTGAAAAAGCGACTTTGTTTAGTTGGTTAGATTCAACTGCAAAAATTGGTACTGAGTTGACTTCTAGTTTTGCAATGTGGCCACCTTCTTCTGTGAGTGGTTTCTACTATGCAAACCCACAGTCTGAATATTTTAACGTGGGTAAAATCGCAGGCGATCAGCTTGAAGATTATGCAAAGCGTAAGAATTGGACTTTGGATGAAGCGAAGCGTTGGTTAGCGCCAAATTTGGATGATTCTGTTTCTTGAGTTTTTAAAATCTCCCTAGCCCCTCTTTGAAAAAGAGGGGGATGTCATGTGATTAAATAAATTACGTGACAGCCCCTCCCTTTTTAAAGGGAGGTTGGGAGGGATTATAGATTTTCATATTCTTTAAAATCATAAAGACATAATAATTTTTTATAATTAGAATTTAAGTCACCATCTATTTTCATTAAATAATTCTTCAATTCTTCTGCAGAAATTAAATTATTAAAAACCTTATAAAATATATAATCAATTTTATAACTTTCAGGAATTTTATCGGTTTCCAATATAGGGTCAATATCATTTAAACCATGTACATCGAATCGTTCTATATTTGGTTTAATATTATTATGCAACTTCGTTACTTGTTGGGCTTTTAAAGTTTCTGATTTTTGTAAACTCGGCACAATATGCGTGAATCCAAAAATAGGAAACCAATGCGTTCTAGCAATAGGAAACTCATCAATAAGCTTAATCAAACTTTCACTTCTAGCCTCAATAATATCGTAATAATCAATTATTAATTGTGATGAGTCAGTATATGTATACTCGATGCTAGATTTTGATTTCGGCGAAATAGCCAAAATCCTCTCTGAATTTTTTAATTGATCAATATCCTCAGTGATACTAACTTTAATTGTTCCACCTGAAGTGATATCTTTGACATTATCTAATACACGCCTAATTTCATAAGTTGATACTGGTAGGCTCAATGATTCTAATGCACGATAAAGTTCAATATAGTTATCTGTTTTAAGTTTATTAATTCGTAACGGATAACCATGTACATCAATATCATGGTCTAAAATTTCTAAGGATTCAGATCCTTCTTGATATTCTACAAGTAAAAAATTATTTCTTATTAAATCTGCTTGTTCAGAATTAAATTGTACATATTTAAAAATAGTATTTAGAATTTTTTTAATATTCGTATCATTAACACTATAACCTAAAAATACTATTGGATTATGAACAAATAATGAAATTAATTGTGCTCGAATTAAATCATACCTCTGATCAAAATCATCATAATCTTCTGTCGTAAAAACTAATTCTTCTGGATTATCAACACTTCCATGAATTTTATATACTGAACCATAAGGATTACTTAATAATATGTTATTGCCAACCAAGGGTTCAAAACCTGTAACATCTTCAATCAATTTATCATAATTTGTTGTAATTATTGATGATATATTTTTTGACAACAAATTAAATACTTCTAACTCATCAATATTTTTATCTCTTTTCTCTAGATCCGTTAATAAAGATGCAATATAAATTTTAAACTTATCAGAAGTAATCCCTTCACTACTTTTACGATAATACTCATCGTTTATATCTTTGAACTTCCCATTGCGATCTTCAGAAACTTGATGATTAAACTCCTCCTGCAAAAAAGAAGCTAATTGCATGAAATCATAGTTACCTGATTTCCTATCATGAACTTTTCCTTTTAGATCATAAAAAAACTCATCGTTTCCTTTTAATTCAAATGCAATTTTTTTAAGAAGACTTTCCCAAGAGTATGAATTTTCAAGATAGCGCAAACTAAAACCTGTACCAATAAAGAGTACAGGATGGTTTTTATAATTATTAATAAAATCAAATATATCCATAATTTACTTTAAGTAGCAATGTTTGTTGTATATGACTAATTTATAGCATTAAAAAAAAACAACTTCCATAATTTCACTGTATTTTTCTAATCCCTCCTAACCTCCCTTTAAAAAAGGGAGGAACACCGCGAATCTAATACCATTATAAAATTCGCGAAAAGTCCCTCTTTTATAAAGATGAGAAACTATGTTTCGCAAGAGGGAGATTCTTTAACACAATAAAAATGAATGACTTCCACCACCCCATCAATTTCAGCCAAAATCTGCCGATTATCAAACCTTAGGACTTTTAAACCCAACTGTTCCAATGCGTGATCACGAATCCTATCAGCTTCTAAGCCTTCATTTGTATAATGCTGACTCCCATCGCACTCAACCACCAAATTTGTAGAAGGACAGTAAAAATCCACAATGAAATTTAAAAGCGGTTTCCGCCGATAGAACTGTAATCCTAAAATTTGCTTATTACGAAGCCTTGACCATAAAAGCTTTTCAGCATCAGTCATGTTGTTTCTAAGATCTCGAGAGGCTTGTTTTAAGTTTTTATTATAAGGTTTCATTTTTATTCATTATCTAAAAAGACTACTCCTCCCTTTAATCAAAAAAAACTTCTCAGCTTAAAAAGGGAGGAAATCTAATGATTTAAAAACAATTACTTTCTAAAATTTGATAATAAAGACGAAGTAATTGATTTATTATTGTCTACAATTTTAGTCTTTTTAGCTCTTGCTGAATTATCTTCAACACGCTCAATTTTCACAGCTCTCGGCTTACCTTCATTATCTATAACAACAAATTTCACGCGTTCATTACGTTTCGGTTCGCCATCGGCAAGTGGAAAATCAGAAATATGAAAAAAAATATCCTCTTCTATACCACCAATAAAACCGAAGCCTTTATCGGCATTGTATTGCTTAATTTTGCCTTGTTGAAATTCAAGTTTCATACAGATTCTCATCATATTTTACAATTATTCCCATTATACCTATCTTCAAAAATGATCAGGGAAAATAATACAAATACTTGTTTGAATCGGGCTATTTTTACAACAATATAATATTTTTAAACTCTATCGACAAACAATACGCCATTTAAGTGATCCACTTCATGTTGCACAATACGGGCAGGAAAACCTGAAAACTCAGTTTCAACAGCCTTTCCATTTAATGTGCGATAGCGAATAGTGATCTTCTCTGCACGCTGAACTTGTCCACGTTCATTAGGTACACTTAAACACCCTTCCTCACCCGATACAACTTCACTAGAAAAAGCTAAAATTTCAGGGTTCACCATCACAACTGCATCCATTTCAGGTGCATCGGGATAGCGTGGATTCGGACGAGAAGCCACAATAATCACACGCTTAGAGATATAAACTTGCGGTGCAGCAATGCCAACACCATTACGCTCAAGCATCGTATCTTGCATGGTATCAGCAAGTGTATTTAACCACGCACTACCAAATTCACTTTCTGAAATTGGTGCTGCAATTAAGGTTAAAATAGCTTCACCACATTGGGCAACAGGTAAAATTGTCTGCATGGCGTACTCAATTTGATTATTTTGACGGCTATTTTAAAACAGAATGTTTAAAAATCTGTCTTTTATACGTATTAAATTTAAGTTCTTTTTCAGGACTTTCGATTAAACTTAAACACTATTTTAAAAAATTATCATACTTTATGGATACAACAACATTACTACTGAATGTGCTGTTTAGCTCTATCGGATTTGGCTATTTTCTCTATGGGCGTAAGCAACGTAAAAATGTGCCTTTTATCTGTGGGATTATTTTAATGATTTTTCCATATTTTATAGACAATCTTTGGGCAGTACTCGCAATCGGCATCACACTGTCTGCAACACCTTATTTTGTAAGAAATTAATATTTAATGATTGTATTAAGCCGTAATTTCTAAATAGCTTCTGACCTGATTGCGCCCATTTTTTTTTGCTAAATACAATGCCTGATCTGCCTGACGTAAAACAACTTCACGTGTTAAACCTGGTTTCCATGTTGCAACACCAAAACTTGCAGTGATTTTAATCGATTGATTTTCTGCATATTCCACATTCAATTGTTCAATTTTTTCACGACATCTTTCTGCGATTTCCATTGCATGGATCTGTTGTTTATCACTAAGTAGTAAAACAAATTCTTCACCGCCAAAACGTCCAACAAGATCATTACCACGCAAACTCAAACTAAGAACCTGCGCAACATCACGGAGTACACGATCTCCAACATCATGCCCATAGCTATCATTAATATTTTTAAAGAAATCAAGATCAAGCACAACTAAGGAATAATCACCATTTTTCTGATGAATTTTCCCTAAACTTTGGCTAATGAAGCGACGATTGAAAATACCTGTTAAAGGATCAAGCTGACTCATAATTTGAATTTGTTTTTCACGATTACGCCACTGGGTCAATAGTATTTCAAAAAGTACAATAGAAATAAAAAAAATTGGCACATACAGGTACAACATACTATAAATCCAAAATGGATTTTCAGAGAGCGTACTACTATTCAATTCATTGCTAAATAAAGGTGCATAGGGTATTTTTCCCATTGCACTCAATACAATACTACCCAGTAAAAAAATAGTCACAGGAATGGCTGTACTATAAATAATTTTACGTTCAAATAAGACAATACCAACCGAAATTAAACTAATATAGCTTCCGATCGTTGCTGGACTAATAATACCAACATTAAATCCGCCATAAATTAGCGTCACACCAAAAAACATAATACAAAAATAGGGAAAATACGTCTGAATCCAAATATTATCTTTCCACTTTATGCCAATAAATGCCCAGAGTAAAAATAAAAAAATGATAATAACCGATACAATTATATGAGAAGTGAATAGGCTTTCATCCATCCAATATTTTAATTCGGGAACACTAAAAACAAATAAATACCAAATAATCCAAATGATATAGGTCAATGCGCCAAGAATCATGACAAAATTACTTTTGCTCAAACTATCCCAATTCAACAGTGCGCTACCGTTCAAAAATTCTTTGATTTTTTCTAGTATTTTCATTATAGACCGCCTGCTTATAGCCAATATTTATAATTATTTAAAATGTATAAGAATGATTTTTTATTCCACTATATCCTTTTTTACATTCATCAATAGCATCTTAATTTCAAGAAATATTACTTTAGTATAATTTATCATCAAATTATGACTATCTGTGAATTTTTACTATTAAAGTAAGAAAAGATAATAAAATATTTTAAATCAGATGGTTAAGTATTTTTTATACATAAAATAAGAAAGTTGATACTGATTTTACTTTATTGCTATTATTTACTATTCATCCATAACGTTGACGGATGAATAGTATTATTTTAATTTTTATAAATTTTTCTTTAATTCATCTTCAATAATTTCGAGTTCTAAATCTGTAAATTTACGAATTTCACCTTCGGCATGCTTTTCAAGCAAACCTCCAATTAACGGTACTTTTACCTTTACCTGCCAATCAATTTGTAATTTTATCTGATGCTGATCACCTGTTACCGAACGCTCACACCTTGCCTCTAAAGGAAGGTTTGCACCTAATTCAACTGTGGAGGTCATGGCAGCTAAATTCGTTACATCTGTTCGTTTTAAACGGAAGGCATCTTTCAATAATTTTTTGGCAATATCTGGAATATTGACATCTAAGTTATACGCACGGCGCATAGTATAAATATCACCCGTAATTTGCGATTCAAGAATATCCAGCTTTTCTCCAGGAATACGACGACATACGGCTTCATGCAATGCTGTATTTGCCGAAAGCCGTTTGAAGTCTTCAAGGGTGATGCCTTGAATGGTGGTTTGAATACTAAATTTATGTGCCATTTTGAATCCTTTCATTGTTCTTTTAGATGAATTTATGACTGCTGAAAATTTTCATTCAATCATTGAAACAAAAATTAGTATTTATCTCAGCAGCTTGTTTATTCATTTAAATCAAAAAAGTAGCAGATGTCACGTATTATTTATGACTGACGTATAACGAACTACATTCATTTTTTGTTAATTTTTCAGAAACTACACTTCGAGAAATCTGAATTTTGTCAGCAACATCAATCATCAAATTATGATTTTTATACGTAATGAGAATACAAAATTCCTCTGCTCCATCATCTAAACCTGAAACTGTCCACGTTGTTCCTTGAGGAAAATTATTGAGCCAAGGTGCTTTATAAAAATCAGAAACTGATTCAAATTGAATATAGTCTTCGGGTGTAGAAATCAGTTTTCTCACCAATACATCAAATTTATATAATTGTAAATCGAGTAACATCTCAAACGACTCCAATATGAATCAAATTCTTAAAAACCACAATCTGACCAAAATTTTAACGCTTAACTTTAGTCGGAATGGTTATTCCATTTTAGGATATTCCCGTAAAACTACACTGAGTTTGTTTATTTTTAACCTGCGTCCATTGCCACCAACCAAATGCTGCCAAACCGACAAGTGCTGCATAAAGCGCAGCAGTTAGATATAAATCTTTAAACAAGAACATACCCACATAAATAATATCAACAAAGACCCACAGTACCCACGTTGCAATATGTTTTCGACTAGTCCAATAGGTTGCCAATAGACTAAAAGCGGCAAGTTGTGAATCGAGCATTGGTAATGCGGCATCGGTAAAATAATGTAAAGAAAGTCCAAATAACAAACCTCCTACAGCCGCCATACTCATTTGTAAAATGACCAATTTCGGAGCAATCGGTTCAATACGAATTTCATGACTCTCTTGCTTCCCTTTCATCCAATGATAAAAACCGTAAAAATTCATCACCATAAAGAAGCATTGTAAAATAGTTTCACCATAGAGCTTAAATTCATAAAACAGCCATGCATATAAACAATAGGCAAGAAAATTAAACAGCCAACACCACATGTTTCTTTTAATTGTTAATGTCACACCAATAACACTAATAATAACGGAGATGATTTCAAGTGGGGACATAAGACTAACTACATATTTTTGAATGTCTGTATTATGAAAAAAAACTGAATGATTGCAAGTGAGTTCTATTTTGGAACTCATATAACCTCAGTAGTCAATTTGTTGACTTGACCATTACGCTATCATCGCTTAAAAATAGATCAAACACATTAAAAAAATGAGTCATACAATGCCAAATACTACAACTACCAATCAAGGCAAAGTCAGCCGTGAAATTCAAAGTCACATCTATTTAATTGGACTTGATCGCGCAGATAAGCGCAATGCTTTTGATAGTCATATGATCCATGACCTTGCACTAGCGTTAACTGAGTATGAAAATAATGCTGAACTACGCTGTGCAGTAATCTTTGCACATGGTGAGCATTTTACCGCAGGGCTCGATTTAGTCGAATTACAACCTAAACTTGCAGAAGGTGTGTTTAATTTTTCAGATGAAACCGTTAATCCTTGGGGTACAGTCGGTCGCCAACGAACCAAACCTTTAATTACAGCTGTACAAGGTTATTGCTATACCGCAGGTATCGAATTGATGCTGAATTCCGACATGGTTGTCGCGCATGAAAACACTCAATTTACTCAAATAGAAGTACAACGTGGCATTCTGCCTTTTGGTGGTGCAACAGTACGCTTTGTACAAGCAGCAGGTTGGGCAAAAGCCATGAAATACATTCTCACAGGTGATCTTTTCAATGCTCAAGATGCTTATACCATGAACCTCATCACAGAGATCAATAACGACCCTCTCGCACGTGCTTTAGAACTGGCTGAACGCGTTGCAAGTGCTGCCCCACTTGCAGTACAGGCAGCCTTACACTCTGCACATCAAGCATTCCTACAAAACCCTGAAGCTGCTTTTGCAAACTTGCAAAGCCTATTAACACCATTATTAAAATCTGAAGATGCGCAAGAAGGTGTTATGGCAATGCTGCAACGTCGTGCACCTGAATTTAAAGGAAAATAATTAAAACTAACGTCATTGCCACTTTATTCACTCTAAGCAAAAGTAAATTGACTGTTCTTCATATCAGTTATACAAGGAATTTTGTATGAATATGCCACAAACACAGTTAAATAAAATACAGCTAAATACAACACAAACTGCTTTTGAAAGTACCACCATCGACTTTTTAGCCCATGATGGCTATATGCTGACAGGAATACTCTATACACCGAAAACTGTCAAAGCACGTATTGTTGTGGCATGCGCAACAGGTGTACCCCAACCATTTTATCGTCGCTTTGCTGAATTTTCGGCTGCTCAAGGTTTTGAGGTTCTGACCTTTGATTATCGTGGTATTCATTTATCTGCACCAAAGCAACTGAAAGACTTCCAAATGTCTTATCTCGATTGGGGCGAGCATGATTTAACTGGAGCAATTGATCGTCTCAAAAGCGATAATCTTCCTTTATTTATGGTCGGACATTCTTATGGTGGTCAAGCTTTAGGATTAACGAGAAATCATCATAAAGTCAGTGCAATGTATTGCTATGGCACAGGTGCAGGCTGGCATGGTTTTATGCCATTTAAAGAACGAGTTAAAGTTCAGGTCATTTGGAATATTGTATTTCCACCGATGGTTGCCATTAAAGGTTATTTACCTTGGAGTAAATTGAACATGGGTGCAGATTTACCCAAGGGCGTGTATCAGCAGTGGCGTAAATGGTGTAAAAATCCAACGTATTTCTTTGCAGATCCTCAGCAACAAGATCTTCATCAACGTTATGCCGAAGTTAAAACACCCATTTTTTCCGTAGCTGCACTTGATGATGATTGGGCACTTCCTCAATCTCGTGATTCATTTATGCAACATTATCGTCAAGCCCCAATGCACTACATTGATATTTCAGCAAAAGACTATGGGCTCAAGACAATTGGTCATATGGGATATTTTAGAAAGGGTTCTGAGCAAATTTGGCAAAAGATGCTAGATCAATTTGATCAGATGCTGAGTATCTAAATTTAAAAAACATTATGTACTCGATTGGCGAAACTCAAGTTTGTGTTCTCGCCCTTCATGATCGACATGCGCATAGAAAATACCGTAGCGCCCAACATAATATTCAAGCGATTGATCATGGTAATGCCAATAAATTGCCCATTCGCCAAAATCAAAACCTCCCGATTGGCTTTGGGTACTGTGTGGCATTTTATTCAGCCATTTTTGTTGAATTTCCCCTGCCTGATTGATATCCCTGACTTTCAAGGCTTGTTGAAAAAATAATTGTGCCGCATCATCAAATAAGCGTTGATCTTCTTGATTAACATCATCCATCACAGTACTCATCTGTACTGAGCCATTTTGCTGATCGTCTGCCTGTTGTTTCGTCATTGTGATATTCAAACGTTCTTGGTCTAAATGCTGTTTAATCTGCTTTGATTTTTCAGGTAAATCTTCTTCATCTTGTCGCTCTTCAAAATTTTTTGATATATTTTTTTGATGCAGATCAAAGATTGAATGCTGTTTATTCTTAATTTTATTTTTAATTAAACTGTCCCATAAAGTCCATAAAACATAGAGTGCTACGACTATTACAATCAGTATCAATAATGTCTTCATACGACTAAACCTCTATGGATTCAATTAAATAAAATACATCTATTTTTGTTCTTAGTGCTGTTTAAAACATTAATCATTTAACGAACTCAATCTAAGGTCTTTATCGTTATATAGATTGAGTCAAATATTCTCATGCAGAGAATAAGATAACTTGAGAGTTGGTATTTTAAAGTCAATACCAACACTTCGATTATAAAATTAGCATATTTTTTGCCAACAAGGAAATACTGAGCATCATTACCCAATATATTCAGTTATTTAAGAATTTTAATCGCTATTTTTTGACTGATATTAATTGCAAATTGATCAATATAACGACTATAAATATCTGCAACAACAAGTGTTGCTAATATTGCCAATACACCCGAACAAATCGCAGACTGTGAATAACTCCAGTGCCATTTTAAAAACAAATTAAACAAAGGAATACACACCAACGTTAGCATTAACAAGTGTATCAAATAAATCGAAAATGATAGTTTTCCCAACCAAACTAAAATCGGACGATCAAGCCCTTTTGACAGCAATGGACTCATCAATACACTATAAACAATGATTGGCCCTGCAAGAAAATTACTAAAATCATAAGTATGTTCACCCCACAGCGCATATAACCACGAATAAGCCTGGCTCGTATTATGTGCACCTGCTAAATACAAACCTAAAATTAACAGTAAAACTGCGAAACAGGCAGACAGTTGTTTAGCATATAAATAAATATAAATGCCTATCACAAAGCTTGCAATTCCCATACAAAAGCCTTGTCCACGCCACATATAAGCGAGTACGAGTACCAACACTGAACCGAGCCAAAATACACCGTGTTTCCACTGGTAAAGTACCAGTAAAAAAAACAGTACAAATGACCCCATCAACTCAATGGTCATAGTCCACAGTACCCAATTAATATTACTATCCGAAAATAAGAAGGCGCCGATTGTGCCTTCATATAATGCTGTTTTAAAGCTAAAATCTTGTTGAGCAAAGGCTTGTAGCCACAAACCTACATGTCGACTATCGATATCAATTATTGATAATGTCGCCCAAATAATTAAACAAGAGGTCAGTGCGGGAATCATTAAGCGTGGATAACGCTTAACCATCATAATTTTTAAACGACTCTGAAACTGTTCAGGTTTTTTTAAGATCGCATAACTGAGCACATAACCGCTCAGTACAAAAAAGACAAAAACGGCTGCATCACCCGAATATAAAAAACCTAGTGGTAAATGATGAACTTGATACACCCAATTTAAATCGGTAGTTTCTGTTGGATCAAAATGGTGTAAAAAAGGAAAAAAACTCATTGCGAGGTGAGAAAATACTACAGCTAAACACGCAAGCCCCCGAATACTCTCTGCTGCATTAATTTTAGCTGTCATGTACTTTTTTACTCTCTAAACTCTTCAAACCTAAATGCTGTCATTTTTCAGCGTTTTCAAAAAAACGATTACTGAATTTTAGTAATTCGTCCTTCAGCATTATGATGAACCGTAGCAATTTTTTGCTGACGTGCTTGCATTAAAGCATCGATATCTAAGTTGAAATAACTCGCATACTGCGCTGTGCTTTTGGTTTCTGCTTCTTTTTTAGTTTTTGCAGGTACAAAGTTACTCCACAACCACAAAGAAACGGCACAGGCAATCAGTGCAAAAAAGCCATTTTCAAGTACTTGGGCAAAGGTACTAAAAAAATAATGCACCAGATGCGGTTTTTGAATCGAGAGATATCCAATCCCAATAACCAATGGTCGCCAAAGCAATAACCAACCTGCCCATAACATCGCTGTCATGGTTGTGGTGAAATAGCGACGATGCCATGGTAGTTGACCACGTACATCAATAATCAAAGATTCAGTTTTCATATTCGCCTCTGTTGAACTAGATGACTCAGGTTTTACAGGGTCAGATTCCAGTTGTGTATCATGTTCTTTAGTCGTCATTACGCAATCCACGGTCAGGACTGACCCAACGTGCTCGCGTTCCATCTTTACGGAATAATACTTTTGGAAAGGCAATTATACTCGCGCTTACCGTAATGAGCCAAAATACAAATGGATACCAAATCATCCAATAATAATTTCGTGCCAAACCTGCTTCGTAACGGCTATCCATCCACTTACTCATCGCAAACTGCAATAAACAGGTTGTACCAAGCAATATACCTGTTCCCATAGGTAACAATGGTGAACTGATTTCAGGAAAGCCTGCGAAAGGTAAAATGAAATGCAAAATCCATAAAATGAGCATAGTTAACATCAAATATGACCAAACTAAAGTCAAAATCAATTCAATAATTAATGGCCATAAATAATTCAATTTAGGTTTAAACAACACATCAATATTTTTCAATAATACCTGTGCCCCACCCATTGCCCAACGCAGACGTTGTTTCCATAAACCATTCAATGTTTCAGGCATGAGAATCCAGACCAAAGCATTCGGTTCAAAGCGAATATCCCAGCCTGCTCGATATAGTTTCCACGTAATATCAATATCTTCAGTTAGCATATTGGGTGACCAATAACCCACTTCATGCACGGCACTTTTACGAAATGCAGTAATCACACCTGATACGGTAAACAAACGCCCAAAGGTTCGTTGCGCACGCTTAATCATCCCAACAATAGATGAAAATTCACCGACTTGAATGCGTCCAAGTAACGTTGAACGTGTACGAATTCGAGGATTACCTGTTACCGCAGCAACAGTTGGATTTTCAAGAAAGTGACGAATCATCCACTGTGCAGCAAAAGGATCAAGTAATGCATCACCATCAATCCCGATCAGAAATTCAGCATCTGTCAGTAAACTACCCGCTTGCAATGCCATTGCTTTACCTTGGTTTTCTGCCAAATGCACCACACGTAATTTGTCATGCTGAAGTGCTAGTGCATTTAATATCTCGGCAGTACGATCTGAGCTTCCATCATTAATCGCAATCACTTCAAAATTTGGATAATTTAATTGTAGTGCATGACTAATCGTTTCCACAGCATTGTCTTGTTCATTAAAACAAGGGACAAGCACCGCAACCAATGGATACGCAGTTAAAGCAACTGGTTGTTGAAATGGGGGCTCTTTACGCTCTTTCCAATAAAAAATCAGTGCACCAATCATCCACAAATACGACATAAATAGTGGATAATAAAAAATAAAATTTAGAATGGTCTGCCATAGATGCTGAAAAGTGCTCATCTTCTATCCTCAAGGTACAAGTCGAGAAGATTTCAAATCGAATACCTGACGCATTTGTGTTGTATCGGGGTGATCTTGAATTGGGTCATCGGGATAATAACCTACATGCATAACACCTTGTTGATACAACGATTTTATCGTACTCGCCATTTCTTCTGTCGGTACTTTTTCATTGGTACGCCAATTGACAGCCTGTAACTCAAACACTGTTTTTTTCATACCATTAGGATACTTTTTGACACGATTGACCAAATCTTGATAGAACTTATTTGTATCAGGTGCTTGTTCCATATAAGGCATTGCCATAATCGCTGTAAAATCATACTTTTGTATTGACTGTTCTAACGACTGTGCATACCAATTTTCTGAATATGGTGACAATGCAACTTGAGCATACAAATTACGTGCTGTTAGTAAAAATGGCTGCCAATAGCGAACTTTCTGTGCCAAATCTTGAGCAAAATCATCGATAGTTGTCGTTTTATAGGCCGTCCATTTTTGCAATAATGCATCATTTTTACGGATATCTTCTAAACTTTCAGTTAAACCAATAGATGCATAAGCTTTCATCGCATCGGGACTTGCATCTTCATAATCCGACAAGGTTGCATCGTCATGGAATAAGATCCCATCGAAAGTTGCCGATTTTGCCAAATCTTGATAAATCCCTTCAATCGTTTGACGTGCTTCAGCAGAATATGGACTTAAGCGGTGGTAGCCCATATTGAGATGATCACCTGCATGTGCCTGCTGTGTAACAACTAAGTCCTTAGAAACAGGATTTTTTTCGGGCAATTCCCAAGCAAGTAATGGCATCCATGCATACACACGCCCGACCTGTGTACGGGTTTGAATTTGCCAAGAGACACGATTAAATAAATCTGCACGCATAGGTAAGTATCGATTTGGGAAATACACCATATCCGCAGAACCGTTGGCATCGGGGTCAGAAAACGCCTGCAAATATACCGTATTGACATTCATGTCTCGAATACGATCAAGCAGATGTCCTAGATTTTTCTCTTGCTGTTTTTCATCAGGATCATAAATATAATCGAGATCGACATGCATGATTTTTTGCGGACGATTGTTATCTCCCAAACTCATTTGACGGCTTTGAATTTCTTGTGCCAAAGCATCGGTACTCATACCGCCTTCAATCAAAATGCGATTCAAATGTCCCAAGGATTTCTCAATATGATCGGGGCCATCATCCAAACTAATGGTCACAGGCATACCTGCTTTTTTAGCCAATTCAACCGTTTGCATATTGTAACGACCATAAGGCCAAACCATCACACGTGGCTGTTTTAAACCATGTGCTTTAAGTACCTGATTGTTCTTTTTCAAGTCACTTAAAATACGATCTGCGTACTGTTTATCTGTTTCATAGCTTTTATTTTTTGGATTGTATTCACGTGTGGTTGCGGCAGGTTCAGAGTTGCCTTGAGGATTACCCAATATACCTTTATGCAAATTATAACTGTGGCTACCAATTTCAACTAAACCACTGTTCTGCATAGTTTTTAGCTCATCCCAACTGAGCAATTTATCTCGGGCGAGTTGATCATCACCAAACTGTACGGGCGTATTGGCTTTGGTTTCAAGCCAAGAACCAACCACCGACATCACTACAGGAATTTTTCTGCGTTTAATAATTGGATAAGCATATTGGTAAAAAGATTGGTAACCATCATCTACGGTTAATAATACGGGTTTAGTAGGCAGTTTAGCTTTGCCTTCATTGGCTTTGATCAATTGAGTCACTGAAATAAAGTGGTAGCCATTTTTTTGCAACCAATCGAGATGCAACTCAAATTGCTTCGTACTCACCGCATAATCGGGAATCACGGCGTTTTTCTCTGCCGTAATTTCGTGATAACCAATAATTGTTAAGGTATTTAAATCAGCAGGTGGTAAATTATCTTGCTCTATGACAGCTTCACTCGGCTGATCTTCCGCCAATGCTAGACCTGAAACACTACAGCCAAGCATTGCACATAAAACCATTGCTGGGGATAAATAACGAATTTGCATGAGGTCAATTTACTCGGTCATCATTGTTAATCGGGTCAAAAATGCGTAGTCACACAATAAATTTGTACGCAAATTTACGGTGAACGGATCTGATCAGATACTTATATTGCTGATTTAAAAGAATGAAGCTGAAAATAATCTTAAAATAATTCAGAATTGAATTATTTATTGCAGATGCGTTTTATCACTTTATGAGGTTATTGTATGTTTAGATATGTGTCTTTATGATTAATATTTAGACAAAACTTACATATTTGATGTAGTTCCCTCATATTTTCACAATAAATCGAACAATAAAGTCATTTTCAAGCTAAATGAATTATGTTTCTTTTTTAGTAAACCATTAAAAAGCCCTCGAATTTATTTTAGTTCAAGGGCTTTTTAATACAAAACTCTACAATTTTTTACTGCAAAAAGTGCAAAGTCTTAATCCCGTGTTTTTACATCAAATAATTCAATTTCAAAAGTAAGATTTGAATTGGCAGGAATAATTTTACCCATTTTACGTTCACCATACGCCAAGTGTGACGGCACGATCAATTTACGTTTACCACCCACTTTCATGCCCATAATCCCTTGATCCCACCCCTTGATCACACGCCCTGTGCCAATCACAGTTTCAAAGTAACTCCCTCGGTCAATTGAAGAATCAAACTTTGTGCCATCTTCCAACCAACCTGTATAGTGCGTCGTAATTAAAGCACCTTTTACTGCTTCTTTTCCTTCACCTACTTTTAAATCAATAATTTCTAATTCAGTCGTCATTTTTCACTCAATCCATCAAATATAAAAACGAAATTTCATCTATTGTTCAGTACACGCCTGACAAAAATGATGATAATCCTGTAAAACCTATTGTGCATAATTATACGCATATTCTTATAATTGCGGTTTCCACTTTTCTGCTTATATTCCAATCTAATATCAAAAACTCAGCTCTTTAATCTCAGTATCATTCAATAAGTATTGTGTGAGTTTTTGATGGTTTTGTGCTGATCCAATTAAAACCCAATGCCCAATAATATTTTGTTCAGTTTTATTTTGCCCACCACGAATAATTTTTAACTGGTTATCAGAAAATATTTTTTCATATTTATCTAGCGTTTCTTCTTTATAGATACATAAAATTCTATAATTGCGTGCCTGATGAAATTCATCTATTTCCTCTTGAATATACACCAAGAATATCAAGACAATCAGCACCAGTCCTGTACCGATTAAACTTAAGAAAAAATAGCCTGCCCCAACTGCCATGCCTAGTGCTGCAACCATCCAAATAGTTGTTGCAGTGGTAATGCCTGAAATTCGATTATCATCTTTAAAGATCACACCCGCGCCCAAGAAACCAAGTCCTGTTAAAATATTTGCTGCAAGTCTATCTGGATTTTCTACCCCAATACGTAGCGAAAGCATGGTAAATAAACAGGAGGCTAGACTAACCATAATCATGGTTCTTAAGCCAGCAGATTTACTACGATACTCTCGCTCTGTGCCAATAATGGCACCAACCATGAGTGCTAGTAATAATTGATAAAGTTCAAGATTCATATCTGATCAATATTATGATTGTTGTCTGATTAGATATACTGAGTTTCAAAACAAAAATGCAAGCGATTTTGCCTGCATTTTTGTTCAATTAACTTTGAGTTATTGATACACCATTATAAATTATTGCAATTGTGTCCACTCAATAACCGCTTGTGCATTGTCGCCAATCAATGTCCATTCACCATCCATAACATTCAGTTGTAACTGCATAGTACGTTGACATAATTGCTGAATATCGGCTGTGGTTTGTTCAGATAATTGCCAAACTTGAACATTTTTCAATGTTTTTAACTTAGAACTACGTTTGTACCATTCTGCAACTGCTGAACCATAGGCAATCACGGCAACATCTTTACAACGCGCAGCAGCTTTTTTAACTTTATCTTCATCTGGTAGGCCGACTTCGATCCATTTTACCAACTGCCCTGTAAGGTCTTTTTCCCACAATGCAGGCTCATCTGTCTCAAACAAATCTTTGGTAAATTCAAGACGCTCTTCAGCAAAGCGTGCATAAGCCAACACACGAACCATCAAACGTTCAATGGTTTCAGATGGATGCAGTGCCATAGTAAATTGAAAATCGCCATATTGATGAACATCCATATTGGCAATATTCAAATCCACCTTATAAATTGTTGCTTTTAACGCCATGAAAAATCCAAAAAATGAAGTTCTAAATATGGCGCACAGTCTATAAGATTTTGCAGAGAATTACTGAGATTTTTCAACTTGATCAATTCGACAGTTCAACACTGCACTTTCAAAATTCGACCAATCACGGTCGGTTTGCGTAATGATTTCAATCCGATTATCAATACCCTCTTCACCCGATTTATAGTTGAGATCTTGTGGATTAAAGTTGAAATTCATCCAGCCCTGATTGGTATGAAAAATTCCTTTAATACGTAGCCAATCTTGTTGCTCACATAACACATCTAAAAGATCATAAAAATCAAACTGCCAACGTTTAGAAAACTTCCAACCTGCAACAGTATAATCCTGTGAACTTTCTATATAGTGATAAGGTAATTGGCGAATTTCAGGCATAGGTTCATTTGCGGGTAACTGTTTTTGAAGTTGAATTAAGGGCTGAATTTTACGTTCTAGACCTACATACGGTAAATCAATTTGGCTCAGTAACAGATCACCCTGCACAGCGGGAAGCCAAGTTTGTGAATAGGCTAAATATTCATCTTTAAGTTTTAACAATGCCGACTGATCAATTTCCGTCATTACATCGGCATGTGAGATCACTACAATTTGCGCTGCTTTTAATTGATCTTGATATAAGTTGTGATTCCCCCATGTTTCATCATGCAAACGTGAACCATCTACGACCGTAACCAACGCGCGCATATCAATTTGGGCATGCCATTGCGGTTCAGTCAGTTGTTCTAACAATTGAGCAGGATGCCCCAAGCCTGTAGGTTCAATAAATAAACGATCTGGATTTTTCTCTTGAATCAAACGAGAGAGTGCTATTTGCATCGGCAACTGACCTGTACAGCACAAACATCCACCTAACAACTCTTTGACCTCATAACCATCACCCTGCGGTAAAAGTTGCTGATCGACTCCAATCTGCCCAAACTCATTCATCAGCACAGCCCAAACTTCATGTTCAGGTTTCTGTGCCAATAACTTTTGTAGGAGTGTGGTTTTTCCTGCACCGAGAAAACCCGAAATAATGTGTGTTTTCACTTGCGATGGTTGCAGAATTTTCAAATGCATTAACTCCCGATTCATTTCGCTCTTGGCATCAAGAGTAAAAAATTGTGTGGCTATTGATCTATCAATCATCTGAGCTATTTCACGTTATGCTTACTTAACATCATTAAAAATTAGGCTCGAAATTGGTTTCATATTTTAGCCAAATTTAAGTCAATCTCCTGTCTATGCAAAGCGCTTTAAAGAATTCTTTTCAATAAAAGAATCAAAAAACGAGTATCAACGATTATAAATTCCGCATATTTACTTAAGAATCTCCTTATTTTGTACATCCTCAGTAAAAATATTGATTATTTTTTATGCGAAAAAATATATTTATATACATTTTAAAATGGTATTGAACCGTTTTTTTTACATAAGCAAAACATAAAAGTCCACTTTGTTTTTCTCACGTTACCCAAACTGTTTTACTTTGTTGTCAAGGTTGTCCTACCTGCTTTCAGGCTTTAGCATGATTTCCGTAGTCAAGCTGCTGACGATATTGCCTCCAATGCAATGCCTCCAGAGTTAGCGGCAGACTGCTATAAACCATAGATAACAACAATGACGTTTGTTATCGCTTTTGCAAAATCTATAAGGATGCCACAATGAAACTTATTCAAACTCTTCTTGTAACCACATTCGCTTTCACTGCTGCCACGGCTTTTGCAGCACCCACTACACCACCTGCTGAAAAAAAAGTCATCGTATCTACCCAAGAACTACCTGATGAAGCAGGAACAACGGAAACCCCTACAGAGCAACCCTCACCAACTGAAACAGATGCAAGTGCAAGCGCTGAAGTCGATCGCTCTTCTCATAAATAAGATGAAATATTTTCAATTTTGTGATTAAGCATATTTAGAAAAATACGCAATGATCGATCTGCTGTATCTGTCATTGCGTATTTGTATTGGGAGTCGCTATTTTATTTTTAGATTTTTCCTCTATTTTTGATACCTCAGCAAAAAATGCTGCTCATTTCAAATTTTTCTGATTTAAAAATACAATTGATCATAGTCAAAATAAATCGTGATATTCATTTTCGATATTTAATAATTTTTAAAAAATCTATATAAAACAAAAGATTGATATAAATCTATCATGATCACATAGATTTTTATATGCAATATATCAACTATGGCATAGCTTGTTTAGACTAACGTATTCATCGTTAATAGCATTATATAGTGAATTGAATGGATATTCCTTGTGAGCAAAAAACCAATTGAATACACCACAGAAGTGGCAATCATCGGCGCTGGTCCTGTTGGTCTGACCATCGCCAACTATTTGAGCAAACAAGGTGTACAGGTCACAATCGTAGAACAGCTCGATAGCTTAATTGACTACCCTCGCGCCATTGGTATTGATGATGAATCTTTGCGAACCATTCAATCACTCGGACTTGTCGATCAAGTTTTACCACATACAACACCGAACCATGCAATGCGTTTTTTAACGCCTAAAGGTCATTGTTTTGCCGACATTCAACCGCTTACTCGTGAATTTGGTTTCTCTCGCCGTAATGCATTTATTCAGCCGCAAGTCGACAGCGTGTTATTGCAAGGTTTAAAACAATACGAACACACGCAAGTTTTATTTGCACGGACTTTGGAAGAGTTCAGCCAAGATGCCTATGGTGTAACACTTAAAATTCATAGCAAAGATCAAACTCAAGAAACCATTCATGCAAAATATTTAATTGCATGTGATGGGGGTAATTCTGTTGTCCGTCGTACTTTAAATATCGGTTTCGATGGTAAAACTGCACCAAACCAATGGATCGTAATTGATGTTGAAAATGATCCATTAGCAACCCCACATATTTACCTCTGCTGTGACCCTGTACGCCCATATGTATCAGCAGCCTTACCGCATGGTATCCGCCGTTTTGAATTTATGGTGATGCCCGGTGAAACTCAGGAAGAACTGAGTAAACCTGAAAATATCGCAAAATTACTCTCTAAAGTATTACCAACAACAGATGGAATTGAAGTAATTCGTCAGCGTGTTTATACGCACAATGCGCGTATTGCCGATAAATTTCGCGTAGACCGTATTTTACTTGCAGGCGATGCCGCACACATCATGCCTGTATGGCAAGGTCAAGGGTATAACAGTGGCATGCGTGATGCTTTTAATCTTGCATGGAAAGTCGCTTTAGTGGTTCAAGGTAAAGCGGGTGCTAACTTGTTAGACACTTATCAAATTGAGCGTAAAGACCATGCCCAAGCAATGATTGACCTTTCGGTCATGGCAGGTCATGTGCTTGCACCTCCAAAAAAATGGCATGGTTTTGTACGTGATGGTATTGCCTATGCATTGAATTACATTAAGCCAATTAAACAATATTTATTGGAAATGCGTTTTAAACCCATGCCAAAATATAGCGATGGCGCTTTAGTGCAAGACACACGTAAAGATTCCCCTGTGGGAAAAATGTTTATTCAACCGAATATTCAGCTTGAAAATGGTCAAACTGTTTTACTCGATGAAGTGCTTGGTAATGACTTTGCGGTTATTGCGTGGGGTGTCGATCCAAAATGGGGCATCAACGAAGCAAACATGAAAAAATGGCAGTCTTTAGGTGTGAAGTTTATTCAAGTGATTCCTGCAGTTCAATTGAGCAATGACCAGCGTAAAACTTTTGAGAATGTCATTACCATTGGCGATGCAGGCACAGAAATCCGTACATGGTTTGGTAAAACAGATCAAGCGATTGCAATTCTACGCCCTGACCGTTTCGTGGCTGCCCTTGCAATTCCACAGACCATGAATACGATGAGTCAGCAGTTGTTTAATAAACTACATGTAAAATAATTACTTGTAATAGATTATTATTTTTAGTCTTTCTGACTCCGTCAGACGTGACCATTTATAATAAAAAACCACTCAATTGAGTGGTTTTTTATTAAGAAAGCTTACTTATTTTTTTCAATTAAATACTCGTTATAGTACTCTTCAGCAAATTTATTCAATGCTTTACCAATGGATGCATATTGGAATTCATTTAAATTTGCCAAAGAAGCACGAGCAGATGCCTTTGGAACGCCAAAGCCCCTGCCTGGTAAAAGTACAATCCCCGTTTCATCAGCGATATTAAATAGTAAGTCTGTTGGGTTTTTCACTTTCTGTACCCAATTGGCAAACTCATCGCCATAAAGTGCTCGGCAAGTTTTATCTAAATCAATCAAAGTGTAATAATTTACAGCATTCACATTATCATTATATGTGACACCTAATTGACGGTATAAAGCATGATCTCGATCTTTAATCACAGATTTCAATGCTTTCTTATATTGCTGACGAGAGTCCATCATATTGAATAAAGCAAATAAGACCATTTGTACTTGCTGAGGCGTTGATAAACCTGCTGTATGATTTAATGCAACTGTACGACTATCGGCAACCATACGATCAATCAATTTAATCTGAGATGGACTTGTGGTTAACGATGAGTAACGTTGTGCCAATTCAGCTTTATGTGCATCAGATAAGTTAGCAATTTTTTGATCTAAAATATTGTCTTGGGCAAGTGCAATCACCCCTAAACGCCATCCTGTCGCACCAAAATATTTTGAGAATGAATAAACCAAAATCGTATTATTTGGGCAAATTGCAAAAAGTGATCTAAAATTTTCTGCAAAAGTACCATAAACATCGTCTGTCAAAATAATTAGATCAGGACGTTTTTTCACAATATCGGCAATAATTTCTAAACTTTCATCACATATTTTTACTGAAGGTGGATTACTAGGATTAACTAAAAAAAATGCCTTAATAGATGGATCTTCTAATTTTCTCAGTTCAGCTTCAGGATATTGCCAATCTAGATCTGGATCTGCCTGTATATGTACTTGTTCTAATTGGTAATCATTTAACTCTGGAATTTCAAGATAAGGGGTAAAGATAGGTGTACCAATTGCAATTTTATCACCAGAGTTAAGAATCTTATTCTCTTTTAAAGAGTTAAAGATATATGCCATTGCAGCCGTACCACCTTCAACTGCAAAAAGATCAAAAGCATCAATACCTAAATTAGTGACACCCATTTCACGTACGATATACTCCTTAACAACCTGCTCACTTAACCGAAGCATACGATCAGGTACAGGATAGTTACAACCTAAAATCCCTTCAACCATCTCTAACAAAAATGCGTCAGGGTCAATCCCAAGCTGATCACGTATATATGAAATCGCTTTACCTAGAAATACAACACCTGGCTTATCACGATTTTCCAAAATAAAATGATCGAAACGTGAGCTTAGCCCTTGTATACGAGGAAAACCACCTACACCTTCAGGCATAAATGAAAATGAAAATTCAGACTCTGTCGCTGCAAATAATCCAAGTTGGAAAAAAGCACGGCGTGGTAAAGTTGCTAGAAAATTAGGATTACCGCGCCCCGCATTTAGCATCATTCGATCTGTTCGACTTTGCGCAAGTTCAATTAAATTATCTTTTAATTCAAATGGGCTTAATTTTGCATATTTTGAATAATCTACATTTGACATCTTAATCTCCAGAATTATTGTTTATATCTTTAAAATAATTAAACCAAGGCAACAACAAATGGTCCTAATAATGTTAGAAATACATTTGCTAAGGCGTAAGTAATTGCAAAAGGAACAGTTGGAATGCTATTTCCAGCTTTATCTAGAACACCACCAAATGCTGGATTGGCACTTCTTGCACCCGATAGAGCACCCGCCAAAATAGCAACGTTGTCATATTTGAGAACAAAACGTGCAAAGAACATTGAAAGTATGAGTGGCACAATCGTTACAACAACGCCAATCATAAATAGTGTTAAACCACTTTCTTTAATTGTCTGAATTGCTTGTAACCCAGATTGAAGTCCAACAGCAGCAACGAAGCCTGCTAAACCCAAATCCTTTAATAACTGAGAGGCTGCTGGTGGCATATTTCCCATAGTCTGATGACGAGTTCTCAACCAACCAAATAATAAGCCCGATAATAAAGCACCACCACCAGCTCCCAACGTAATTGGAACACCAGATACACGAACAACAATTAAACCGATGAGTAAACCAAGCACGAGACCAAAACCATGGAATACCCAATCTGTTTTTATAGATTCAGGAACTGGTGTTCCTCCCTCTTTAATAAAACGTTTAATATCTTGTTCAGCACCATAAGCAGTAATGACATCACCAAGAAAAACTTCAGTGTCATCCGTTAATGGAATTGGATCTCCACCACGTTTAATTCCTGTAATAAAAACACCTTGTTTCAATAATTTAGATGTAGATGCTTTAATATCTCCCAATGTACGTTTTGCGTACTGTGGATTTTTAAGCACAACATCTATGGTGTCCATGACAAGTTCCATACCGCTTGATGACTGTAGCTCTGGTCCAATTTTATTAGCAATGGATACCACATCTGCACGACGACCAACGATAAGTACGATATCTTGAGCCTCAAGTCGTAAATCTTGATTAATATCAATCAATTGATCGTTACGTTTTATGCGTTCAATCGTTACATTATCGACATAGCTTTCTATTTCAGAAACACTTTTACCAACAGCGTTTTCTACGCGATAGATACGACCTACAATTTCAGGCATTGCTAAGGCTTGACCCGAATTTAAAAGGAATGCACCTTTTAGTCTTTCTTTTTGTGCCGCTACTGCATCATCGTGAATTTCTCGTCCCATAAATTTTGGTAAAATATTGACACAAATAATAATTGCACCTAAAGAACCAAAAATATAAGTGACGGCATAACCAATTGCGACATTTGCCTGTAACTTCTGAATTTCGGCCATAGGTAAATCTAGTCGCGCAATTGCATCACTCGCCGTTCCAATAATCGCAGACTGAGTCATTCCACCAGCGGCCATACCAGCAGCTAAGCCTTTATCTAAATCAAAAATTTTAGCCATAATTACGACAGTGGCTAGACCAACAATTGCCATAAATGCAGCAAGTAATATTTCCTTTATGGACTTGGGGCCAAGAGATTTAAAAAATTGCGGTCCACTTTCGAAACCAACCGCATAAATAAATAATGCAAAAAGTATAGATTTGACGCCATTATCAACCGAAACTCCAAACATACTTAACGCAACTGCTACAAGTAATGAACCAGCTACACCGCCTAATTGAAACTTTCCGATTTGGAATTTTCCAATATAAAATCCAATACCTAGTGCGAGAAATAGTAAAATTTCAGGATAATGACTGAGTTGACCCTGTATCCACTCCATAACTTTCACCCTCTCTGTGTGAACATTTAAAACTACGGAGAAACTTAAACAATATATTTTAAGTTTTGATATTTATAAGCATTTTCTATTAATTTATTATGATTGGTAAAATAAAGTAAATATTGATACTCCTCATAATTGACCTTAAATATCAATCTACCGGTCAAAAAGGTCAAATATTTCATGTACGCTTTTTGTACATAAATATCGTAAAAAAGTTACTATTCACCCCTTACCTCCTAAGCACAAATGAGAATCAATTATCATTTTTCACATAAATAAAGGGCGAAGTACAATTTTTCAGCAACATTTTTTCAACAATGTAAATTAGATAAAAATTGCTAGGAATAAGTATTTTATTCAAAAATTAATTTAGTTTTATGATCATTTTTTTATTATATAAGCTCCTTAGCATCCTCGTCTAAGAAGCTTCTTTGCTATATAAATTTAGAACATATCCATATAAAATTTTTCTTTTAAAACCTGTAAAATTAACTGTAAAGCCTGATTACTTTGTCCTTTACGATAATTGGCATACAAGCCAATCATTGGCAGAGGTTCAATGGTATTTTTAACAATTATTTTGTCGCCTAAAAGTGGAAGCACATAAGCAGGTACAAGACTCCAACCCACACCCATCCCCACCAAATTAACATTCAACAGAATATTGGTCGACTTCTGAACCACATTGACATTCAACTTTGACGTTTTGAAAAAATCTTGAATAATTTTATGAAGTTGAGGTGAAGCATCTTCATCACTAATGACAAAATCTTGCTGATTAAAACTTTTAATACTGATGTGACGTTGATCTGCCATAGGGGAATTTTTCGGAATAATCAATGCCAAAGGTTCCTGAAAAACCTGTATATGCGTAAGTTCTTCCGAAGCCTCTGGATAACGTGTAAAAGCAATATCAATTGTTCCTTTTTTCAAAGCTCTGAATTGTTCAGCATCTGTCAAACTATGAAAATGAATTTTTAGACTCGGAAAATGCGCCCGAATATTGGGCATGATGTATGGAAATACCTTCATTTCTGCTACAGGTACAAAACCGATATGCAACTGATCTTTTTGAATATTGGCAATTTGACGTGCATCATTCACCGCTTTTTCAGCATGCTCTAAACACAGTAAAGCCTCTTTTAAAAAGGCTTCACCTTCTGGGGTTAATTCAACTTTACGATTGGTTCTTGTCAATAACTGTACACCCACCTCTGCCTCTAAATCTTTAATCTGCTGACTTAGTGAAGGTTGTACAGTACACATACGCTGTGCTGCTCGAGTAAAATTTAACTCTTGTGCAACTGCTACAAAATATCTTAAATGACGGAGTTCCATCGTTCAGTCCTCTACTGCCTTAAAGCCAATTGTGGTGCAACTTTGGCTTGGTAAAAAAACAAAGTCAGCACAGTGATTAGCGCACAAAGTAAATAAGTCGGTGAATAGCCAAATTGAGCGATCAATATCCCAATAATGACCGACCCCATTGCCATACCAAAATCAAATAATGTAAAAAATGTCGCAATTGCATGCCCCATACGCTCTTTTGGTACGGACTGAATCGCAATGGTTTGAAAACATGGAAAGAGTGAACCGTAGCCAATGCCAATAAACACTGCTGAAAGCCACAAAATCCACTGATTAGACATAAAACTAACGATAACTAAACCGATCGCAAAAAAAACAAAAGATGGATAAATGACCGAATTTGCACCCTTACGATCAAACCATTTTCCAATCCAGGGACGAACAATAATCATGGAAATTGCAAAGATAATAAAAAACAGACTGACATAAGCAAATAACTGTTTTGATTCAGCATAAGCTGTCATAAAACTCATAATACTTGAATAAGCAAATGCTGTGAGTAATGCCACTAAGCCAATCGGTACAGCCTTTAATTCTAAAATGTCATGCAATGAAAATTTATTTTTTTGTGTAGAGGGTTCTTCTTTTTCGAGTTGCTTTTTTGCAGATACAGTTTCAATATTCTGTATTGGAATCATTAAACAAAAAATAAAACCAATACAAATAATTGCGGTGAGTACTTTAAATAGTGTCATAAAGTCTGAATATTGTAATATCGTCAGCGCAAGGAATGGTCCAAAAACTACCGCTAAATTCGTCGACATCACATAGTAGCCCATACCCTCACCCTTTCGATGCTCTGGAATAAATTCATTGGCAACAGGAACGGCAACCGTGGTTAAAATACTGAACCAAATGCCATGGATAAAACGCACTAAAAGCAAAATCCAAAGTTGATCTGCAAATAAATACGTAAAAGCAAATAAGACAAAAAGTAATTCAGAACCACGAAAAGAAAGCTTACTGCCCAGTTTTTGAATAATTAGACCAGAAAATGGACGAATCGCAATGGATGAAATTAAAAATAAGGTCAGTGCTAAACCAGCCTCTTTCACCGAACCGCCCAAAGATTTCATAATATAAACAGGCAGAATGGTCAAAAAAGCAAAATAATAGGTAAATAAGAATAAATTATTCAACACACAAAATATGAATGAACGATTCCATAAACGATCTGAAACAGTCGCGTCAAAGGGTGATGCTATATTAGACATCCAATGCACCTGACTGCTGTAATTGTGCAGGTTCTAGGACTAAGTTAACGAGTTGATCGACATATTCAGCATTAGGTACTTGATTAAAAAAAATAATTTGATAATGAATGGGTGCATACAATGTATCGAGCATCAATTCAAAGGGATAATCGGCTTTAATTTCACCTCGCTCAATAGCAAGCTGAATGAGCTTTCGCGTTTCCTCACGGCGAGGCAATAAATATTGTTTAAAAAATGCACCAGCCGCTTCACGATGCTCTGCCATTACCACCAACAAGGCGCGCCCAACAGAATGATCTAACGCCTTGCATAATTTTAACAGTTGTTGAACCAAGTTAAATTTTAAGCTTTGTTCAAAATCCATTTCAAATACAGAAGCGGTATGCGCCTTAAACGTTTCGAATACAAGATCTGACTTATGTTTCCACCAACGATAAATTGTCGACTTTCCAACCCCTGCACGCAATGCAATATCTTCAATAGTTAACTTACGATAATCGTGTACTTCCAGTGCTTCCTTGACTGCATTTAAAATGCGCTCTTGATGGCGTGAGGTTTTTTCAAAATCTGACATTGTTCAATCATCCATGTAAAAACGAAACGATACGTATCGTTTCAATATATAGCAAAATTAATGAAAGCGCTATATTTCTACACTACATTTTCAACACAGAGTTTTAACACTAGGAATATCAAAACAAGATATATTGAAGGGAATAATTTAAAAATGAGACTTATATTGTATTAAATTTAAATAATGATATTTTTTTTGATTTTTACAAGAATTCTATTTAATAACAATAATTTTTTAAATCACACTTATAAAATAAGGAAAAATATGAATAAAAATAAAATATTAAGCGTAATTTCACTCACACTATTTATAATCGCTTGTAGTAAGCCACTCCCTATTGATAAAGCAAATTTTATTGGTGATTGGAAAAATGATGATCGTCAGGTGAGCTTAATCATTACACCTGAAGGACATGTTGAATACAGCAATAGACAACCAGGAAAAAGTACATCTATTTCTGCTTCAATCCAAGAGTTTAAAGATGATCATTTCAATGTTGGTTTGTGGCCACTATCAACTAAATTTAAAGTTAGTCAACCACCTATTCAAGATGAACAGGGCAATTGGCATACGACTGTGAATGGTTATGAGCTGAGTAAAACTCATTAATATGCTTTCAATCAACATACAAATTGAGTAATTCATTTTTCAACTCTTTTTAATTTGCTTAAAAATCAACCACAAAAAAAGAGATGCCTAAACATCTCTTTTTATCATCTTGACTCATCTGTATTTAGCCGTTTTATTTGCTTAGAGATCAGTGCCCTAGCTTTAG
Source organism: Acinetobacter sp. 1207_04 (assembly GCF_052850415.1). Classification (NCBI taxonomy): domain Bacteria; kingdom Pseudomonadati; phylum Pseudomonadota; class Gammaproteobacteria; order Moraxellales; family Moraxellaceae; genus Acinetobacter; species Acinetobacter sp. 1207_04. Next base: position 67,793 of record NZ_VXCQ01000003.1, on the reverse strand, counting down.
ACTGATTTTTTATAAATACTGCATGATGGATGATGATTTTCTTGTAAACGTGCCACTTTACGGTGTTCCGCAGCTTCAAAACGACAACGTTTCCAATCATTATCTAAATCTAAAGATGGTACTTGTTGTGGCTTACCATTTTCATCCACAGCAACCATAGTGAAATAGCAACTGTTAGTATGGCGAATTGTTCGTTTACGAATATTTTGTGCTTCAACACGAATTCCAATTTCCATAGAAGTACGACCAACATGGTTCACACTTGCAAGAAAAGTTACCAACTCTCCAACATGAATCGGCTCTTTGAAATTCACTTTATCAACCGATAAAGTCACCACATAACAGCCTGAATAACGGCTTGCACATGCGTAAGCCACCTGATCGAGTAGCTTTAGAATCGTTCCCCCATGCACATTTCCAGAAAAGTTGGCCATATCAGGCGTCATTAATACAGACATGCTTAATTCAGACTGATCTTCAGTCGCAGGCGTCACGTGATCTAATTGAGGCATCGTTCTCGGCTCGGTTTAAAACAGGAGATTTACCGACTTATTATATAGCTTTTGATATAAAAAACATGATTTATTGCATAATTCATCATTATTCAAAATGATAGCAGACCACTTTGTCATTTTTTATTTTACATAGTGGTCTGATTATATTGATTAATTTTCACTCTCATCAATTTTTTTTAACATTTCAGCAGAAATATTGCAATAACTTAAAATCTTGGTTTCTGACAAACGTATTTGTAATTCATAAGATTGATCTTGATTAATCCTGACGACATCAAAAATAAGTTCTGGATGAGTTGCAAGTTTTACTTTATGACCAATTTCAAAAGTAGTCATGATATGCCTTCACTTAAACCTAATATTTTCATACAGATGTGATATACATCGTGTATCTACAATTTTTATTCAATCTTATTTTAACGAAAGTTAAAATCAAAAATATAATTTTGAAGAACTATTTTGAAATTTAAAAATCTTCTTTCATTTTTAAAATATAAAAATCAAGACACTACAAAATATATAAATCTTAGACTTAAAAAATTGGACATGTATCAAAATACATCAACAGCAAAACTAATGATTCATAAAAGTTTATTATTAATCAACATTGACACGTTGACCACTGAGTTGGTTTTTTTTTTGCATCATAACTGCCTCAATCACAGGCAATCTTTGCTGGGTGGCATCTATACCCGCCTGAATGGTGTCTTGGCGTCCCTTTACATCAAAAATATGTGCTTTTTCACGTAAATCAGGCTGAATCACAATATCAGCATTTTTCATTTCTTCTTCAGCTAAACGATTTTGCATAATATTAATATTTTGATTAAATAACCCCCAAATATTACTGGTTTCAGTATATGCAGGCTGGGCTAAAATATTCACTGCAATAATAATATCTGCTCCCAAATCTCGGGCGATATTGACAGGAACGGGGCTGACTAAACCTCCATCCACATACTCCTCACCACCAATGACCGTGGGTACAAACATACTTGGAATGGATACAGAAGCACGAACAGCTTGCCCTGTATTACCATGATTAAAAATCGTTTTTTTACCCGTTTTAAGCTCTGTAGCAACCACATACATTGGAATTTTTAATTTTTCTAAGGATTGATGCTTAACTTGTTCATTGACATAATCTTCAACTTTTTCACCATCAAAAAAGCCTTTTAAGCCAATTTTAAATTCACGGACATCGGCAACTTTCATATCTAAAGCAACATTGCGAAGTTTACTCGCAGACATTCCGCTCGCATACAATGAACCGACTATACTACCCGCACTTGTACCTACAATAAAATCAGGATGAATACCCTTTTTTTCTAAGACCTGAATGACACCAATATGCGCATATCCTCGTGCGCCACCACTACCAAGTACCAATGCAACAACTGGCTTCTCTCTCTGTTGAGCATGCTTAAAACGCTGATCTAATTTAGATGTTGCCTCTTGCGTACTTATTGACTCAATAGGCGTAATATTTAAAGTGTTTTGAACAGCCGCATACGAATGTACTGCCCCTAATAAGCCAACAATCAATATCAGTATTTTAGGTAATTGCATTTGTTCCACTTACACTTTTAATTAATCTATATCTAAACATAATTTGTTTATCGCTGTTGTTACTTTTATTTAAATGGTCATATTAAATACTTAAAATGATGGTAATTTGCTAAAAATTTATCCTTTTGAATCACCTAATTTTTTATACATTCAGTTCGTTCACAAATAAACTTACATAAAAAAGCCCTATAGGTCATAGGGCTTTTTTATACACACTTTTCAAACTGATATTTTATAGACTTGAGTATTTTAAACAAAAGTTTGAAAATCTAATTAAGCCATAAATTTCAAAATCATCTGAATCACAGTGGCATTAATCAAATCGACAAAAAATGCACCACAAAGCGGAACAATCAAAAATGCTTTATGTGAGGGTCCATACATATTTGTAATGGCTTGCATGTTTGCAACTGCTGTTGGTGTCGCCCCCATACCAAAACCACAATGACCTGCCGCCAATACTGCTGCATCGTAATTTTTGCCCATCACACGGAAGGTTACAAAGGCTGCATATAATGCCATTGTTAAAGTTTGTGCGGTCAAAATCACCACTAACGGACCTGCAAGATCGGCAAGTTGCCACAATTTCAACGACAACAACGCCATTGCTAAATATAATGACAATGCTGCATTTCCGAAAACATCAATCGCGCGATCAAACATTTTCACGCGTAATACACTTTCAAGAATATTACGTAGAATTACACCACCACCGAGCGCCCAAACAAATGTTGGTAACTCATACCACTGACCTTTGCTATAACCCGTCATAAAGTCTGCAAATGCAAGACAGGCAGCAAATAAACCAAGTGTTGTAATGGCATTATCGGCAGTAATTAAACGAACTTGATGCGGATATTCAAAAGGTACATATTCGCCTAGCTCATTGCTTTCATGTTGATTCTGAGCATTATTATCTTGATACGTTTTAGGATCAGATAGTTGGTAACGGTTGATCAGCAATTTTGCCAATGGACCACCAATAATACCACCAATAATCAAACCAAATGTTGCAGATGCCATGCCGAGTGCAAGCGCACCTTGAATGCCATGCTCAGTTTCAAGAATCGTGCCCCAAGCACCTGCCGTACCATGACCACCTGTCAGGGTAATTGAACCTGCGATTAGACCAATCAAGGGATCAAGCCCCATTAGTGTCGCAAGACTGATACCGACAAAGTTTTGCACCACAATAAAAGATGCAACACAGACAAGGAAAATTACCAAGCCTACGCCACCTTCTTTCAATTTAGCAAAGTTCGCACTTAAACCAATTGATGCAAAGAAAACCAACATGAAACTGGTTTGTAATTCACTGCTTGTAGTAACACTATAACCAAATAAGTTATGCACAAGTAATGAAACAACAGCTGCAACAAGACCACCTGCAACAGGTTCAGGAATGTTATATTTACGTAGAAAGTCAATATTATTGACTAAAAAACGCCCAAGCAATAACACAATTACTGCTGCAATAAGCGTATAAAATGCGTTAAAAGTAAATTCCATGATTACTTCCCTATGATGGAATACTTTTTGTTCTACAGTTCATTAAAAAAGGAATATAAATTCCCATACCTATTGAGCTAATACTTCAGCTTAAGTACAAAACCGTACAACAAAAAGTAGTTCGAAAAAGGATTTTTCCGCTGAATAATCAGCTACCATATAGTGCAAAGACGATGTGAATAGAGAAAATGCGAGGGGCGTTCATGGAGAGATTTCTCATGTAATTTATGAGTAAATTTTCATTGAGCCGCTAAAGATTATTCAAACAACTCAATAAAAATGGAGCCTCTGCATTGAATTTAACCCTGCATTGCCACCACACCATATAAAAAACGAATCAGTTTTGTATATTTGCAAATGCCTTAATTTAAACTCAATTAAAAAAGGCTTAAAGATATCTTTATTATGCCTTTTTTTACGCTTACATGCTTATTATTTTACAATTTCCATGATCAAGATACTTGATGCTAAACGTACATTCATTTTTCTAAAAAATATTTTGCGTAAAAAAACCAGAACATTACATTCTGGTTTTTAAAGATTGAATCATCGATTAGAAGTTATACTTCGCCATCAAACCAACACGATTATCTTTATATGATTTACCTGCAAAAGTATCACGCTTACCATTGATATATTCCACGCCTAAATCAATCGGTTTAGCTGGTGAATAAATCATATTTAACCATGCTTGTTGTACTTTTTCATTTGCATCAGCATTTGATGCAGCTTTTGCATAATCAGTACTATCATCAGCAAATAATGCGCCATATGCTAAAGTTGAACGTAGGTTCGGTAAAATTTTATATGTTGCACCGACCTGAACTGCAGTAAATTCGTTTTGTTCAATATCACCGTTTACAACAGAAAATGCTGAGTTACTACCATATAAATAGTTGCTATTACCTACTGCATAAGAAGCATCAGCAAATAATTTTAAATCATCTGTAACTTTAAAATCTGTACCTGCTGCAACGCCCCAACCTGTTTGGTTGTCATCTGCAGAATCTGATTTATAGTTTTCAATCATTACACGACCAGATGCACTACCACGACCTTCGGCATAACCTTGTACAACTTTTGCCGTTAACACTGGTAAGCTATATTTAATTGCTGTACCTGAGCTATTACCCTCTTCTGCTGCAACAAAAATTTTAGTGGCTGGTGCTAAATTATATGAATAACGAACCTGTGGAATACGTGTTGTACCACCTCCAAGATTTGTTGCAAAGTCAATCATTTCTGGTGCATGACCCGCTAAGAAATTTGAAGTTGTTTGACCAAATAACCAATTGTTATACGTTAAATATGCATGGCGAATACGTAATGCTTCGTTAGTCCCTGCAAAATCAACCTCAACCTTACCACCGACTTTTGCATCGCCGACTGGGGTATCAAAATCTAAACCTAAACGTGTTGTCTTTGCAGTCGCACGAAGTTTATCTTGAGCTTCACCTTTACTTTTACTTACAGCGTTGAAGTCATCATCCGCACCTTCAATAATATAGTTTGCATCACCACGGACAAAACCATACAAATTAACATTTGCACCATTTTTAGATTTCAATCCAGCCAATGGCGTAATAACCGCAGGCTGTACCTTTACGTCAGCTAAAATAACTTGTTGCTGCTGTTGGATTTGTTGCTGTTGTTGAACCAATGCTTTAAGCGCTTGTACCTCTTCACGAAGTTGCTTCACTTCTGCATCTGATGCAGCATTTGCAGATGTCATCATCAACGCAGTTACAGCGACAGCTAAACCCTGTTGAAAAAAAGATTTACGGCTAATAATTTGACCCATGAAACATTCCTCGTCTTTATAAAATATAAACATCCGTGCGATATGATTTTTAAAACCTGTATATGACTAAAAATCATTTTTTTTGTTTTGATCAGGCAGTACATAAGAGTGACTGCATAAATAAAAACAAAACACCAATGTGTGTTGCTGAATTATGTAAGCATTGATATTAAGTTAAAACATAAAAGTAACATTTTGTGTATAAACCCTACACAGTTGTAATCTAGCTTAACTAAACTGCTTAATTAAAATCAGTTTTACCGAATGAAAAGTTATTTTCAATTCTTTTTTCAGATTAACTTTTCTATAATCCTTATATAGTCGGGCGCTTAGCAAATTTTCTAAATTTTATTTTTTCAATATATGCGACCATTGTATATATGGAAAAATCACATTTTTAGGCAAACCGTACTGAGTATTCTCTAATAAGACTTAACTCTTGCTTAGAGCCAAGCCTTATTTATTTCAAATAAGCACTCAAACGGTCAAATTTAATTGCTTTTCGACAGCAAAGATAGCTATCAACCCTGACAATGTGAACAACACCATCAACACAGCCATATTCAATATGACGTCCCAAAAAAGAAAGTTTAAAATGATCCCACCAATCAAACCACAAGCAAATTGAGCACTGCCCATGATTGCACTTGCAGTACCTGCACGAGCACCTTGTTGTGCCATTGCAATCGCCATTGCATTGGGTCCTGTAAAACCAATACCAGAAACAGCAAGAAACATACCAAGCATAACCAAAGCCATGGGTGCTAAGTATAAAAAACCCGCTATAAGTAAAATAATTGCACCACTCACTTGAATCCACCCGCCGATTTTTAAACGCTGAAACACGCTAAAGCGTCGAGCTAATTGCTTATTACATGCAGAAATTAAAATAATCCCCATTGCATTTAGAGCAAAGGCGAAAGCGAACTGTTTTTGCGTTAAACCATAACCATCCATGAAAACAGCAGACGCAGAACTGATATAACAAAATAAAGATGCCCCACTTAAGCAACCTGCCAACATAGGTAAACGAAAGCTCTTATCTTGTAAAATACTGCTATACAGAATCAACACTTGTTTGAAGTTTAATTTTAGGCGATTTTCAACTTTCAGCGTTTCATCAAAAAAGAAATGCACACACAGCAAACAAATCAATCCTATGATTGAAAGTAAGATAAAAATGCCCTGCCATTCAAAATACTGCAACATCACTGCACCAATCACAGGTGCCATAACAGGTGCAACCCCCATCACGATCATCATTTGAGCAAAGGCTTGTGCAGAACTTTGTACATCCAAACAATCTCGAATGGCAGCACGTGCCATCACGACACCGACGCATCCACCGAGTGCTTGTAATATTCTTGCTGCAATCAGCGACCAATGATCAGGTGCCAATATGCACAATAGACTTGCTACTGCATATAGTGCCATTCCAAAATACAGAGGTTTTTTACGCCCAATTCGATCACTAATTGGACCATAAATCAGCTGACCAATCGCCAAGCCCATAAAATATGCAGGCAAGGTATTGGCAATTTGTAAAGTGCTGACCTGAAAGTCTTCAGCCATTTGTGGTAAGGCTGGCAAATACATATCAATGGATAAAGGACCCAATGATGTAAATAATGCCAATAGCATGATCCAAAAAATTGAATAGGGCTTCCCAATGTTTTTTTCTGACATATGCTTATTTCAATTATAAATATCGAACAGAGCAGACAAGTTTACACACTCCATAGTATGATTTCACCTACAGAAAAGTGAATATTCACGCTTAAAATTGAATAGTGATACGGCTAAAATCCACCTGACCTGTATAAGGACTCGCGCTTGAACCCCTTGCTGGAAAAACTGCGTAAAGCGACCTATAACACGACATTTATGTATAACTTGCGAATGATTATTGCTTTCGCAGGTACTGCATTTATCCCCTATTTTTTAGATCATCAAATTATGACTATTCCACTCACTTTGGGTGTAGTTGCAGCAGGTTTAAGTGACATTGATGATCGCTTTTCTGTACGGATTTTGAATCAAGTTTATACTTATATTGGATTTTTTATTACCGCCGTATCAGTCCATCTTTTATTTCCTTACCCCATCATATTTGCTTTAGGATTGATTGTTTCCTGTATTGGCTGGATTTTGCTTGGTTCACTCGGTAGACGTTATGCCACTATTTCTTATGGTTGTTTAGTTGTTTCAGTCTACTCAATGCTTGGTGTACATTTATTTGAACACTGGTATTCACAGCCACTCTTACTCGTTATTGGAGCAATGTGGTACGGTCTAATCTCAACCATCAGTTTTTTATTGTTTCCTGTTCGTCAGGTGCAAGACAAACTTGCTCAATGTTATTCAGCGCTTGGTAATTTCCTATTTTCAAAATCGAATCTATTTGATGTCGATATGACACCTGAAAGTTATCAGCAAAGTATGATTGGACTCTCGATGGAAAATGGCAAGCTCATTGCTCTTTTTAATGAACTGCGGACGGCATTGTTGACCCGCCTTAAAGGTGACCGAGGACAAAGAGATACCCGCCGTAGCTTACAGTATTATTTTGTCGCACAAGATATTCATGAACGGGCTGATTCCTCACATATTGATTATCAAAAATTAGCAAAAGTATTTGAACACAGCGATATTCTGTTTCGTTTTCAACGTATTTTGTCCTTGCAAGGAAAAACCTGTAACGACCTCGCAGAGAGTATTCTACATCGTACAACATACAGTCATAGTAACCGTGTTGAGCATGCTTTCAAAAACTTACGTAAATCTTTAGAAAAACTTCGCCAAGATCAACAATATGATCCCGTGTGGATTAATGCTCTCTTTTCACTCTATCAAAACTTAAAATCGATTGATGCTCAACTACGTAATGTTGAAACCATTCGTAATTTAACCGTCGAAAAAGACAAGCATATTGAAAATCAATTACGTGACGATGACCTCAAAGGTTGGGATGATGTAATTTCTAGAGTCAAACAACATCTAACGCCTGAATCGGTTCTCTTTAGGCATGCCATTCGTGTTTCTATTGTTTTATTTATTGGCTATGTCTTTGTTCAACTGACTAATATCCAATATGGCTATTGGGTATTACTTACGGCTCTGTTTGTCAGCCAACCTAACTTTAACGCCACCAAACGCCGACTACGTTTACGTATTTTAGGCACACTTGGGGGAATTATTGCAGGCTATGCCATTCTATTTTTTGTACCATCCATTGAAGGACAACTACTTCTACTGGTCATCAGTGGCGTATTATTTTTTGAATTACGTAGTAAACAATATGCACAAGCAACCGCCTTTATTACCGTGTTGGCACTCATTAATTTCAATTTAGATGGTATTGGTCTAACTGCAGCATGGCCTCGCATGGTTGATACAATTTTAGGTTGTGCTTTAGCATGGTTTGGTGTCAGCTTTATTTTCCCTGACTGGAAATTCCGTCGCTTGCCTCGCACCATTCAACGCTCTCTTGAAGCCCAATGTGCCTATTTAAATGTAGTGATTCAACAGTATCATCATGGTCGGCAAAATAGTTTAAATTATCGTGTAGTTCGCCGTGCAGCGCACAATACCGATGCTGATGTCGCATCACTCATTTCAACCCTTGCTACCGAACCTGATTTTGATCCTGTACAAAAGGCACAAGCCTTTGAGTTTTTATGCCTAAATCATACTTTTATTAGCTATATTGCGGCTTTGGGTGCACATCGAGAAAAAATAGAAGATCCTGAAATATTGGCATTACTTGACACTGCTTTAGATGATATTCAAGGTGCACTATTACATGATGAGGTTCCTGATTTGACCACGCACAATATGCTACAAAGCATTCGTTTACGTTTAAATCAATCAGATGAAAACTCAGAAAAATCCTTAATAATTTTGCAGCAACTCTCGTTAATGTTTAGTATCTTGCGACAACTCAGTACCTTAAAGCAAAGCCTGAGCCATGACCGAGATAATCATTCAACGGAACTGGCTTCATTATAAGTGAAAACACACCTAATTCATCACACTCAAAATCGTACATGGCGCAAGCATATAAACGATTAAATTGAATGGTAAATTGGTACAATATACTCACTGATTGTATTGTTTTAATGCTAAACTCTGCTCAGTTTTACATATTATTTTTTGACACTATGACCGCAAAAAACGTTTACGCCTACACACTGCAACCTGTTCCTTATGAAGTTTCTGAAGAAGAACAGCGTTATGCCCAACTGATGATTTGGCGCAGTACCAACAAAATTGGGATGAAAGCATGGGCTATTATGGCTGTGGTTACAGCCATTTCCATTCTCGGTTTATTGTTCATCAAAAACTATTCAACTGTGATTTTCTGGGTTGCATTAGCCTGTGTTGCTATTTATCTCTTAGTTCGAAAATTCGGTCTAGAATGGTACGTAAAACGTAAAATGAATGAATTTCCTGCGCAGGAAATTAAAGGTATTCAGCTTGGTGTACAACCTCATGGTATCGTGATGCGTCAACAAATGGGCGCCCAACAAGGTGTTGCAACGATTGGTTGGAAAGATATTTATGAATGGTACAACGCACCCGATTTTATGTTGGTCAATTTCAAAATTAAAGATCAACAAGGTGCATACATCTTACCAAAACGTATGAATAGCAAAAACTTTCCTTTTGAAACGATACGCAAACATTTAAAAGAAAGTGTGGGTGAAGCAAAACCCCTTTAAGCATTTATGATGTTAAAAATCCTCCCTTTGTGGAGGATTTTTATATTATACGTCCCATTCTATATAAATTTATACCTATGTATCTTAGTTAAATACCACAACAACCTACTCAATTCGCTTTAAAGTTAGAACAGAACAATAAAAACATGAACAGTAATGATAATGAGAATAAATATTATATGAGAATCCATTTTTTCTACTAATTCTTAAGCTATAATTCTGCACGACAAAACTCAGCCTGACATTCATCATGTTTAAAAAAACATTTTTCCAGATTCACTGGTTTTTAGGGATCACTGCGGGACTTATTCTGTCTATCATGGGCGTAACAGGTGCTATTTATTCCTACGAACAACAAATTACCCGATGGCTTAATCCAGACAGTTATACTGTTCAGGTTGAAAATAAAGCTAAAATGACGCCTGCGGAATTGTATCAACACTTCCAAAGCACACAACCTGAAATGAAGATCAACAGTATCACTATTGCCAAAGCTGCTGAAGAATCTTCAACCATTAACTATGCCAAAGAAGGTGCCCGTCGTGGTGCGACTTTAATGGTCAATCCTTATACTGCGGCAACACTTCCCGAAGTTAAAGGCAAAGATTTTTTCCAATTTATTCAGCAACTCCATCGTAATTTAACTGTCGGCCCTGTCGGTAAACAAATTACTGGTGCATCTACATTAATGCTGATTTTCTTTGTACTCAGTGGTTTGTACTTACGTTGGCCTAAAAAACATTCTTTTAAACAATGGTTTGTCATTAAGCCAAAACTTAAAGGTCGTAATTTCCTTTGGGATTTACATGCCGTTGTTGGTACTTGGGTCGTAATTTTCTATCTATTATTGGCATGTACAGGATTATATTGGTCGTATGACTGGTGGCGTAGCGGCATGTTTAAGGTGATGGGCGTTGAACAGCCTAAACCTGAAATGCAAGCTACTGCTGGTGGTGAAGGGCAAAAACGTGCTCAAGGTGAGAATAACAATCCACAATCACAAGAAAATCGTGGACAACGTGTTGAACGCACTCAAGGTGATGCCCCAAATTCACAACAAGTTCGTGGGCAAGATGCTGAACGAAATATAGATTCATCTAAATCTGAGAAAAAAGGCTTAAAACCAGAACAGATTAATCTTGCTCTAACACAAAGTTGGACAGGCTTTAATTCTAAAATTGGTCGAGATTATTCAAGTGCGACATTAAGTATTCCAAAAAAAGCAGATGGACAAATGGAAATTTCATTTGTTGATGCCACTCCTCAGCATGAACGTGCACGCAATAAAGCGACCTTTAACTATCAAACCAATCAAATTGAAAAGCTTGATTTGTATGAAGATAAAAAGCTTAATGAAAAAATCATGGGCAGTATGCTTCCTGTACATCGAGGTAGTTTTTTTGGCCCAGTCTACCAATTCATTGCTATGCTTGCAGCACTTGCAATGCCGTTATTCTTTGTAACAGGTTGGATGCTTTACCTTAAACGTCGTAAGCAAAAAAAATTAACGCTTGCAGCAAAAGGTGGTATTACTGGACAAGGTCTTACACAAAATATTGACCCAAATGCAACACCTTGGCTCATTGCTTATGCAACACAAACCGGTGTTGCTGAACAATTGGCTTGGCGTACTGCAATAAGTTTACAAGAAGCAAAGCAACCGACGATTGTAAAAGCTGTACAGCAATTGACGGTTGATGATCTAATGCAAAATAGCCAAATTCTGTTCATTGCAAGTACTTATGGTACGGGTGAAGCACCTGATCTTGCATCAGTATTTGAAAAAAAAATATTGAGTCAAAAACTTGATCTCAGCCACCTCAAATTTGCTGTTTTGGCACTTGGTTCAAAAGAATATCCAGATAGTTATTGCTTATTTGGTCATCGCATTGCCAAATGGTTAAAAGATAATGGTGCTACAGCTTTATTTGAAACCATTGAAGTTAATAACAGTAATAATGATGACATTCAACGTTGGAATACAGCACTAACAGCAAGCACACAACTTGATTTACAAACGATGTCGATTGATAAAGTTTTTGATCAATGGAAGCTGACACAATGTAAATTGCTCAATCCAAATAGTTTGGGTGAACCTGCCTATCATATTGAGCTACAAGCGCATCATGATGTGACTTGGCAAGCTGGTGATATTGCTGAAATTCAACCAGGTAATAGCCAAAATCGTATTGATCACTTCCTGAAATCACAAAGTATTTCTGGTGATACTATCGTACCATCATTACAAATGATGCTTGCACAAGCACTATGGAATCGTGACTTAACGGTTACCATCCAGCCTTTCCAAAATGTCGAACAACTGCTTACTCAACTACCAGCCTTACCAAGCCGAGAATACTCCATCGCAAGTATTCCTGAGCAACATCGTTTAGCTTTAGTTGTACGTCAGCAACGTGATGCTCAAGGTGAATTGGGGCTTGGCTCAGGATGGTTAACACAACATGTATCTGTAAAAGATACGGTTGCTTTGCGTATTCGCAGTAATGAATCCTTTCACCTCATCACCGATGATCGTCCAATTATTTGTATTGGTAATGGTACGGGTATTGCGGGCTTACTTAGTCTACTCTCTGCACGTGCGCATTTAGGCTATACAGAGAATTGGCTCATTTTCGGTGAACGCCAACATAATGTTGATTACTTCTTTAAAGACACCATTCAAGCTTGGCAAAACACTGCTATGCTGAAACGTCTTGATCTTGCATTCTCTCGAGATCAAGAGGAAAAAATCTATGTCCATCATAAACTTCGTCAAAATGCAGATGAATTAAAACAATGGATTAGCAATGGCGCAGTGATTTATGTTTGCGGTAGTATTCAAGGTATGGCGACGGATGTCGATCATGCTCTGAATGATATTTTAGGCGCTGATCTGATCGATGAACTTCGTCAACAAGGGCGTTATCGCAGAGATGTCTATTAATTAATATGCTTTAATCTTTATTAATTTAAATATTTACATCTGACAAAATAACAAACGGGCAAATTGCCCGTTTGTTATTATTTTTAATATCCGTTTTGATCAATTATTTTCACAATAAAAATCAACCAAATTAAACATGAAAAAATACATAAGACGACGTAAACTTAAACAACTCAGAATACATACCCATTTTTTTGAATATGCAAACAAAAATATTCCGTCTACTTTTACTTATTATCGGTCTTGTGCTCTTTCTTGATGGTTTTATTCTATTTTTATTCAAAAAACTGCATTTAGGAACCATTATCCCTCTTTTGGTAGGTATTGTTTTTATCGGCACTGCATTGGCTTGGCACAAAATTCAAAATTATTTAAATCAACACGCACGACTACGACATTTTTGGCATATAGGTTGGATCGGATTTATAATATGGTGCATCAGTCTTGCAGGATTTTTTTTATATATTCATCGCTCCAATTTGCAACCTACAATACATCAACCCGTACAAGCAATCATTGTACTTGGTAGCGGAATCACACAAGGAAAACCTTCAGCAGCATTGGTAGCCCGTTTAGACAGTGCAGCGAGCTTTGCAAAACAACAAGCGAATATTCCGATTATTGTCAGTGGTGGTCTAGATTATGGTGAAACCATCACTGAAGCTGAAGCAATGGCAAAGTACCTACAAGAACAACATGCCATTTCGACACAGCGTATTTTATTGGAAGATCAGAGTACGAGTACCGAATTGAATTTAAAAAATAGCCAAGCCATTCTTAAACAACATCACTTGAGTCTACAACAACCCATTGCGATTGTCACAAGTGATTTTCATACATTACGTGCAGAAGCAATCGCGCATAAACAAGGTTATAGCAACGTCTTGATGATCTCTGCACCAACCCCACTGAGCATACGTTATAATGCATGGTTCAGAGAGTATTTTGCTTATTTAAGCGGTTGGTTGCTCAATGAATACTAATTGAATTGCCTCATTTCATCTTAACTGCTGACTTTTTCATGAAGGCGAATTTTACGTGGCAATGGCACTGAACCACTTTTAAATATATTTGGCGTGGTCAGTTGCACATGATAAAGATATTTTTTCAAATCTATGAGAAACTTATCCCCTGAAACCAGAACATTTTGTCCTTCTGGGGTTAAGTTAATAGATAAAATTTTGTCATTTTCACGAATAAATGGAATCATTTTTTCTACAAACTGAATCAATGCAATTTCTTCTACTTGGTAGTTTTCCCAATTACCTTTTTGTAATAGTTGCGCAAGCGATTTAGATTGCCAAACAGCTAACGTTTGCTGTCCTGATGGGGTCGCACATAGTGCCCAACCATCTTGATAAAGTGCGTATACTTTACCTTGTTGAACAATATTTTCGATAAAAAGACGATATTGATCTGTAGCACTATTATTCTTTTGTGTCGCATTTAACGCAGCCTTGCGTTGATAAGGATTTCTCATAACCATGGCTTATAATTAAAATTATAAAGTGAGTTTATCTAAAAATAACGATAAGGTATAGCAATGACAGATAAGAATATAAAATTAGATGATTTAAATTTAAAATATAACGGGGGAATATTAAAATATGGTGGGCGCTGACGGGATCGAACCGCCGACATTCTGCTTGTAAGGCAGACGCTCTACCAACTGAGCTAAGCGCCCTGATCGTAATAAAACTACATTGCGTAAGTTTTATCTTTTTGCAAATATCTTAATTTCAGGACTTAAGATAAATGGCGCAGCGGACGGGACTCGAACCCGCGACCCTCGGCGTGACAGGCCGATATTCTAACCAACTGAACTACCGCTGCACGGTATATGGTGGGCGCTGACGGGATCGAACCGCCGACATTCTGCTTGTAAGGCAGACGCTCTACCAACTGAGCTAAGCGCCCTTCATAGGGGTAAACATTCGATTTTAAGGATGGCGCAGCGGACGGGACTCGAACCCGCGACCCTCGGCGTGACAGGCCGATATTCTAACCAACTGAACTACCGCTGCATCACAAAAAATCTGGTGGGCGCTGACGGGATCGAACCGCCGACATTCTGCTTGTAAGGCAGACGCTCTACCAACTGAGCTAAGCGCCCTTAAAAGTTCTACTATGTAAATGGCGCAGCGGACGGGACTCGAACCCGCGACCCTCGGCGTGACAGGCCGATATTCTAACCAACTGAACTACCGCTGCATTACATAATATTGCTATTAAAGTACAAACAATGTGTTATCTGAATTAAATGGCGCAGCGGACGGGACTCGAACCCGCGACCCTCGGCGTGACAGGCCGATATTCTAACCAACTGAACTACCGCTGCACTTAAAACATTTAACGTAAAGACTTGGTGGGCGCTGACGGGATCGAACCGCCGACATTCTGCTTGTAAGGCAGACGCTCTACCAACTGAGCTAAGCGCCCTTTACGACTTCATCGCTTGTGTGGTGCATTATAGAGAAACTTCACAGCCTGTCAAACGCTTTTCATGAAGAAATTGCGTTTTCACGCTCGAGTGATTAAAAAATAGATTATTTTCATTAAAAATGGTGTTTTTTGTATGTTTTTTATCTATTTAAAGATAAGGAATTAATCGATCCATATTTCAATTTTCAATTTTATGCTCAGACAAATATACTAAATCCCCTTCTTTCACCCACTCAAACAGTTCTTCAAGCGGTGTTGTATGCATGCGAATACAACCATGTGAGCGTGGAATACCCATCGGTTCACTCTCAGGTGTACCATGAATGTAAATATATCGGTTAAATGTATCGCAACCTTCTCCCTTGTTAAATCCTTCTTCCAAACCACTGAGCCATAAAATACGAGTCAAAATCCAATCTCGTTCGGGATTCGCGGCACCAAACTCAACAGAATAAATTTCCCCTGTCATTTGACGCGCTTTAAATACAGCATTGGATGGCGCATCTGCACCAATTTTTTTTTCTATACGATGCCAACCTCTAGGTGTTTTACCAGTATTTTCAATTTCACCAATTCCATTAAGTCCCGTTGATACGGTGTAAAACTTATTATGTTTCGGTAATGAAAGCGTTTGTGAGGCTAAATCGATAATAATATCGGCTTGCTCTATGGAATACATATTTTCTCTCTTTATTGTGTTTATCTCGTTTACCTGACTATTTTCATAACTTAATTTGGCAAATGTTCTTTATTTGGATTCAGTCGTTGCTTCTGGTTCAGGACGCATCCAAAGCCAAATAGCCACACTGAGCATGATAAGATCCGTAAATACTTTTACAGCAATCGGTGCATTGGTAAGTAACATCATGATGCCACTAATCAACATCATGATACTTGCAATCCACTTCGCTTTACGAGGGACTGTACCATTTGCACGCCATGCACGTAAGGTTGCACCGTACTTGGGATGGTTCATTAACCATGTATCCACCTGAGGCCATCCTTTAGATGCTGCCCAAGCTGCTAAGATCAAGAAAACCGTTGTCGGCATACCCGGCAATAACGCACCTATAAATCCGAGTATTATAAATAGAATGACTAGACTTCGCCAAAACACGATTCTCATACAGCAACCCATTTAAAACAATGCTGCAAGTATATATGCTTCAAGCGTGCTTCTGCTGTAGATTTTATATTTCTAAAAACGATTGATGGATACTTTATGACAATGCTTTTTGAACCATGGAAACAGTTTCAACATTCTGCTGTTCGACAATTGGCATTTAGCATTGCAAGCCCTAATATTTTATCCAATATCCCACCAGAGTTATCACTACAGCATGTTTTTGATTTACATCCAAATGGGTTTTGGCAACAACAATATGAAAATTACCATTCTCGTTTGCTTGAACTTGATCAAAACCCTCAGCCCTTAATTGACTTTCTTGCACAGCTAAAGAGTACGCGCTTAGGCTTACGTTTTGAATATTTAATGTGGTTTTGGCTACAGGATGATATGTACCATCATTTCAAACTCATTGGACATAGCATCCAAATTATTCAAGAGAAACAAACCTTAGGTGAACTCGATTTTTTAATATTCAACACGCAAACACAACAAGTTGAACACTGGGAGGTGGCTTTAAAATACTATCTCGCCGAAGCCAATTTAAGCCTACCGCATTGGTACGGTTTAAATCGAACCGACACCCTACAGCGTAAACTTAATCATTTCACACAAAAGCAATTTCAGTTTGAAACTGTTCAAAATCACTCTATTCAAAAGCGTTTTGCTGTTTTAAAAGGACAGCTTTATCTACCAACCATCCCCAAAAATATTTTAGACAATGATTATCTGGCTTTAAATATACCAACGTGGGTCAACCAAGCACGTAATATTGGTTATTGGGGGCATCATATTCCTCAGCCAAATTACTATCGATTACAACGACAAGAATGGATTTGTCATGATGCAACACTTTCATCACCTCCTGCATATTGGTGGAGCAATGGCCTATACAAAAGTACAGAAAAAGAACAGTTTTATATGTTTCGTCAAGCATCTTTTATTTGTTTGAATGTTGAACAATTGTAGTTTATTGAATTTTGGCATACACAACTAAGTAATTGAAGCGTAAAACAGTAATGGCAAGTCTTGTTAATTTTGCACGCTACAAGAAATTTAAAATAATTTAATCTGGAGATTAAAGATGAAAAAAATTTTAGTTGCTTCAATGCTTTTTGCTTTCGTTTTAACAGGTTGTAATACCGTTAAAGGTGTCGGTAAAGATGTCTCTAAAGCGGGTGATGCCGTTTCGAATTCTGCCGATAAAGTTGAAAAGAAATTGTAATTTTCAACAAATCCATAAGAAACCCTGTATCTATGCAGGGCTTTTTATGCGATTTATATTTGCTAATCACTCAATTTTCATAACTGCTCTTTTTTAAAATATCTATAAGCCTTATTCATCACTTATTTCACATGCACATAATTCATAAATTTTTTTATTACCATATAAAATATCGTATTTTATTTTATTTCAGAATTATCTTGCTCTATGATAAGCATCAATTTGATTAATCGATGCTTGTGTATGAATCGCTCTGAAACGCTGGAACTCAGTTTACAACTCCTTCGCCAACCTTCAGTCACGCCTGTAGATCATACCTGCCAAACCATTATGGCAGACCGCTTGAGCGCCATTGGTTTCAATATCGAAAATATGCGTTTTGAAGATGTAGATAACTTATGGGCACGCCGTGGTACAACTGAACCTGTATTCTGTTTTGCAGGTCATACAGACGTTGTACCAACAGGTCACCTTGACTCATGGGAATCAGACCCGTTCTTACCTGAAATCCGTGATGGTAAATTGTATGGTCGTGGTAGTGCCGATATGAAAACAGCTTTGGCAGCCATGGTGGTTGCTTCTGAGCGTTTCGTTAAAAACCATCCTGACCACAAAGGTTCCATTGCCTTTCTCATTACGTCTGATGAAGAAGGTCCATCAATTAACGGTACAGTCAAAGTCGTAGAGACCCTTGAAGCACGTAAGGAAAAAATGACTTGGTGTTTAGTAGGTGAACCATCTAGCACTGATACTTTAGGTGACATTGTTAAAAATGGTCGTCGTGGCTCACTCAATGCCAAACTGACTGTAAAAGGCAAACAAGGTCATGTGGCATATCCGCACCTTGCCATCAATCCAATTCACGCTGTGTCTAAAGCGCTGTCTGAGCTATGTGAAACAGTTTGGGATCATGGCAATGAATACTTCCCTGCAACATCATTCCAAATTTCAAATATTCAATCAGGTACAGGTGCAACCAACGTTATTCCAGGTACGCTGACTACCTTATTTAACTTCCGCTACTCAACCGAAGTAACGGCTGAAGAGCTTAAAGCACGTGTACTTGAAGTTTTAAATCGTCATAATGTGCAATATGACATTGAATGGACACTTTCAGGTTTACCGTTTTTAACGCCCGTTGGTGAATTAGTGAATGCTGCAACAAAAGCCATTAAAGATGTTACAGGCACAGACACTGAACTATCAACGAGTGGTGGTACATCAGATGGTCGTTTTATTGCACCTACAGGCGCACAAGTACTCGAATTAGGTGTATTAAATGCAACGATTCATCAAATCAATGAACACGTTAATATTGCTGAATTAGAGCCATTGGCTGAAATTTATGAACAAATTTTAGTAAATTTACTTACCTAAGTTCTCATCTATTTCAATAGACCTTTTAAATACAAAAAGGACGTTCTAAAACGTCCTTTTTGTATTTCAATCAGATTGGCTTAATTTTAAAGCGCAATACCAATTTTTTTCTGAATAAAGTCTAAATCAGGCACGTGATAAGTGGTTTGACCAATCAATACATAATACGCAACACTTTTGTCTTTAATCGTACGATTATCATCAACAACTTCAGAAATACGTAAGCGAATTGATTTCGGCATTTCATTACACATCAGTGCAAATCGTTGATTAGCCTGTTCCCCTTCAACAACTAGTGCTACACCTAGTGTTATATTTGGATTACTCACACTGAATACTGGAAGCTTAACATCATGCCATTCAACCTTATCGACATTAATTGCACTATCGAGTGCAGATAAGACAACATTCTGAGGTAATAACATCGCTTCTTTATCATGACAGTCAATAATATACGCATCAATAAATCCAGTCGAAACCGTAATTAAATGTTGTAACTCTTGACTGCTGACCTGATCAAATGCAGCACTGATTTCTTTCTTCGCCATCAATATACCTCCCGCTTGTCAGTCAATAAATCTTCTATATTTTCCAACAATTCAGCTTCTTGGAAGGGTTTACCCATATAGTTCGTTACTCCCAAACTAAATGCTCGCTCACGATGTTTTTCACCTGTACGAGAGGTAATCATAATAATTGGCAATTCACGATGAATTTCATGATGGCGAACCAAGTTCGTCACTTCAAATCCGTCCATACGTGGCATTTCAATATCAAGCAACATCAAGTCCGGTTTCACACTTTCAAGTTGCTCAATGGCATCTACACCATCTTTTGCCGTAATAACATCAAAACCATGTCGTTCCAGTAAACGTGATGTTACTTTACGTACTGTTACGGAGTCATCAACAATCATCACCATACGGCGCTGATCACGCTTACGATTTAGATCACGATGATCAATACCATCTTTCACGCGCTGTGTTGATTGGATTTGGCGTGCAATATTTTGCCCATCTAGAATCAGACAGACATGACCATCACCCATGATAGTCGCACCTGAAATTGCACCAATGCTTGAGAATTGCTGCCCAATCGCCTTAACCACAATCTGAGAACGCGAACCAACCAACTGATCAACAAGTAAAGCAATACTCTGCCCCATACTGCCTTTAATGAGCAATACAGGTAATGAATGACCAATTCCTTGTAAACGAGGTGCAGGCTGATTCAATACAAACTCTGACAAATAGCGTAATTTATAAGATTGGTTATCAATACCAAAGAACTCTTCTTTACTATCAAAGAATTCTTCTAATGCCATAGGTGAAATACGCACAATACGATCAATTTGTGATAATGGAACCGCAAACTGCTGATCACCAACTTTCACCATCAAGGCGTCACTTACCGCTACCGTTGTCGGTACACGAATGGTAAATATCGAACCTTGACCTAGTGTGGATTGGACAGTGACTTGCCCACCCATCGACTTAATTTCACTTTGCACAACATCAAGTCCAACACCACGACCAGAAATCTGTGTGACTTGTTTTGCTGTACTGAAACCTGGGTGGAAGATATATTGTAAAATATCTTCTTGGCTCAGCTTTTGATCTTTTTGAATCAAGCCTTTTTCAATAGCTTTAGCTTTAATTATTTCAGCATCTATGCCTTTACCATCATCACTAAATTCAACAATAACATCTGTACCTTGACGGCTAATGTTCAATTCAATGCGACCAGTTTCTGGCTTTTGTACTTGCTGACGAACGTCTTGCTCTTCAATACCATGGTCAATTGCATTTCGTAACATATGTTCAAGTGGCGAAACCAATTTTTCCAAAATTGTGCGGTCAAGCTCGCCTTCGGTATTATTAACAATCAAATCAGTTGGACGATTCAATGTTGTTGCTGTTTGACGAACTAAACGTTGTAAACGTGGCAATAATCTTGAGAATGGAACCAAACGTGTCCGCATCAAACTTTCTTGAATTTCAGCTTGAATACGTGATTGTTGTAATAACAAACTTTCTGTATCGCGAATCTTTTCTGCAATAGTGGTTTTGAAGTCAACCAAATCCGATGCAGACTCTGCCAAAGATTTAGACAATTGATTCAGTGATGAATATTGGTCCATTTCTAAGGGGTCAAAGTCTGCATAACGTGAACCTAAATCCCCATGTTTTGCAATAATTTGTGATTCAAGCTCACCCTCCATTCGACGCAACTGATCGGCTAGACGCTTAATTGCAAGCTCCATATCAACCAATGTATTACCAAGCTGACCTAAGTCCATCTCGATACGTGAACGGTTGATTGCATTCTCACCTGAAAGATCAATCATTTTTTCAATCAAATCAGCTGAGATACGAATCATCTCGCTATTCTGATCAGACTGAGTTGATTGATCCCAGTCACCAAACATTGATGGTGGTTCTGCGCCATCACCTTGAATAAACTCAATCGGACTATGATCGAGCAATAAATCTGTACGTGTCAGCTTATTCGGCAGTTGTACACTAACATCGACATACTGAATATTACTCAGATTATGTTTTAAGCTATCGTAGTGCTGATAATTCTGCTTTTGAATCGCTTCTTTGAGCCATTTTTCAGCTGTTTGTAGCAATGCATCGTATGCATTTGAGTTAAAGTTACTAACAGCAAACTGCTCAAAAGCATTTTCTAATTCATACGCAATTGAAGCAACGAGATCCAGATGGATCATCTTTGCCCCACCTTTCAAACTATGAAAAATACGCTGTAATTGTAGAAGTAAGCTTCGGTTACCACGTTCATCAAACCACTGTTTTAATAATGGTTCTGCTTCGCTCAATAATTCTTCTGCTTCCTCAAAGAATGTTTCTCGTGCAATCAGTTCAACATGATCAATCTCTTGCTCATCAATTGAATTATCTGTATGTGAACTTTCAACCTCATCAAGAATCGGTGACGCCACATCATCTGCATTCGTATCTGGATGATCAAGCATTTGATCAGCAACGGGTTGATCAGATTTAGCTTGTTCAGTTGACTCTGTTGTTACAAGTTCAGCAGGTTGTTTTTCAATATTACGAAGTAGATCAACAATATTTTCAGATGGATAATCAACACTTTGATCACGAATAATCTGCAAGCGATCTGCAATATCATCCTGTACCAAACGAATACTCTGAACCAATTCTTGTGTTGGTTGCATTTGATTCTTAATAATACGTTCATAAATGGTTTCAAGCTCATGTGCAATCCAACCCACATGTTCAGCTTGTGCCATATTTGCTCCCCCTTTCAGGGTATGCAAATGACGCATCAAATTATTCAATGCTTTAGTACTACTTAGATCTTTAGACCATGTATTGAGGTCTGTATCCATCTCAGCGAGTAACTCATCCGCTTCTTCAATGAAAATTTCCATAATGGTTTCATCAAAATTGCGGAAACTTTCAGCTGAATCGAACTTTTTCTTATCATCACGAATACGCTGCGCAACAACCTGTGTTAAAGACGCTGTATTATTTGCAACAGACAAAACCTCTGAAACAGCTTTAACATCATCATGGCTTTGTACTTCAAGCGTTTCCTGTACATTCTCTACAGGTTGCAGTTCTTGATGCACATAATCACTCAAGTCTTGTATCACTTGATGTGCTTCAGCACTCAGACTGACACGCTGTCCTGATGCAAGTGTATCGAATAAATGAATGAATTCTTGATGTACGCGAGTAAACAACTCAAAAGCATAATCTGTATTGAGTAATTCAGGTTTTTCAAGCACAGCTTCATAAGCGGATTTTAATCCACTTGTAAATTCAAAAATTCCTTGCGATGCGCGATTATTAGTATTTTGAATCAATAAATCTGCTTGCTGAATAAGCTGCTCAAAGTAGCTTGAATGTTCAGCATGTGCACGCTTATCAAACTCAAACTCAGCGTCAAGCAACTGATCAATATTTAAATTAACCAAATGAGAAACAAGATCTTGTGCATGAATTTGATCATGCAATTGCTCGATTTGAAAACCGTAGCGATCCCAAGCATCATTGAATTTTTGCGTAATTTCTGCCGCATGCTCTTTTGAAATCTTATTAGATTTCAACTCATGTAAATAATCACGAACAAATTCAGCATAATGCGTCAACAATGCACTCTCATTAAAACTAGATTCAGTATCCTCTTGAACCAACATTTTAAATAAATGCTCAATCTTTCCGCTTGCTTCAAAAATATCATCGATATGTGCCATCGATGAACTGCCACGCAAGGTATGTAAGGCACGAATCAAACGATTATATTGATCAGCAGTGTGCTCTTCCTGTTGTAGAAAGTCAGCTATCGTTTGAAGATGTTCTTCAGATTCCTCAATGAAGATAGCAATCGTTTCAGATAGTAACCCATCGTCTTTTTCTTCATCTTGAAATGTATTTGCAGGCACCTCGGCCTGCAACTGCTTCTCACGTGTGAATCTTTCAACGGATGCTTGCTCTGTAATTTCCTCAGTAGCAGGCTCAACAACCTCTTCTACTGCCATTTCTACAGGTACAGCATCTACGACTTCAGACTCAGCCACGTCTTCAACAAGCTCATCAACACCGCCTACTTCTAGACCTGTAATAATATGAGAGCTGTTTAGTTTTTCAGACAATTGTAATAAATTTTCTAATGCAGGTTCTACGCCCTGATTTTGCTGAATTTGTAAACCAAGTAAAACTAATGGGCGTAAATCAAGATGATGTTCTTTCTTCTCTTTAAACTCATCGTACAACTTATATTTATAAATATTAAATACAGTATTTACGTACCGTTGAACATCTGCAGTCAACATCAAATTTTTAGCAATCACACGATTAAGCGTATCCTCAACCGTCCATGCCAATTCACTAGAGCTTTTCGCACCCACCATACGACCCGAACCCTTCAAGGTGTGGTAGTAGCGTCGAATATTCACCAAGACATCATCTTGGCTATTGTTTTGCATCCACTGTTGAAGCAAAGGATCAAGTGTTTCAAAAATTTCTTCGAGTTCTTCTACAAAAATCTCAAGAATTTCTTCGTCCTGTTCTAGATAACTATCTTCAGGCAAAGTGGTATTTTCAACCAAATGTTTTAATACTTCTTTCATAGTTCAGGCTTCTATGTCTAATTCCCATCATCGGGATCTGATCTTTGACTGACTATGTCCGATAGCACAGCCAAGATCTTATTTTATTCAGGATACGTTCAAAAACTTGAAACATATCCTCCCCCGAAACGAAGCAATCCTGTTATTCAGGTAATTTAAAGTCTGATACAGATTGACGCAGTGACTCTGCCATATTTGCAAGTTCAGAAACTGAACGTGCTGTATCGAAAGTCGCTGTTGTGGTCTGTGATGTAATTTCCTGTACAACGTTCATCGTATTTGCAATATGACCTGCAGATGCAGACTGAAGTTTTGCAGACTCAGAAATGCTTCCAATTAAGGTTGCAAGGTTGCCAGATACCAACTGAATTTCATCTAGTGCAACACCCGCATCTTTTGCAAGGTTCGCACCACGCACAACCTCAGATGTCGTTTGTTCCATTGAAATTACAGCTTCGTTTGTATCGGTCTGAATCGTTTTAACCAGTGTTTCAATCTGCTTTGTTGCAGATGCTGAACGTTCTGCAAGACGCTGTACTTCATCCGCAACCACGGCGAAACCACGACCTGCTTCACCTGCCATAGATGCCTGAATTGCTGCATTTAGTGCCAAAATGTTCGTTTGGTCGGCAATATCGTTAATCAAAGATACAATGTTACCAATTTCCTGAGAAGACTCACCTAAACGTTTAATACGTTTCGAGGTTTCTTGAATCTGCTCACGAATTGTATCCATACCTTCGATTGAACGGTTTACCACTTCCGCACCATTTGATGCAATTTGTACTGAACGCTGTGCTACTTCCGCAGACTCTGATGCATTTGCAGATACATCGTCAATTGATTGTGCAATTTCGTTAATCGCAGAAGATGCACCCGCAATTTCCTGTGCCTGATGCTCAGATGCTTCAGCCAACTGGTTAGTAATTTGCTGTGTTGTTTGCGTATATTGCGCAACTTCTTGTGATGTGTCATTGATCTGAGATACAAGGTCACGTAATTGGTCAATTGCGAAGTTAATCGAATCGGCAATTGCACCAGTAAAATCTTCAGATACTGTCGCATACGAACGTAAATCACCATCTGCAAGATCGGCAATCTCATCAAGTAAACGTAAAATTGCATTCTGATTACGGTCATACTCATCCTGTAAGCGAGTTACACGAACTTTATCCGAATCACTACGAAGCGTAAGCAACTTAAATGTACTAAATAACAAGAAGCCCAATGCAATAATTAAAATCAAAGCAGGAAGTACTGTTGCTACACCTGTATTGGTTGTTAATGCATTTAATGCTTGAAGTAACTTATCTGACTGCGCAAAAATATCAGATGATGCTTGACGTACATTGATAATTTGAGTCGAGTTTTTCAGTACAGAACTCGATGCTGATTTCAATACTTCATCATAGTCCACTTTAATACTTTCAAGTGATTCACGCATAGAAGGTTCAGTAATCTTCATTACCCCCAACTCTGCATTACCATTTAACTGAGCATCAAGATACGCACCAAAAGTTTCAGTATCGGCATTAAAGTCGTCAGCAGAGGCACGAGAGTTATCAGAACCACCTAAAACTGAACCAATTGAACGTAAAATACGTTCTGCAATAAATACTTGGTTTTTCGCAATAACCACCTGACTACTTGGCATGTTTTCACGCGCCATTTGGTCAACCATTAGATTGTACTCTGCCTGAATACCAGGAATCGCTTCACCAATGGCAATGTTTGTGTCATAAAGATGGTTAATAACTTTTTGTTGTGATGCGATCAAGTTAATGTCTTCAGACACTTGAGACCAAATTTTTTCAACTTCTGCCACACCTTTACCAGAAGAATGTGTATCTTTTACAACAGCCAAGTTATCGGCAAATTTTTTCTGAGAATCAACCAATGCTTTGATTGCTTCAGGTGAACCTGTTGCCATCGCCTCTGTTGACTGACGAGACATGGTTTGAGAAAGTAACCGTAATTCACCCAAACTGCGGGTTAAATCATTGCTTCGAGGAACGGTATAAATCAAAATGAGTAACAGCACTACTGCCGCAACAAGGCTGACGAGAGCCATTTGAATATACGGTTTTGATTTATCGCTATCACCGAACAGTTTTGCAAACTGGTCAATACGAGCTTTCAGTTTAAATCCTACTCCAGAGTTGCTTTTATTTGGAGCAGCATCCCCTGTATTTTTTTTCTTAAGTTTAAAGCCCATTCAGCTTCTCCCCGATACGCTTGATATCTAAATTCCGCGTCAAGACTAATTTATAAATTTTTCCGATGCATTCATATACTTCGGATCATTCAACAAACGACTAAACAAAAATATATTCCAAGCTTGATTATGCTGATGAAAATATCCCTGACAGTACGGTTCAAGCTTCTCTGTCAAATCATTATTTTTTGAAAAGAAACCTTTTTTATTAAAATGTTGAATACCCAAAACCTGATCTACAATCAAACCAACATAATGATCATTTTGGCTAATGCACAAAACTTTTTGAGTTGGGGAAAATTGGCTTCTTTGTCCAGCAATAAAACAAGGTAAATCTGAAACAGATAATAACCTACCTCGAATATTGGCAACCCCCCGCACCCAATCCTGAACGTTCGGAACTGAAGTGTACTTCGGGGGATAAATGACTTCTGCCACCTCACCCAATGGAGCAACAAAATATTGCCCCATCATCTCAAATGCAATGCCTGACCATCGGTTTACTTCCTGTTCGCCTTGCGCATAGCTTTTATTGCCACGCTTAGACAAACGGAGTAATTCGATAAACCCATTCGCTGCCATAATTTATCCCGCACTGAGATATTGCTTAATTACATTTATTAATTGGGTTTCATCAATAGGCTTTGTCAGGTAATCACAAGCACCTTGTCTTTTACCCCAAACACGGTCTGTATCTTGATCTTTAGTACTAACAATCACAATTGGAATATGCTTTGTAACTGCGCCACGTGCAATTTGACGTGTTGCCTGAAAACCATTAACACCAGGCATGACCACATCCATCAACACTAAGTCAGGCAATTCAGCCTGAGCAAGTGTGACACCATCTGCCCCATTTGTTGCTTCTAGTACTTCGTAACCGTGTTTGCTTAAAATTTCCCGAAAACGGAACATTTCCGTCGGTGAATCATCCACAATAAGAATACGTGCCATTTTTTTCCCCAATTACTTTATTTTAATTACGCAACAACAAAAAATTAAGCACTTACATGATTTCTAATCGCATTTAGCAATTCGTCTTTACTAAATGGTTTTGTTAAATACTCATCTGAACCGACAACACGACCTTTGGCTTGGTCAAAAAGACCATCCTTACTCGATAGCATAATTACTGGAATATTCTGATAATTTTGCGAGTTTTTAATCAAAGCACACGTTTGGTAACCATCAAGCCTTGGCATCATAATATCAACAAAAACGATATCAGGATTTGCCTCAGCAATTTTTGACAACGCCTCAAAGCCATCAACCGCTGTAACAACATTACAACCTTCACGTTGTAATAGTGTTTCTGCAGTACGACGAATGGTTTTTGAATCATCAATTACCATGACTTTTAGGTTTTGAAATTTATCGTCCATTTAATGACCCTTCCCATTGATCTGGATTTAATAGAGCTGAACTAATTTATTTTTACAATTAATCAGTATTTTTTAACATATATTCACTTACTTTATCAATGAACATTTATTGGCACAGCTCTCACTTTAATGAGAACCCTATAAAATGCTCACACAAATAAAATTATTATGCTGTATTTTAGTACTTATCTGTTTCTAAATCTAATTAGAAGTCATAAAATGAGGACATTATTACTAATCTATAAGTAAATTACAATTTTCGGGGGAACAATGTTGTATCTCATTGATTCGAATGCAATCCAAAACAGCACTTCATTAAAAAGAATGCTCAAATCACTCGCATTGGTCATTTTATTTTTGAGTGCAACATTATCTCATGGCGCTAATGCACAACCCAAAGCTGTATGGTATCGTTATTACGACAGCAAAGGTGTAGCCAATATCAGCACTTCTGTCACCCCTGCCCATATTCGCTATGGATATGAAGCACTTGATCGTAATATGCAAGTCATTAAACGTAACCAGTCCTACAATGCTGAACAAGATCAGAGACAATCTTCAAATCGTGCAGCACAAGCTAAAAAACAGGACAATGATCTACGTTTAAAACGTGCTTATGGTAATAGTAAAGTCGCAACTCTCAAACGTGATGAGCAACTCAAAAACATCCAAAAACAAATTTCTCTGCAACAACAACAGTTACGCCAACTTCAAACTGATCGTATCGCTTACAAGCGTCAAGAAACTGAATATTATCGTAAAGGTAAACCTGTGCCTGCAGTGTTAAATGATCGCCTGAATTATAATGAACAAAACATCAACACAACAAAAAAATCGATTGAATCATTACAAACTACATACCGGAACACCCAAACAAATTATGAAGATATTATCAATCGATTAAAGGCAATGGAGTAAATTCTACGCCATTCACGTACAGGGATTTATGCATGGGCAATGCCTTTTGGAAGTTTAAATATTTATACTCTCTCAAACAACTTAGCCTGCTGAGCGTGTGCTTGATGTTAGTGGCTTGTAGTCAACCTGAGTTACCAAAAGAAAAAGCGCCTACACAAGCAACTAATAACAATACAATCGAATTAATTCAACAAGATTTAGTCGCCCCCCAAACAGGACTTGCGATTTCAAAAACACCTTTTAGTGGTACTATTCGTGCAATCAATCAAAGTTCAATTCAAGCGCAAGTTTCTGCTACAGCTACGCAAGTCACGATGCAAGTTGGAGAAAAAGTTATAATTGGACAAGTACTTGTGCAGCTCAACAATCATGATAATGCTGCCCGACTCGCACAAAGCCACGCAAACTTAATGTCAACAAAAGCACAAGCTAATCAAGCAGAACTTATGGTTCAGCGTAAAAAACGATTATATGATCAAGGCTTTATTTCAAAAGTTGAGTATGAACAAAGCCAAGTGGATTACAAAGCACAACTTGAAAATGTCAAAGCTCAACAAGCCAATGTCGATATTGCACAAAAAGCCAACCAAGATGGTGTAATCAAAAGTCCTATTTCAGGTGTAATTACCAAACGCCAAGTTGAACTAGGTCAAACGGTTACAATAGGGCAAACGCTATTTGAAATAGTTGATCCAGATCATTTAGAAATTCAAGCCAAGTTACCTGTAGAGCAACAAACTGCACTTAAAATTGGACATAAAATTGAATATAAAATTCAGGGTAATCCACAAGTTTTTACTGCTCAGCTCAGTCGTATTTCTCCGATTGCAGATCAAACGAGTCGTCAAATTGATTTCTATGCACAACCTGAACAAAACATTCCGTCATTGAGTATTGGTGCCTTTATTGAAGGTAATATTCTCGGTAATCAACAGATTGATGGTTTTCAAATTCCACTCGACAGCATTCAAGACTTAAAAACCAAACCTTACGTTTGGCTCATTCGCAATCAAAAAGTGCATAAAGAAGCCGTTAATGTACTAGGTCAACAACCTGAAAATAATCTTGCTATCGTGAAAGGTTTACAATTGGGTGATTTGATTAGTCGCATCAAACTCTCAACACAGGATGTCAACAAAACTGCGATTATTACGCAAGTACAATAACAGGATTTTACGATGTGGCTTACTCGGATTAGTGTCAAATATCCTGTATTTACCATCATGATGATGTTGTGTCTGATGGTACTTGGTCTTGCTTCATGGCAACGAATGAGTGTTGAAGAATTCCCCGATGTCGACTTCCCTTTTATTGTGATCCATACCACCTATGCAGGTGCTTCACCTGAATCGGTTGAGTCTGAAATCACCAAAAAACTTGAAGATCAAATCAATACTATTTCAGGTTTAAAACAACTCACCTCCCAATCAAGTGAGGGTTTGTCGACCATTGTGGCGCAGTTCAATCTCGATATTAGTTCTGCAACAGCCGCTCAAGATGTGCGTGAAAAGATTGCGACTGTGAGCGCCAAATTCCGCGATGAAATTGATCAACCTGTTGTTGAACGATATGACCCGACCTCAAGCCCAATCATGTCTGTAGTTTTTGAATCACAAAATATGAGTTTACGAGAACTCAGCACTTATATTGATCAACGTCTTGTACCACAACTCCGCACCGTTCCAGGCATTGGTTCAGTTAATTTATTAGGTGATTCAAAACGACAAATTCGTATTCATATTGATCCCATTAAATTACAAAGTTTTGGCATTGGTATTGACCAAGTCATTAACACCTTAAAAACTGAAAATACACAAATTCCAACAGGAACATTAAAACAATCTAGTAAAGAAGTGGTTGTCGAAATTCAGTCTAAAATCATCAATCCCATTGATTTTGGAAATTTAATTGTCGCTCAAAAAAA
This sequence comes from Acinetobacter sp. 1207_04, assembly GCF_052850415.1. Lineage (NCBI taxonomy): Bacteria > Pseudomonadati > Pseudomonadota > Gammaproteobacteria > Moraxellales > Moraxellaceae > Acinetobacter > Acinetobacter sp. 1207_04. Next base: position 37,003 of record NZ_VXCQ01000003.1, on the reverse strand, counting down.
TGGTGCACCAATTTATTTAAAACAACTTGCTCAAGTTGAAGATACCCAAGCCGAGCAAACGACAGGTGCTTTTCTCAAAGGTAAGTCTGCTGTTTCCATTGATATTTTACGCAGTGCAGATACCAACGTCATTAATATCGTCGATGGCAGCTATAAAGTTTTAGATCAAATCAAAACGCAACTGCCTGAAGGAACAAGCCTGCAAGTTGTAGCTGATAGCTCCAAATCTATTCGCGCTACCATTAAAGATGTCGCTCGAACGATTATTGAAGGTGCAGTGCTTGCCGTCATTATCGTCTTATTATTTTTAGGTTCTTTCCGCTCAACAATCATCACTGGTTTAACGTTACCTATTGCCCTACTTGGAACACTTACCTTTATTTGGGCATTTGGTTTTACAATTAACATGATGACTTTGCTTGCTTTGTCACTGTGTATTGGGCTTTTGATTGATGATGCAATTGTGGTACGAGAAAATATTGTTCGCCATGCTGAAATGGGCAAAGATCATATCACGGCGGCACTTGAAGGCACCAAAGAAATTGGACTCGCTGTCTTAGCGACAACTTTGACGATCGTGGCTGTGTTTTTACCTGTTGCCTTTATGGGCGGAATTATTGGACGATTCTTTTATCAATTTGGTGTCACGGTCAGTATTGCGGTACTGATTTCCATGTTTGTCAGTTTCACGCTCGATCCAATGCTGTCTGCACATTGGGCTGAAAAACCGAAAAGTAAACAAAAGCCATCTATTGTCAAAAGATTTTTCGATTGGATTTCAGCTCAACTCGATAAGCTCAACCATGTATATGCACACTTACTGAAACTTGCGCTACGTTTCCGTTTCATCACTATCGCAGTGGCAATCGCATCATTGTTTGGTGCATTGGCTTTATCAAAAATGATTGGAACAGAATTCGTTCCTATTCCCGATAAAGGCGAAATTCGCATTAAATTTGAAACGCCTGTCGATGCTTCACTTGAGTATACCGAAGCAAAACTCAAACAAGTTGATCAAATCGTGCGACAAAATCCATTGGTCATTTCAACTTATGGTGTAATTAATGGCGCAACAGATCGTGGTAAAAACCATGTTTCGTTGAAAGTTTCAGTCATTCCCAGACAACAACGTACTGAAACATTGACCGACATTAACAATGAATTTCGTTCAAGATTAGAAAATATTGCTGGAATCAGCATTACCTCTGTGGCATCTGCCGATGAAACTGTGTCTGGTGGACAAAAGCCAATTATGATTTCTATCAAAGGACAAGACCTAGAAGAATTGCAAAAAATTTCCGATCGTTTTATGCAACAAATGGCACAAGTCAAAGGTATTGTCGATCTAGAAAGCTCCCTCAAAGATCCGAAACCGACTTTATCAATGACGGTCAATCGCGCTATGGCGAGTGACCTTGGACTTTCAGTCAATCAAATTGGTAATGTATTGCGCCCTCTTATAGCAGGAGATAATGTCACTACTTGGGAAGATGAACGTGGCGAAACTTATGATGTTAATCTACGTTTAAATGATCATCAACGAACCATTCCGCAAGATATTCAGCGCCTGTATATCAACTCAAATAAGACAGATACTAATGGGCAAAGCATTCTCATTCCACTATCAAGTGTCACAGCATTAGATCAAAGCTATGGTGCTTCACAAATTAATCGACGTGATTTGTCTCGTGAAATTTTGATTGAAGCCAATACTTCAGGTCGACCTGCGGGTGATATTGGTAAAGATATTCAAAAAATTCAAGATAATTTTAAGCTACCTGCAGGTTATAGCTTTGATACACAAGGTGCCAATGCAGACATGGCGGAGTCGGCAGGTTATGCACTCACAGCTGTAACGCTATCGATTGTGTTTATTTATATTGTTTTAGGTTCGCAGTTCAACAGCTTTATTCACCCTGCTGCAATTATGGCATCACTCCCTTTATCGCTGATTGGTGTTTTCCTTGCATTGTTCTTGTTTAAAAGCACCATGAACCTATTTTCGATTATTGGCATTATCATGCTCATGGGTTTGGTCACCAAAAATGCCATTCTTCTTATCGATTTCATTAAAAAAGCCATGGAAAATGGACAGAATCGTTACGATGCAATTCTTCAAGCAGGCACAACGCGTCTGCGTCCAATTTTAATGACCACAAGTGCAATGGTGATGGGTATGATTCCGCTTGCTTTAGGGCTTGGTGAAGGTGGCGAACAAAGTGCCCCTATGGCACATGCAGTCATTGGCGGTGTCATCACTTCCACCTTACTCACTTTAGTCGTGGTTCCAGTGATTTTCACATTATTAGATGATGTTAAAAATTTTAGTATTCGGCTATTTAAAAAATTGAGCTAAACGATCTTAAAATATTGCTGACTTTTGCTCAACCTTGCTGAAACTCTCAGAAGTCCTCAGCATTTTTATTGTATACTTCAGCTCTTAATAATTAACTATTTCAGGACAATCTTCATGCGCGCGAGTCGCTTTTTATTTGCAACGCTAAGAGAAACCCCAAACGATGCTGAAGTGATCTCACATCAGCTTATGCTTCGTGCAGGGATGATTCGTAAATTGGCTTCAGGCTTGTATAGCTGGTTGCCAATGGGTGTTCGTGTACTAAATAAAGTTGAAGCAATTGTCCGTGAAGAAATGAACCGTGCAGGCTCACTCGAAACATTGATGCCCGTAACTCAACCTGCAAGTTTATGGGAAGAATCAGGTCGCTATGTTCAATACGGTCCTGAACTCTTACGCTTCAAAGACCGCCACAACAATGACTTTGTTCTTGGTCCTACGCATGAAGAAGTAATCACAGATCTTGCACGTAACGAGTTGAAAAGTTACAAACAATTGCCAATCAACTTCTACCAAATTCAAACCAAATTCCGTGACGAAATTCGTCCACGTTTTGGTGTGATGCGTTCACGTGAATTTACTATGAAAGATGCGTATTCTTTCCACGTAGATCAAGCATCATTACAAGAAACTTATGATGAAATGTACGCAGCTTATTGCCGTATTTTCACACGTCTAGGCTTAAACTTCCGCCCTGTTCAAGCAGATACAGGCTCAATTGGCGGTTCAGGTTCACATGAATTTCATGTTTTGGCATCAAGTGGTGAAGATGACATCGCATTTTCAACTGAATCTGATTATGCTGCAAACGTCGAGATGGCTGAAGCACTACTTGTTGGCGAACGCGCTGCACCAACACAAGAACTTAAAGTTGTCGATACTCCTGCACAAAAAACGATTGAAGAAGTGTCTGCATTTTTACAAACAGATCCTGCAAAATCAGTAAAAGCCCTCTTGGTTCAAGGCGTAGCAGATGACAAAGGTAATACGCCGGTTGTTGCACTATTTTTACGTGGTGATCATGAGCTTAATGAAATTAAAGCAGAAAAGCATGCTGAGATTGCATCACCACTTACATTTGCAACAGAGGAACAAATTCAAGCCAATGGTTTAACACCAGGTTTCTGCGGTCCTCAAGGTTTAGTTGAAAAAGGCTTAACTGTTATTATTGACCGCTCTGCATCTGTGCTTTCTGATTTTGTTGCTGGAGCAAATGAAGCAGATAAACATGCAACAGGTGTAAACTGGGAACGTGATGCTCAATTCACTGAAATTTTCGATTTACGTAATGTCGTTGAAGGTGACCCATCGCCTGATGGCAAAGGTACAATCCTGATTAAACGCGGTATTGAAGTAGGTCATATTTTCCAACTCGGTAAAAAATATTCTGAAGCACTTGGTTGTAAAGTACTTGGTGAAGATGGCAAACCATTCACAGTGACAATGGGTTGCTATGGCATTGGCGTAACACGTGTAATTGCATCTTCAATTGAACAAAATTTTGATGATAAAGGCATTATTTGGCCAATGGCGATTGCACCTTTTGAAGTTGCAATTGTTCCAATGAATGCACACAAATCACCACGTACAGTTGAAGCTGCAGAAGCACTATATGCAGAACTTCAAGCAGCAGGTTATGATGTAATCCTTGACGATCGTAACGAACGCCCAGGTGTTAAATTCTCTGATTTAGAATTGACAGGTATTCCACATCGTATTGTGATTGGTGAAAAAGGTTTGGATGCTGGTACTTTTGAATACAAAGGTCGTAAAGATGCTGAATCTATAAATATTTCTAAAGAAGAGTTATTGGCAAAAATTGCAAAATAATTTGCCATTCAAAATAAAAAATCCCGCTTAATGCGGGATTTTTTATGAATATCATCAAGCATCGTATGCCATAATCAAACTATAAACCTGAAATTCTGACTTTAAGATTGGTTATAGAAGCACCAACTGCTCCAATATTCCCCATCGAACCATTTTTAATACCATTAAAAATATTTGGATCAGAAACACCTGTATCACCTAACATCACGTTATTTAATGCAACATCAACTTTATCTGAAGTAATTTTATCTGTAGCATTCAAACCATAATTACCAAAAACGACACCACCCTTTTCAATGCCCGCATGAAACTGATCTAGTCTAAATCCTGTTGTTGCATTGTTTGCTTGAAGCTGAAAGTTAAAAGAAGCCGATGTGGTATCGGATACAATACTGATCGGACAACCTGAACCTGTACCACAAATGGACTGAATTGCACCACTAAATGCCAACATATGGCTTTGTGGTACATTACCAAGCTGTACATTTAATCCAGGTTTATTAGTATTATGAAAAGCAATTTCAAAATTATTTGATGCACTACCAATGTTTAGAATTTTTTTAACATCAGCATTCAATGTGCCTGTTGTTGCATAAATTGACTTATTATTCACTGCATCAGACGTTGAAGTCGCACTCGCTACATAAATTGAAAATGGCGAAATTTTGATACCCGTAATATTTTGAGCAATACTTATACCAATATTTGCAAATGGTTTTCCACCACCACCATCCGTATCTATAATTGTAGAAATACTTGGGTTTGCATTTGCACCAACTAAATTAATAGAAACAGGCGTATTTGTTTGCCCTGCAAGCACTAGAGATGCTCGACCTTTATAATCACTACCTGTTGATATGCCATCATTATCAATGATCGAAGCTTGTTTCAATTCTATTTTACTTACGCCTAGACCAATGTTGATTCCATCTTGTCCAGTTGTATTAGACAGGATCTCATCATCTAATGGCTGCATTGCCATAGTTAGCGGACTGTATAACAAGATTGATATACACCCTAGCATTATATTTTTTCTCATCATCCTAATCCTTAGGAAATATTTTAGTTATTTCGAGTCGCATTCAGTGTAATGTCTTTTCGAATTCCATCCAATCGCAAACCGATAAACAGTATACATTTTTAGATTAATTAACGAGGAATAATACCTAACTCCGTCTTCAATCTCCCACCTGTAATTGCAATCTCACCTAAACGTGCTCCCATACCTGTATTTGGTGGATAAAAGTTTAAATCTTTTGCTTTAAATACGCCTGCTGCAGTTTGATCAGGATTAAAATTAAATGTTGAGTTAAAGCCAACCTTACCTTTTCCTGATTCTTGATCTTTACTAATCACAATTGCGTTATTAAAGCTAATTTTACCCGTTAAATTATCTAAACCAATGGTTGAGCCATTAATCGGATCACTAATTTGAATGGTATTACCTGTATTTGCCAAAGTAAGATCACCTACAATTGACATTTTTCCGCCGTCATCAATATTATTATTTGGAATTAATGATAGGTTTATATCACCGCCTAATCGTAATTTAGCACCCACCAAGACATCATCAGCTAAAGCAAAGTTATTGAGAGAAGCACTACTCTTCACCCCACACGCAAGACTTGCAGCAGCAACACCTGTTGCACATGACTTATAGGTTGTACCTGGCAAATAACCTGCGGCAACTTCTGCAGCCATGACAATTAGCATGTTTCTCAAACTAATATTTACACTACCTTTCTCAATACCGATATTACCGTCACCCTTGAGTAACATATCAACATTTCTAAGCCCCATGTAGTAATCAGTTGTTTTCCCTGCACCATACTTACCACCATCAATCACAAGAATAGAGGTCGTCTTATTCCCAAGTTTGATTTTATTCGCATCACGATCTATACCTTGCGTGCTCATCGCTAAAGAAAACCCAAGACGAGCGGTTTGATTAGCCGTTGCACTCACCTGATTTTTCTTACCATCAATCGTATAATAGTAAGCAGTATTTCCTGGTACTGTTGCTCCATACATTGCCATATTGGTGTTCAAATTATAAAAAGGAAGTGCCAATCCCCAATCATTATTTGAACCATTATCTGCAAATAGTTTTGTTGGATCAGTTACACCTGCTGTTGTGGTAAAACGACCTCGGCGTGAAATTGCTTGGAATTCCCCACCACGAATCGACATCATCACAGCATATGGATTATTGACTAAGTTATGAATATTTTGACTATAATCTGCTTGAGAGGTTAAAAAACTATTATTTCCAAACCGAGAAGTTTGAAATGTCTCATTTTCAGGCAGTGCAACTGTTTTCGTATCTATTAAGTTAAGATAAATATTACCACTGTCAAAGGTACCACGTGTATTCGGCTGTAATCCTGTTAAGTTACCAAACTCGAATCCATAAGAATTCAGACCTGCGCCGCCAATTTCTAAAGTTGTTGCCTTGCCATCGGTGCCCAACATTGAGTCACCATCTTTGGTAAAATCTGCTTTCATACGAAAGGCTATACCAGAGCCTCCCATAATATTGTTACCACTCGTACCACTAGAACTCGTTGCCTTACCTAATAGATCATTATCACCAGTTGTCGTTAATCCTCGTAATTGTAACTGACCATTCACCATACGACCACTTGCACCCACACGGATTAAACCTTTTGCATTTGGAGGTGTATTGGTTGTTGTATCTAAAGCATAAGGAGCATTTTTATCAACATTTTTATTGAGCATAAACTCAAGGTTTAGACCTGACCCCGTTGTTACACTCCCATTTCCATATGTTCCTGTGTTAATAAATCCAGCCTTTCCTGATGCTGAATCCTCAACGCGTGTAAAATCAACGTAACCATTATTCGCATCGGGTTGCGTCGTGGAATTTGCATCTGTCCCACTATTGGTTTTCATGATAAAACCATTTTTTGAGTCAACATACATATGACCTTTACCAATGAAGTTAAAGTTCATATTTTTTAGAATGAGTTGATTCAGCTCATTATTGGTATCAGTTTGTCCAAGATATATATTGGCATTTTTAAGCCCTAAAACTAAATCTGACTGACTTGTTGAACTAAATAAACCATCACGTGTTTTCAAGGCAAAATTTAAAGGTGAAGTTGTCTGTACAGCTAAACTTCCAATTGAAGGGCTACATCCTGTCGTATTATTATCAGTATTACAAATTCTAAATGAATCAACAGTTAATAACATTGGATTCAGCGCCAACTGTAAATCCACACCTGATTTTCCTGCTTGACTCCCCATATCAAGCTTTAAATCTATACCCGGTGTAACAGTTGCAACATTACTTTTAGTAATTTTAACTTTATCTGCTGTTGCTGTTAATTCTTGCTTTTGACTCGTTGCAAATGTTCCACGACCTGCTTGATCCGTCCAATACAATGTATCCACATTAGCTTCATCAAAGCTTGTCACTATGTGTACGCCATCCTGCCCATTCACAGCACGCATATCACCGTCATCTAACGCTTGTAATGCATGAACAGAACCACTCAACAACATCATGCTAAATGTAAGCGTATTTAGAATAAATCCATTTTTGTGACTTTGCTTTTTATTTTTCATCACTCATTCCCTATTAACTTTTCACAGCAAACTAACAACGTGGATGATTTGCATCACAGCTAAACATCATAATTTTACCTTGCATGACCAAATTACCATTCATTTTCATACCCATAAAGCCTTTTTCACGCCCATGGTCATACGCAGAATTTGGTGCATTCGCTGAAGTATAAGTATCTGTTTTTAGATAACCATAATCACCAATAGGCGTAGATGATGTTGAACCATCTGTAACCAAATTGTCACCTGACATCGCACTTGTAAAATTATCTTGTTCAATTGCAACAGAATTAAAACCATAGTTACGAATAAGTAATGGCTTATTTGGATCAAAACTCAATTGAATTGCAGGCTTAATACGCTCAACGCCATCTTTACCCTTTAAAACAAGGTCAACTCCATCTAAACCTAGTTTTTGTATATCAAGCGTTCCCTGTATTCCTTTGAAGACAACCCATAACTTATTTCCACTTATACTATCTTCAAGAAAACTATCTGGCTTAGATGCATCAGGTTTTACAAATCTCTTATTTACCGATATTGCCATATGACAGAAAGCAAGGTTTTTACATGCTCCATCTGTCGTGTCAAATTTAAAATCACTCGTGTGATTTAAAGATAATTTCAATGAAAGATCAGCACCTGCCTGTCCTTCTACCAATTGTAAGTCGGTATCAGACATCGGTTCCATCGCAAAAACCCCAACACTTATAAGGCTTGTCATAAGGAAAAGAACTGTTTTTTTCATGATAAATCTCCTTATAAGCCTTTCGTTGTAATTTTCATATGCTGAATTAACATACCGTCAATAACAGCTGAACCTAAATTATTTAATGCAACTCCTGGTAAGGTTGGTGTTGGAACCATATTTGTTGAAGGAAGTGTAACGCCTGTTTTTCCATTACTCGCACCAATTAAATTATCAACCGTAGCATTTGCTGTTGATTGCCAAGCCGCACCATTTAAATTGGTGTCAGACCATGTACGGTTTGCCGAAGTACCATAAATAGGCGTACTTCCTGAAGTATTATTACAATTGTATGTACAATTATTTGCATTATTCGGTTTTATTGTTAGCGAAGGTGTTTCTATTTTCCCATTTACACCAATATAAGACCATTGGTACAAATGCCCAACTGTGGTTGTACATTGCCAAATCAAATTACACTGTACTCTTTGATTCCACGTTTCATCACCCAAATTACGCTGTGCATACTTAACTTCAGTACCCGTCACACTAGAGGTAGCCGTTGCTTGAAAATTCGAACCAAAGGCAATACCTACTGCATCTGCACCATTATAAGCGATTAATGACTTGCCTCCATCAGGCGTATAAACACTACCAATACTGATACTACTGTGTGTCGCAGAAGAACCTTGATACTTTTTGCCACCCAAAGTCACTTCTGTACCACAACTATATACATTACATGTTGAGCCCTTATAAGAAGAATCAATTGCTCCGTTATAGCCATAATCAGTATAAATCTGCTTATAAATACTTTCTTTGTTTGGAATGCGGGCTAATTCCAAGCTAAAGTTTTTACCATCTGAACCTACAATGAGTGGCTGATATAAGTTACCTAAAACCAAGTTTGTATTTAGGTTGTAAATTGAAACACCTTCATTTGCGTCAAAACTTGGTGCTAATCCACCATTAATTGCAGGCGTATATAAGTTTTGTGTCCCATTAGCTGATGTAGCCGTTTCACGTGTACTTAAACGTAAAACATTATTTTTATACTCATCTGGCAATTCCCAAGTACGTTGTACTTCTCGCGTATCCGTTCGGGTTCTTTTTTGTACAATATAACCACAACCTGTCCCACTACCAATGCTAGAACCTGAAGCACCAGTATTATTACAATTTCCAGAAGTTGCGGTACTTAAATTGGAATCTGCACCCGCGTGAATAGTCTGCCAATCAGACATCACTCCAGTTCTTGAGTTTGTTGTATCTGTATCCTTTTGTATTAATTTAAGATTCGTTGCATCACCACTATTAAAACGAAGAACACCTGACAGACCTAAAGTTTTATCATAAAAAGGACTTAAACCCGTCTGCCCAGTTGCACCACCAAGTGTTTGGAATAACTGAATTTTACTACCATTAATACTAAAGTTATTCCAAATTGCCTGTAAACGAATACGAGCGATCATCCCCGAATCTAATGGATTTTGACCAGCTACAGCAGTTGTCGTCCCTTCTACTATGTTAGGGTTTCGCTGAAAAGCATCTGCCCACATGGCTAATTTTAACTTATACGCATCAGCACCTATTGCATCTCTAGCTCCCACTTCATAAAGCGGAGCTTCTAATGCCATATAAGTTACATCACCTGTTTCAGTATTTTTGGATGAGCCTACATCTTGTGTAAAAGTCGGTATGTTTTTCGCAGTATCTACTTTTAAAATCCAAGGATTGGTTGCAGTTCCCCAACTTGAAATTGCTGCTTTTGCAGCTGTATTTGCTAAACGAGAGTTCGAATCATCATCCGACTTAGAAAGCGCCAAGCCATACATATAAAGATCAGCTTTTCCAGCACCACTTGCCTTAGCCTCGCTAGACAATGGACCCACCGGAATGTAATGAATATATCCTGTGTCTTTGGTACGGTCAGCCAAAACGTTCGTAGCGGATTCATTTGCACCTGCCTCGCGAAAAACCATATATGCATCTGTTGGTAAAAGTGCAATACCTTCACCTGTCGTATCACTAAGGCTTTCATCTGACAAAGTTTCAAGTGCAAAACAAGATTGGCTTAAACATAAACCAATGAAACTCGCTAAAACGGTTTTTTTAAAATATACCGTATAATTGAGTGTAGTCATCTATGACTTTCCTTTGTTATACGATGCTCCGCACCATATTATTATTTGATATTCCTACTCTTTCATGCGTTTTTACACGCCTGACATTCCGTGTCACCGAGTATTATGTTAGCCAATTCACATATTTATAATATAGAACTTATCTGATTATCGCAAAACTTTAGCGACTGCACATATTATTTTCCGATGAATGAATGCATTCTTACAAAATATATAATATTAAAATATATACAATCAGCTTGGATAATTACTTAAATAAACATCACTTTAAGTGCACAAAAATGAATCTACGTTATTTGTAATTCGATAGATTTCTTAGCAAAATTTTAGTGAACCATAACAGTTAGGCACTACATTTTGTGTAGATAATTTTAAGTCTTTTAAACCTATTGATACCGAACGATCACTCAAATTGACAGGCGATACAGTTTTAGTAATTCCTGACCCAAATAATGCTTGCAAGCCATCACCCGTATTTACGCTAATTTTATATGCAGGTTCTTGCAATTTTTGACCTAAAATTGTTGCAAATTGACCATAAACAGATGAAATATCAATCTGATCTGTTGGGGTAATATCACCTAAATTAACTGGATCTTGCATTGATAACCACCACCCCTTAAGCGCAACTTCTTTTGCACCAGGCCATTGTAATGCTTGTTGCTGCAATGCCAAATAGACAGAACTATTAATTGGTAAATTATGAATATATCCAAGATCTTCACTAAAATTAATATCCGCTTTTAACCCTGTTACTGTCGTGTTTAATTTAATAAAAGTATTTTGTACGCAAATAAACAAAGCAACACATGCCTGCTGATTCAAACTTGCCCCCAACTGTCCTGAATTCTGATTAATTGGAATATCTGGAATAAGTGCAGAAGCATTTACATTGGCAGAGGTCAAACGATTACCACTAACTACAGCATTATTTACGGTAAATGGAGCAACCATAGAAGGAATTTTAATTCCTTTATTGGAACCACTACTTCCTGCTCCATATCCAGCGGTTAGTCCTTGATTGCTCCCACAACCAGAAGTACATAAAAGAATTCCGATATCTGCTGTTGTGTTTACTGTTTCACCTGGTTTTAAACCAAATGTTCCTTCTTTAGTTGTTGCATTTCCATAACCATCTACCACCATATATCCTGACAGTGTATTAATACCATTTGGTTGATCGTTATTGGTACCTACGGTTAACAAACCTTGGGCCTTTTCTGAACTTACCCTTAACCCTACCACCTCACGTGTTGACGCTGACTGCGGGTTCCTAATTGCGAACTCTAAAAATGGATTAGTAAGTTTAGCCGATGAAGATGCACGCTCTGCTGACGTAGCACCCTGCCCACTAATGCTTAGATTATCAATATCAATATCACATGCACCTGCACCATTTACCCCACCGCAACCTAACTGTAATTTTTTAATATTTGCATTTAGTTCAAGCTCAGCTTCCATACCTAATTTGTAAAACCCAATATTACTCCCTGGTGCATTTTTACTCTGCAAATTTGCTGAATCTGTAGGTGATATGTAAGACAAGCTCATCAGCGCCTGACCCGTTGTTTCTGACATTTGTTCATCGGTCATAACACTTAAATTCGAGTTTGCGTAAACCAATGGCACACTCCCACAACTCAGCGCAAAGATTGCCCATGTTAAAGGCTTTAAGCCTATTTTTTGTAAATTAAACATCGCTCTATTCCTTAGAAAAATTTGGATTTCCTATCTAAACTACCCCAAACAAAATATTTCAAGATATCTAAACAATTTGTATTTTTTATTGTTTATATTTTTTTAGTATGTAAGTATTTTTCAAGATTTACTTGTGATAAAAATCACAATACAAGCAATTTAGTTAAAATTTCAAGCACATTTAATGTAATCTTACAAAACTCATATGTTGTTCGAATACTAATTAAAAACCATATCATTAAGAATATTTTATTAATATATTGTATTTAATCGTTTTATGTCACACCTAGTAAAGCAAAATACAATATAGTGACTCCCATTATTTTTAATTTTAAATCAATATCTTCGGACATAAAAAAAGCAGCTTAAGCTGCTTTTTCAAATAAGAATAACTCAACAAAATTTGAGAGCACCATAGCAGTTTGAAACTACATTTTGATTTTTCAATTGTAAATTTTGCAATAAGATTGAAGCAGGTTTACCGCCAAGTGATGGATTCGTTGCTTTATTTAAATCAACAACCAAAGCTTCTGGTGTTTCAATAACCTTATTTTGCAGCGCTTCTACTGCCTCACCAAATCCTAAGTTAATTGTTTGATTACTATTTTTTAATTGGTCATTCATCAACGATGCAACTTGAGCATAAACCGAACTAATATCCACAGGATTTGTTGCCTCTAATTTGCCAAGTTGTACTGGATCAGCAAATGACATCCACCAGCCTGTTTTTGCAACATCGGTTGCACCCGACATATCCAAAAGATTTGTTTTATTACGATCTTCATCAGCAATATTTGCTCCAGGCCAAAGCAATGAAGTACTTTGCATTGCTAAATAGCCCCCTGTTCCCTTCAAAGGAATATTATGAATCATACTTAAACTTTGAGAAAAACTTACACCTACATTCAAATTTTTAACAGCAGAACCTGCTTTTAATTTCACCCGAGCATAATCTACTCCAAGAATTGATGGATTTAATGAAACAGCCAATTGATTATTCGGTCCTGCATCCAATGGAATATGGTCTAAAGTAATATTAATACCATCAATCAGCGCACTCGCTTGTCGTGAGCCATTCACCTGGAATGCTGGGGTAACAAAATCAACTTTCATAGATGGCAATGTAATACCGTGTGTTTGTGCATCATTTGGCAAACTCGTAAATGACGAACCAAGAATCCCCACAACTTTAATATTTCCTTTAACAATCTCATCTGCTTTTTTACCAAATGTGCCTACAGCAGTATTCACCGTCCCCGAAGTTGCTGCAATTTGCATAAACCCACTTAAACTTTGAATCCCATCTGTCGTTGAAGCCGTTGCTCCATTATTCACACCTGCAGACAATAAGGCATCAATTTTTTCAGCACTAAAACGAATCCCCTTAAGCTCTCTTGTTGAAGAACTTTCTGGATTACTAATCGCAAATTCCATAAATGGATTTGTCATTTTACCACTCGTCGATGCTCGACCTTCACTATAAACAGGATTTCCTACTGCATCATAAGAACTAGGTAAGCCACTTAACGACAGATTCTTAATGTCAATATCACAACCACCTGCACCATTTACTCCTCCACATCCTAATTGTAGATTCTTAATATTGGCATTTAGTTCAATTTCTGCTTCCATGCCTAACTTATAAAAGCCAATTTTATTTGACTGACCATTAGTCACAATCCCCTTCATTGGATTTTTTGTCGCTGCAGGATCGATATAATTTAAACTCATCAACGCCTGACCTGTTGTCTCTGAGAGCTGTACATCTGTTAATGGCACCATTCCTTGAGCATTCACCAATCCTGTGAGTCCCATTGAAGCCAATGCCATGACTATTCCTTTATGCATTTTCCTATTCCTAGTTCTATTTTTTTTCTTACAAGATAGATTATTTTTAAGTTATTAAAATAATCTATTAATTTCACCACCAAACAAATAAAAACTAACAATCACATCAGCTTTTCTACGCGACAAAAACCATTAATTTTTATATGTTTAAAAATTAATCATAACAAAAAAAGTGATACTAATCAGTGTATTTTTATCGCATTGATCCACAAAAAAAGCGACTAAAGTCGCTTTTTAAATTCAAAAATTCAATTGTTTAACAAAATTTCAAACTACCATAACAGTTCGGTGCAAACTTCTGACCACTTAGCTGTAAATCATTCAGCGTTAAATTAAGTGCGCCTGGTACATTCAGTGTACCAATACCTACGTTGATGTCACCATTTCCACTAATTACATTTCCTAATTGAGATTCACTTAAACTAGCTGCATTTCTTTCATCCATTAAGAAATTAGTAATTTGAGATGCAATTTGAGGAAATAAAGGTGCTATATCAATTTTTTTAACAGGATCGACACTTCCTAAATTAATAGGATCAGAAAATGACATCCACCACCCCTTTTGTGCGATATCAGAAATCGTTTCCGGTACACTATTATTTATAGATCCATCTACATTTTTTCTCTCTGGATTTGCACCATAATAACTACCTGTCCATTTTATTGCTTGAGATTGTAATGACAGTGAAAAAGGCGAATTAATAGGTAAGCTATGAATATAGCCTAACCCTTGATTAATTGTTACATCCGCTTTAATGCCTTGAATTGCACCTTTCATAAAAACAGTAGGTAATACTTTACCTGGGCTTGCAACAATACAAGCTAAGCCACTACAGTCAGTAATTACAGCTTTTACAATTCCCCCTTGAGTTTGTACTCCAGACGGGGTACTAAACCCCCAATCTATTGGGGACTCTTGAGGATTTGCATATATTGTCTGTCCACTTTCTGGATAAACTCCTCTCCAATCCACCTCTATTTTTGGCACATTTAATGTCGCTTGTAATGGTAAGGAGCTTACTCGATTACCATTGACGACAACACCGGAACGAATGAAAGGAATATTATTCATTGCAGGAATATTAAATCCGCCGTCAGTAGTCTGAAAAGTAATCGGCTGAACTAATCCACCAAGAAAACCTGTAACTTTAACTTTTCCACTAACTTGGTTATTAAATGTTTGAGTAACACTATCGACGACATATGTTGCATCCTTACTTGCAATAAACCGTCTTGCATCAGTATTTGCCTTACCATAAACATATCCAGACTCATCTGATTGAATACGCATAAATCCAGAAATATTTTTTATACCATTTTGTGTTGTAGAATTTTCAGTACCTGCAGTCAGTAAACCCACGACTTTCTCCGCACTTAAACGCAAGCCAGCGATTGAACGTGTAGAAGCACTTTCTGGATTTTTTATTGCAAACTCAAGAAAAGGATTTGTCATTTTTGCAGAAGAAGCTACTCGACCATTTGCTGTATCAGCTAAACCACTTAAACTTAAATTATCAATATCAATATCACAACCACCAACTCCATTTACCCCGCCACAACCGAGCTGTAACTTTTTAATATTTGCATTCAATTCAAGTTCAGCTTCAATACCTAATTTATAAAAACCAATCGTATTATCTCCACCACTTCGATTAGCTTCAAGATTTCTAGAATCTTGTGGAGAAATGTAGGATAAGCTCATCAATGCCTGACCAACAGATGCAGACAGTTGCTCATCTGTCATGGTTTGCAGTGTTCCTGCAAAAGTGAATGAACCGCTTAAACTATAACTAGTTAATAAAGCAATATTTAGTTTTTTTAATTTAGACATACTGATCGCCCTGTCTGAAAATCAATCCATTTTTTCTATGCATAATAAAATTGATTCGGCATCTATTTTTAATCTTTTGCCATCTAAAATGTAAAATAAATCACATTCATTGTTTTATTACGCAAATGCATATGTATTTATAACACTTGATTCTATTTAAATTGTTTATTTTTTAATCTTTCCGATAAAAATCAATATCTTGTTAAATATACTAAATAATAAAATTAATAATTTTAAATAATATTAGGTATTAATAGCAATAAATCGATTTAATAACAATTATATTACTTGATTTAAAAAACAAAAAAGCAAGCCGAAGCTTGCTTTTAAAATTAGCGTGGTATTTTAAGCTTTAGGTAGGGTCACACCTGTTTGACCTTGATATTTACCACCACGATCTTTATATGAAGTTTCACAAACTTCATCAGATTCAAAGAACAACATTTGTGCAACGCCTTCACCTGCGTAAATACGTGCGGGCAAATTGGTTGTATTAGAGAATTCTAAAGTGACGTGACCTTCCCACTCAGGCTCAAGTGGGGTGACGTTTACAATAATACCGCAACGCGCATAAGTCGATTTGCCCAAACAAATGGTCAAAACATTACGTGGTATACGGAAGTACTCAACTGTACGAGCCAAAGCAAATGAATTCGGCGGAATAATACAGACATCAGATTCAATATTAATGAAACTTCTTTCATCAAAGTTTTTAGGATCAACAATAGCAGAATGTACATTGGTGAACACTTTGAATTCTGGTGCACAACGAACATCGTAGCCATAGCTTGAAACACCATAAGAAACAATCTTTTCACCTTGTTCATTTACACGAACTTGGTTTGCTGCATAGGGTTCGATCATGCCGTGTTTTTCGCTCATTTCGCGAATCCAACGATCAGATTTAATCGCCATTTATAGATATCCAAAAAACAGTGTTAATTGCGCAGTACTTTAACGTAAAACGATACTGAAAGAAATGAGTACGTATTTTTCATGAACTAAAACAATCAACAGAAACAAGCTAGATTGAAAATCTAGCACTGAAAAATAAAGATAAAATATTCATTATAATGTTGCCAAAGCCGAATAACTCAATGGAACAGAAAAACTAATCAATACTAAAGAAGCTGTACGTTGCATATTACATTGATTCAACCAACTAATTTTATTGGATGCCAAGACCGAACCAATCATAATCCAAAAAAAAGCAATCGGTACGATCAGCAATAAAAATGTTAGCATATGTGCACTATATGCCGTAGTACTTTGCCACACAAATACTGGAAAAATAGCCGTTGCGAATAATAATGCTTTGGGATTCAACAGTGTTGCTAAAAACAACTCACGAGGACGAATACTTGGTTGAGTAAAATCTTCTTGTACTGTTGCAGTACGCCACAGCTTTACTGCTAAATAAAAAATATAAGCAGCACTAAAGAGCTTCAAAATGACAGGAATCATTGGAATTTTTTTTGATACTGTGCCAATGATCAATCCCCAAATTGAGATTGCAATGAGGTAGCCCAGTGCTTCAGCAGGAATTAAACGTAAAGATTTACGAATACCTGACTGAATACCAGAAGATGCTAAAAGTGTATTAGTTGGACCAGGTGTCAATAAAATGGTGATGACTAAGCCAACAAAAAACCATGAAATCATTAAATGACCTCACTATTCAATTGAGCGCAGATTAAATCAGTTTGTGTCACTTAGCAAAAAATTAATTGTAAGATGAGATATTTTTTTGATTAATTTAAAATATTTGTTATTTAAAAACATATATTTAACTATTATTCAAAATATATTGACCTAAAGGTCACCACAGAATAAAAATGTGATAAATATCACACTAAATTATTATAAATCAGTTAATTACATAGCTTTTAATACAACATTAAATACATCTATTTACATATTTAAGGTTATATTCAGTCTGATGAGTTAATCTTTAACATCTCGCATTTACAATTTATCTATAACTACAGCAAATCACTGTCGTTTTTAAATGTAATCATGCACAATCATCTTTTTCTTATTTTAATCAATATTTATGGCAAAGCATTTTTTTCAGTCCTGGCTCCCTTCGCCTGAAAGAGTCAATAGTTTGAAAATCATCAAGATTTTTGGTAAATATGCCTCAAATCCTCAGCTTTGGTATGTCAATCGTAAGTCTATTTCTAAAGCAGTATTTATTGGTACATTTTGGGGAATTTTACCTATTCCACTACATAGTGCATTGATTATTATCACTGTTTTATTATTTGAAGCCAATTTACCCATTAGTTTATTATTGGCTTGGATCATGAATCCATTCACCATTGTGCCAATTTTAATTTTTGCATTTTGGATTGGTACACAAATTTATGGTGTACACATGATTAATAAAGATATGCTACTTGGCGTGTTTCATCAAATTGTGCATTGGATTCAAAATTTTGGACATGGACATATCGATTTTAGTCTAGCCAAAATTTTAGCTACAGGATTATTGATTGAAGCCCTACTATTTGCAGTAGTTTTATTTACGCTTACACGTATTTATTGGCGTTGGACAGTCATAAAAAAATGGCGTAATCGTCATCAGTAAACTCAGTTTTCGTACTTCAAATAATATTTATAATCAATTAGTTCAAAACGACTTCTATGAGTTCTGAGTGCCCCGTCGATAAATCACCATTGAGCCATTGCCAATTTTCCAATAACTTAATCACATCATTATCGAGCAACTCAATATGAGTTGTACACTGCCCTGCTCTTAGCTCACCTGTTACGGTCAAATGCTGATAACAAATCTGAAAGTTTTCGGCATCTAACATTTTCCCAATAATAGAGCCAAGCTGAACCACGCCTCCTTCATAATGTGCAGTGATTACACTCCCTTTTTGGTTGTAATAAAAACGTGTGGCGCTATTTACATCACCATTAGCTGTGTTGGATACACTCATAAAAACTTTATTATTCAATATATTTAAGTTTTTCATTTATAATTTCCTCAAAAGTTTTCTCTTTTATAAAACCATAAAATCTACTTTTAAAGACTTTAAAAGTAGAAAAGCCTGAACAATATCAGTCTTTTCTACGCAAAATTAATGCGATACAGCTCGAAGTTTTAGTGACCCGTAAATGTTTTTTTCACATCTCTTGCAAATTGTACTTTCTGATCTGCTTTGGCTTTTTCTTTCACAAGCTTAGCTTGTTTTTCTGAAGTAACTTTTAAGGCTTTATCATTTTTAGCTTTTGCACGAGTAGCCTCTTTATCTGCTTTGGCTTTCGCTTTGCCAACTTTTTCATCAGCTTCTTTTTTCGCTTTCATTTCTTTCGCATTTAATGCCTGTTTTTGCTTATCAAAATGTGGTTGAGCAACAGCAGTTGTAATTTGTTTTAACGTTGGTGTTGCTGTTGTTGAGTTCGCCATCACAGGTACAGCAATAATTGCAGTAGAAACAGCAAGAACAACAGTATGAATTAAAGCTTTCATCACTAAACTCGATCTATATCATATTATGTATTTGTTGTGATTAGGCACCTTAACTGAGGACTGCTTATGAAAAAAATGTAACTGGTTTGTAATCAAAACATTTAAGTGCATTTTTTATATACAAACCACGCCATCTGCTTCTTCCACAATAAAAAACCCACTGTTTAAAGTGGGCTTATTAAATTTTTTTAGTAGAATATTAGAAAATTCTGCTTTTATTCTTTTCAACTTTCGGTAATTTATCGGCAATTTTTTGTGCAATTTCTAAATAATTATCAGCAGCAACATCACCTACAATGACAGAAGGCTTACCTGCGTCAGCATTTTCACGAATTTGTACGTTTAAAGGTAAACGCCCAAGCAGTGGAATATCGTACTGAGCAGATAATTGATCGCCACCACCTGTACCGAAAATTTGTTCTTCATGTCCACAGTTCGAGCAAATGTGTGTAGACATATTTTCAACGACACCCATCACTGGAATGTTGACCTTATTAAACAATTCAATACCTTTAACAGCATCCATAAGTGCAACGTTTTGCGGTGTCGTCACAATGATTGCGCCCGTTACAGGAATACGTTGTGCAAGAGTCAATTGAATATCACCTGTACCTGGTGGCATATCAATCATCAATACATCTAAATCAGGCCAAAGCGTTTGATTGAACAGTTGCATAAGCGCACCCGTTGCTTTTGGACCTCTCCAAGCCACTGGTGTATTTTCCTTACCAATCAAGTGTCCAATGGATAATACAGCCAAACCATGTGCTTCAAGCGGTACGAAATTTTCGCCTTCAATTTTTGGAGTCATACCTGAGTTACCCAACATGGTTGGGATACTTGGACCATAAATATCAGCATCTAATACACCGACTTTTAAACCAAGTTGCTGTAATGCCAAAGCAAGGTTTACTGTAGTAGTCGATTTACCCACACCACCTTTGCCCGAAGACACCAAAATCACATTTTGAATACGTGGATGTTTTGCAATATCACGTTGTTGTGGTGCAGCTTTTTGAATCGGTGGATTATTTGGATCTTCTTCAGTTTTCGCAGATGCATCCATCACAGGTGGTAATTTGGTCGGTTCTGCTTGAGTCTGAGTTTCGGTCTGAGGCTTGCTTGAACAACTATGCCCTTCTTGACCATGTGAATGACTTGAACAGCCTTCACCATGTTGAATTTTTTGCTGAATTACATGCATATTCAACTCTTGAATACCATGTGCCTCTAAAGCACTTGCTAAATCATCATGAATTTTTTGTAAATGATCAGCTTCTTCTGGAAAGGTATTGATGGTGATCTGTAAAATTTTACCTTCCACATTAACCTGTGTAATACGATCTTTTAGCGCATTACTCGATTCAGGCAAAATATAGTTTTGTAATACGTGCTGAACGCCTTCTTCATTCACCTCCGGAGCAGGTGAAAAGACTGATTTAAGAGAAGAAAGCCACGACATACGATGCTCCAAGGCAAAATACAACAAGAAGTACAAAACGTACTAAGGTAAACATGAAGCTATAGTTTAACGATAAATTGCACTCAGGTTAAGTTAATAAATAGGGTTCATTTGGGTAAATAATTTAAAACTGCATTTATAGATGTATTAATATTTTTTTAATGACGTTAATAACAAAGCTTTTAATGATTTTAACGAGATAAAAAGTACATTATTTAGACAAAATTAATATTTCATATACAAAATCAAATTGTTTTTTGAGCTATGGTCTAGTGTAGTCCATCATTTTAAGTGGTTTTCTTGAAAGAACCACAACAATAATCAGAGAGTGTTCATGAAATCTATATTTGCATGCATCATCGCATTGACTATGTCGGCTTCAACTTTAACTTTTGCAGCAAGTGAAACAACTTCAATTCGTACTGTCACAGGTCAAATCGTCTCTATTGGTGACAGTTTTAGTGATGTGGTAACTCGGCTAAACCAATCACCTAAATCTATGAATACTTATGAAATTAAAGAGGACAATGTGGTAAAAACTGTTTCTGATTATGTGTATGAAATTTCAGGTATCACCTATACCTTGACAATCATTAATAACCAAGTACGTAAAATTGTATGGTCTAGAAACTAAGATATTACTATATTTTCAAAACTCATCTTCATTCTAAAACAATAGAATTCCAAAAGATAAAACCACCGCTTTTATATTTAAAACAGTGGTTTTATTTTTCTATTCACGACAAATAGCGATGGTAGAAACACTCAAGTCTTTAACACCCTAACCTTATGCTTTCGGTGCCGTATCGTCTTTTTTAGAAACATTTTCTGCTGTTGTTGACTCTGAATCTTTACTTTCATCCGTAGAATCATCAGATTTGTGTTTTAAATCATTGAGGACTTTTTCCCCTTTAAGTAAAGCTTCTTGCGCTTTATGCTTTAAATCATCTGCGACTTTTTCAGCACCTAATTTTGCTTCTTTTGCTTTAAGTTTTAGATCATCAGCAACTTCAGACGCTTTATTTTTTAAATCATCAAATGTTGTCATGTTATTTGCTCCAATGGTTTTATGTCTTCTCTTTTATAACAACTGAGCATCTATAAAAGTAAAAAAAATGCAATTTGCAATTATTGTCCTACACAATGTTACGAATAAATTTTACACTCAACTTCAATTTTTAATTTTACTTACAGAATAGAGATTTGAATGAACGCTGAAATCAAAACCAAAATGATCAAAATATGTGAACAAAAAATTGTCTCTAAAGGTGAAAATGTCGGACTTTCCTTTTATGCTTTTTTCGCCAATAAAAATGATGATCCCGCAACACTTATGCAAGTGGCAACATGGTGGATTCAAACACATCGACTCGATCATTTTGAAAAAGCTTTAAAAGTTAAACATCTCGTTGAAAGTGAACTTTAAAAAAAGTTTACTTTTAAAATAGTTCTGTAAAATTTTGCATATGAGTAAAAATCCCATCTTGGCGTTTGTATTGATCTATTTGTGGCACTAAACGTTGAAAATGTTCAGAATTTACATGTACGTCTAAAGCATTTCTATCTTGCCATTCTTCAATAAAAACAAAATGCCCCTTATTTTTAAGATCATGGTAAAGATCATAAGAAATACAGCCCTGCTCTAACTTGGTTTTCTCTACCAATTCTTTATATAAAGGCAAAACGATGTCAATCTTATCAATTTGGATAAAGTCTTCTGCGATCAATTTCAACATTTGAAAAATTTTCCGTTTGAGATGCTCTATATTTAGCATAGTTTATTATAAGGGCGGAATTTGTAACGCTTTATAATTTGCAATTACTTTTTTATTGTCCCTCATTTTAAATATCCCTTTGCCTATATATAAATATAGGAAATGACCAGTTATAACACCTATAAATAGTGGAATGATTAAGATAATGAAGCCAATCAAACCAAAGTACAAACTCTCGCTTAATTCAGCCATTCTGCCATCTAAAAACTGAAAGAAAAATATTAAGCCGAACCAAATAAAGCCTAATTTATAAAATAATTTAAATATTTTTTGAGGCTCAAAAATTTTAAGTGGTGAGGTGAATAATCGAAAAATACAGCTAAAACACATAAATCCAATCAGTATCAACATTGGAGTGAGATAAACGATGACTTCTATGCCCCGCTGCGCGCTTCGATCAGAAGCTGATACAAATAAATCGCCATGATAAAAAATTAAAAATAGACAAAATGAAATCACCAAACTGAGTACAGAAACCAAACTGGCAAACATGGATGATAAAAATAATGACCAAGATCGCATGAGCTACTCCTCTTCTAATCTTGGCTTTAGCATCTATATTTGAATTGTATTTTATTTGAATGCTGTGTGAAATTTAGGTGAAGTTTTATGCCAAACCACACCTATCATTTCCATACATTTATTATCTATTTTGACCAATATACTTTACGAACGAACATTCCCCATAAAGCTCACCGTACCAAATAACCAAATAAACAGCACAAAACAACGACCTTGGGTAAAACAATTCAGTTCAGAACCATGCAAAATATTATGACGTGTTGCACTCACAGTCGAGCTACTATCCATTTTATAAGCGGGTAATTCTGAGAAGTACGGATTTAATTCATGGGCAATTTTAGCCTTATGCCATAAACTCTTAATTTCATGCCCTTTTAAGCCAGGAACAATTTTATACACATCAATAAATTTACTATCTTGTTGTTTTAAATAACCATGTTGAATCAGTACAGCCGTAAGTAATCCTTCCAAAAGCGCATAAAGCACAGGAACACAACCCACATAAAATTCAGATTGATAAAGTTTAAAACTTTGCACCAAAACCGTTTTAAATTGTTCTTTTTGCTCGCCTATTTCCAATGTATCAAGGGCTTTGAGCATTTCAGACTGGAAGAATGCGCCATTCACAATGTCCAATAAATCAAAAGTTTTAACATCATCTACATCATTGATTAATTTCCAAAAATGTAACAAGTTCAAGGCATCATTGGCAAATTTTGTACCAATTGGCTGTTCTAAATTTTCTGCAATTACATTGAAATACGATTCATCAACAGCAAGGTTCTGTAATGTTTTGATTAAAAATGAATGCTCATCTTCTGAAATATCTTCAAGATAATTTTCAGCCTGTTTGAGAATGTTATTTTCTAACTGCTGTTTGGCTTTCAAATTTTGGGGAATCCGTGTTACTTCACGATCAAAATCATCATGGTCAATGTCATTAAAATCATGATTAATCATCTATAGGCACTCAAATCGGACGGCATCAAAGCGACATTATCGCTATTCTTTGGCAAACAATATACAGAAACATTATTTTGAAAACATTTCACCGATTCTATTGTGCATCTTCACAGCAATTACGTTAAAATCGATGACCTTATATAAAATACGAATGAGAGCGTCTATCCGTGCGTAATATTTTAGTGACTAATGCCCTTCCATACGCAAATGGCCCAATTCATATGGGACATTTACTCGGTTACATCCAAGCAGATATTTGGGTTCGTGCCATGCGTGCAATGGGACATGACGTGACTTATGTCTGCGCAGATGATGCTCACGGCACTGCAATTATGCTTCGTGCAGAAGCAAATGGTATTAGCCCTGAAGCGCAAATTGCGAATGTGCAAAAAGAACACATCCGTGATTTTGATGGCTTTAATGTCATTTTTGATCATTATGATTCAACGCATAGCGACGAAAATAAAAACCGTTCTTCAGAAATTTATATCAAAAACCGTGATGCAGGCAATATTGCCATTCGCCCTGTTACACAGCTTTTTGACCCTGAAAAAAGCATGTTCTTGTCTGATCGTTTTATCAAAGGCACATGCCCAAAATGTAAAGCTGAAGATCAGTATGGAGACTCATGCGAAGTTTGCGGTACAACCTATAATGCAACAGAATTACTCAACCCTCGTTCAACTTTGAGCGGTGCGACACCTGTTGAAAAATCATCTGATCATTATTTCTTTAAATTGCCAAACTTTGCAGAATATTTGCAAAAATGGACACGTGATGAAGGTCGTTTACCTGTTTCAATCGCAAACAAACTTGATGAATGGTTTGAAAATGGTTTGAACGATTGGGATATTTCTCGTGATGCACCATATTTCGGTTTTGAAATTCCTGATGCGCCAAATAAATATTTCTACGTTTGGGTCGATGCGCCAATTGGTTATATGTCGAGTTTTGAAAACTACATCAAAACTAAACGTCCTGAACTCAGCTTTGACGAGTATTGGAAAAAAGATTCTAAAAATGAGGTGTATCACTTCATTGGAAAAGACATCGTTTATTTCCACGCATTGTTCTGGCCTGCAATGCTTGAAGGTGCGAATTATCGTACGCCATCAGGTCTATTCGTCAATGGTTTCTTAACTGTGAATGGTCAGAAGATGTCAAAATCTCGTGGTACATTCATTAAAGCAGAAACCTATTTAGAGCATTTAAATCCTGAATATTTACGTTATTACTTTGCCTCGAAACTATCTGATAAAGTTGAGGATTCTGACTTGAATCTGGATGATTTTGTACAAAAAGTGAATTCAGACTTAGTCGGTAAAGTCGTGAATATTGCAAGCCGTTGTGCAAAATTCATTAACACCAAGTTTGATAATAAATTATCAACAACCTGTACAGAGCCTGAACTGGTTCAAAGCTTTATTGATGCAGGCGATTCGATTGCCAAATCTTATGAAGCTCGTGAGTTTTCTGCTGCAATTCGTGAAATCATGGCACTTGCAGACAAAGCTAACCAATATATCGATGAGAAAAAGCCGTGGGCTTTGGCGAAAATTGAAGGCGAAGAACAACAAGTTCATGATGTATGTTCTGTCGGCATTAACTTGTTCCGTCAATTGGCAATTTACCTTGCACCTGTATTGCCAACACTTGCAAGCCAAGTTCAAGACTTCTTGAAAATGGACAACTTCAACTTTGCATCAGGCAAAACTATTTTAGTTGATCATGAAATTGCGCAGTTCCAACCACTTATGCAACGTGTAGACCCGAAAGCTGTTGCCTCTATGGTTGATGCTTCTAAGGACTCTTTAGCTGCTGCGGCTGAACCTGTAAAAGTTGAAAAGAAAAAAGAAAAGAAAGCCGTTGAGAAAAAACCTGAACCTAAAGTCGGTGAAGCAGCTCTTAACACAAGCACCATCGGCATCGAAGATTTTATGAAAATTGACCTTCGTGTTGCAGAAGTTTTAGATGCAAGCACTGTTGAAGGTTCTGACAAACTTCTTCAATTGACTTTGAATGTTGGTGAAGCTGAACCACGTAACGTATTTAGCGGTATCCGTGAGTTTTACCAACCTGAAGACCTTAAAGGCAAATTGGTGGTGATGGTGGCAAACCTTGCACCTCGTAAAATGCGTTTTGGTATTTCAAACGGTATGGTTCTAGCTGCGGGCAATGGCGAAGGTGTTTGGGTGATTTCACCTGAATCTGGTGCTAAAGCGGGCGATAAGGTTTCTTAAGGTTTAATACTTTAAGATGAAAGCCTCTACTGATGTAGGGGCTTTTTATCACTTAAATCTATAATCACACTATTTTAATTATCTTGCTGCACTATTTTTCCATTTTCTTTAACTACATGACCATCATAAATATAAATCATTTTATGCTGTGCCACTGCTCTTTCTTGGGCTTCACTTTCCGGCGCCCCGATAAAATCAGGCATTTTGACAACAATTTGACTCGTTGTTGTACTCACGTTGATTAGATCAGAACAAGAACCAAAAGCGGGTGAAACACTAACTTTCTTTGTCGGAGCAATTTTTACGAAATACAAAGTGATTGGGCAACCACGTCCTCCTACGTCTTCCACAAGAAGCACATCATCGCCTTTCAACTGATAAATCCCCTCAACATCTAAACTATTGTTACCTTCTATCACAGGATTAACTAGTTTATTATTAAAATATAATGCACCACCTAGATATTCATTAGATTCTTTGATTTGAAACTGACCATAGCGTGTTTCATATATTTCTTCATTTGCATATGCTTGGCATACACCCCCATACATTAAACTTAAAAATAAAGCTTTATAAATCATTATTCGTGCTCTTTAATTCGTGTTGATTAAAATATTATATGCTCTGTTACGATTAGTCCTTTTATTGGGACATTTTGTGTTACCCTCACATTCCATGCATCGACCATTCTACGAAATCCACAATATTTTTTACAAGGTTTAATCACTCCTTCGATTGTTGTTCCCATGATTGGTACACTTATTTGAATTCCCCATTAGGTTATGTATTTGGCTTTTTTCTTCCGTAATCACCCAATTCTTATTTGAGCATTTCTATAAAGCCAAAATAGTTCCAACAACTTTTTGAAAAGCATTTTTCTACGGCTGTATCCGCAATTTGATGTGGGCACTCTTTATTTTTATTATGATCATGGGAAATAGTTTCAAGAACTTTCTTTACATTGAATTGATTATAATAGTTGTTCCTTCAACAGTTATTTGTACACAACTTGAATAGAAAAATAAATACTGAAATAATTCCTTATTTAAATGCTACTCCTAAAACTAATTACTAAATTTTTCAAAAATGGGCAAACCATTGTAGTTCCAACAGGAACTAACGTATTAATGTTTATCACTTCATCCCAAAAATTAACTTTAATCCAAGTAAAGTCATTACCCCACCAGCAATACGGTCAAATACTTTCTTAAATTTTAAATACACACGGCGTGGCTTTTCCGCAGATAAAGCAACGGCAACAAGTGAATACCAACCTGCATCAATAAAAAAACACAACATCGGCAAAACCACATAAAAATAACTTGGAATTTCTTTTGGTAATAGTGCAGTAAAAATACTCGCCAAAACAATCGCAATTTTAGGATTACTGAGCTGAGTAATAAAACCTAAACGATATGCTTGAGCATAACTCATCACCTGAGCCTGACTATCTGCCTGCTCCATCGGTTCTTTGGCATGTTTAATAATTTTATAGGCAAGCCAAAGTAAATATAGACCACCACAAATTTTTAAAATCAAATAGGCTGAAGGCACTGCCAATAAAATAGCCTGCAAGCCCATTACAGCAAGTAAGCCAAAAAAAGCTGCGCCTGTACCTGTACCTAAAGCAGTAAACAAACCATGACGGCGTGAAATTGCAATCGAGTTTTTAGCTACATAAATAAACGTTGGACCTGGACTGATTGCGCCGAGCATCAGCGCAAAAGCAATAGAACCCAATATAAGTAATGATTCCAAGTGTCCAACCTTATCATTGAATAAATTTGCGTAATTTTACTGCAAAAATGAACTAAAAATTAAATTCTCTAAATAAAAAAATGAAATATTCAGACCCTAAGAAACAGTCAAATCAAATTACATGTAAAATTCTGATTTTAATAATTATTATTTACTTTATTTTATAATTTAAAAAGCTTAAACTAGCAGACATAATTAACAAATACTTAAAAATAAGTTCAATGAATTTAAAGAATACTTTTAAAAATATGACAATTGCTGAAGCACTTTTACTTCGTATTGATCTTATTACAAAGCGAGATGCTTTACAGCAACGTATAAATAACAACTTATTAATCAAAGCGGGTGCTAAACTCAGTGTGGCACCACAAAGTTTAATTCGTGAAGCATTTGCAGTAAATAAAGAAATTTACGAATTGACCCATCGTATTAATGCGACCAATGCCGCTACAAAAACGATTCATAATCGTAAAATATTAAATGTACTTGCAGATCGACAAGCATTGAAACATCAACAAATGATTCTTCAGCAAGCAATTGATAAGGTGAATGAAGACTACCATTTATATAAACAAGATCCTTCATGGATTCATACTATTTCTATGAATGACTTACAGAAACATTATGATGAGATCACAACTCAATTACATCAGTATAATTTAGAAATTCAGGCATCAAATTGGAAAATTGATTTAATTTAAGCCATTCAAATATGCAATAGCTCAGGATAGATCTGGCAATTTATCATTCAATCTATCCGCTTAAATTAAATCGTTATTTATTTTCAATATTCAGTTCAGTATTGAAATCACCCACATTCAGTCGATAATCTTTTTCATATACAGGCATACCTGCAATATGAATTGAACGAACCTCAGTCTTTGTCGGTGTTGGTGCTTTTTGGTCACATCCTGCCAACATACATATGACGAATACACTCAAACCTATCGATAATTTTTTCATCACAGATTCCCATTCATTATTTTTATTCTTTACAGCATAGCACTTCTGCTTAAAAAATCAGCTCATCATTCAATTGTTATTGTAATAATCTATTTTCAATATTTTATGTTTTGCATCTTAAAATGAATAACTTAATTTACAGATTCTTTTAAACACGGCGAACTTTTTGACTTAAAGTCTTTACCCCATGTTCGATAGCCTTGAGTATCAATATGAAAACGATTATTTCCATACACACCTAAACCCATCTTCAATTTTGTACCTTCAGTTTGCCAAAATTGACATAAGGCTTTGACCAATAATTTACGATCTTGCTCATGTGTTTCTTTCGGATCAAGTACATGAAAATCGACTGCATAATGATAAACGTGCTTACTTTGCTTAGCCCCATGCACACAGGTATTGAGCGATGGACTACGATACATTGCTGTAATGGTGTAACGTTCAAAATATGCATCACGATACAGTTGATCGAGTAGTTTTAAACTACCCACAATATTATTCCAATACGCTTTCGGTGGAATAGCAAAACGCTCCGATTCACATGCTTTCACCATGACATTACGATTGGTCATAATTTCAAGCTTTGTTGGTGGTTGTGTTAAATATTGGCGTATAAATTGAAAATAATCATCTACAAGTTTAGGATCTTGCTCGGCTTTCCAATGATTAAACTTTTCTTTTAACTCATTTTTATTTTCTGATTTCTCCTGAGTTGGATCTTTTTTCATATCACAACCCATAATAAATAATGTACTCAACAAACTGACTATAAAAATAATTGTTTTTATTACACTCACTTGGGTTCTCTTTTATTTAGATTTGTTAAATCAGATAGATATATCAAAAAATGCTTTAATTTTAATCGTCATCATTCACTTTAACTTATCTGATCTTATCTCCAAGTAATTCTCTAAAGTTTAAATTTAAAAATGAATGATATAAATAGTAAGGGTCTTGATCAAAAAAATGTCTGTTAAATATGTGAATCGGCTTTCAAACCAATCTCATGCGAAAGCATCATCAAAAGGAAGAGTAAATTTGGGAAAATTCGCTCGAAACAACTACCATTCTGAAAATACAGCATCACACTAAATAATGTCTTTTTATCAATTATAAGAATGTCGTTGTAAAACTTATTACATATACAATGCACTCAACTTTATAAGGAATTGTCTTTATGTCTATGTTTGATCGTATTGCCCAAACTGTGTCTTATCAAACATTGACCTTAGATTCACCTGTTCAAATCACCATTAAAAGACTCGATCAAATTCATCCACACATTTCGGGCAATAAATTTTTTAAACTAAAACACAACCTACTTGAAGCACAAAAACAAGCTGCAAAAAAAATCATTACCTTTGGTGGCGCATATTCCAATCATATTGCAGCGGCAGCTTATGCAGCACATCTATTTAGTTTTGAGAGTATAGGTATTATTAGGGGTGAAGAGTTAGCAGATAAACCTTTAAATCATACCCTATCTACAGCGCAACAATTTGGCATGCAACTGCAATTTTTTTCACGAGAAAAATATCGTCAAAAAGATACAGAAGCATTTTTACAACAACTCAAAAAAGAACATCCCGATGCCTACATCGTACCTGAAGGCGGTAGTAATGCGCTTGCCATTTTAGGCTGTCAGGAAATATTAACCGATGATGATCGTAAAAATTATGATGTGATTTGCTGTGCCATCGGTACAGGTGGAACAATTTTAGGACTCATTGAAGCAAGTTCGACTCATCAAAAAATTTTAGGCTTTTCAGCACTTAAAGGTGATTTCTTACAAAAGGAAATTGCTCTTAAAACGGCTAAATCTAATTGGAAAATTACAGATGATTATTGTTTTGGAGGCTATGCCAAAACCACTGTTGAATTATTTACGTTTATACAAAATTTTGAACAACAATATCAAATTCCTTTAGAGCAGATCTATACAGGCAAAATGCTATTTGGACTTTTGAATTTAATCGAAAATAATCATTTTGCGAAAAATACTCGAATATTGGTGATTCATTCAGGTGGTTTACAGGGACGAAAAATGCCATTTTCTGATTTAAATCAATGATGTAACAGCTAGAAATTTTTTGTCAAATCTGCAACTAAAAAGATACGCAAGAAATCGAAAGCAATATTGTCTATAATGCTGTGCTTTCTTCTCCCCCCTCTTGAGTGTGTCATGTCTTCCAACCTCTATGATGTTATTGTTCTCGGCGCTGGTGCTTCAGGTTTAATGCTTGCTGCCAAAGCTGCTGCCCGTGGGCGTAAAGTTTTAGTAGTTGAAAAAGCAAATAAAATTGGTAAAAAAATTCTCATGTCAGGCGGTGGTAAATGTAACTTTACCAATCTTTATGTTGAGCCTGAAAACTTCATTTCACATAATCCACATTTCGTTATTTCGGCACTCAGCCGTTATACCAATTGGGATTTTATCGGCATGGTTTGTGAATATGGCATCGAATACGAAGAGCGGAAACATGGACAATTATTCACACTCAATGGTGCGAAAGAAATTTTAGCCATGTTATTGAATGAATGTGAAAAAACAAAATCTGTCGATATTAAAACTAGTTGCGAAGTCAAAGCGGTTTCAACTGTTGATGGTAAAAATTTTCAAGTAGCCACAAATCAAGGTTATTTTGAAGCTGAATCGGTAGTTGTTGCATCAGGCGGTTTATCTATTCCAACACTTGGTGGTTCTGCTATTGGTTATGACATTGCCAAACAATTTGGACATTCCATTCACGCCACTCGTGCAGGATTAGTGCCATTTACTTTTTCCGATCAATTCAAAGAAGTCACAACAAGACTCAGTGGTAATGCAGTAGAAGCAACTTTATCAAATGAACTCAATAGCTTTACTGAAGCCTTATTGTTTACCCATCGTGGTTTGAGTGGTCCAAGTTCATTACAGCTTTCAAATTATTGGAATGTTGGGCAAAGTTTTAACATTAACTTTTTACCTGCTGTGGAACTTTTTGAATTATTTAAAGTAAAAAAACAAAGCCATCCTAAAGTACTTTTGCGTACATTATTGGCTGAACATTTACCAAAAAGTGTGGTGCTTGAATTACAGACTTTAATTTGGGCTGAATGGGCTGAAACAGCAATAGGGCAACTCAGCGATGAAAAGCTTGAAAGCATTGCCAATAAATTACATCAATTTGAAGTTAAGCCTTCTGGTACTGAAGGTTACCGTACTGCAGAAGTGACTTTAGGCGGTGTCGATACCACTGAAGTTTCATCGAAGACCATGGAAAGTAAAAAACAAAAAGGTTTATTTTTCATTGGTGAAATTTTGGATGTTTCAGGACATTTAGGGGGCTTTAATTTCCAATGGGCTTGGGCTTCTGCACATGCAGCATCTGAATATGTATAAGTAAAATACCTTACAAAAAATTAAGCAGTTTGAATTGTCATTAATTCAAACTGCTTTTTTGTGACATCTAAATCAATATCATCCAATATAGAACTTATTCCAAATAATCCATTTGAAATAACTGCGCTTGAGATATATGGGCACGTGCAATAGCTTGATCCATTGGATCTTGCGGTGCAATGCTCTGAATACGTTTTTCCAATTGGCTTAATTTTGCCAAAACAATCTTTTTAAAAATAGTGATAAATTTCATAGAAGTTCCTTCTTCTTCAGACCCAATCAATTACATTATCAATTAATATTTTATATATTAATAATTTAAATCTAATTTATTTCACATCAAAAGTCTATAACGATTAAAAATTATTCATCTTTTTGGTCATTTTTTTTAACTTGAGATCTGTCCGTGGAATCTTGTTTTTTCTGTATATCAGCACGAGATGTATCTTTATTGGCAAAAACAAATTTATAAGCACTTGCCAAAAAACCTACCGTAATTCCCGCAATAATAATAGGTGCAACGAATTT
Organism: Acinetobacter sp. 1207_04; assembly: GCF_052850415.1. Classification (NCBI taxonomy): domain Bacteria; kingdom Pseudomonadati; phylum Pseudomonadota; class Gammaproteobacteria; order Moraxellales; family Moraxellaceae; genus Acinetobacter; species Acinetobacter sp. 1207_04. Next base: position 3,940 of record NZ_VXCQ01000003.1, on the reverse strand, counting down.
ATTCGGCTTTTTATCGGTCATTGATTTTCTCCTTCATTTTTTATCAAATAGATACAAGTTCATTCAAAATACTATGCATATTTTTAAATAATATAAAGGTCATTGTGTACTCATTTATATTTTAATGAACAGGTGAATTCGGGTCATTTTTTTCCGATGAAGCGAATACTCCAAGACTATTTATTAAGCTTATGTTTTACAATCACATTCCAAAAATAGAATAATATTCATCCAATCTTAAAACAACTCAAATAAAAAAGTAAATTAGGGGATTTAGCATGTTCAGTTTGAAAGTGGGCTATACTATGTTCCCGCTCAATTTTTGGCAATTCAGGTATGACCTATCTTAGGCAAAGTGTCTCGCTTGATCTAGACACAGATGTCACTGCACAGTGTTTTTTACATACAACGCGTGATGAAAATTTGATTGGTATCGTTGAATTTAAGAAACCGAGTTATATTCTAAAATGGGGTGACTTAGAGTTTTTTCGTCGTCGTACTGAAGAATTGTCTGTTATGCCATTGCCTGATTGTATCAACGCGATGATTATTGATATTCGAGATGTCGCTGCCTTTTTGGATAATGAAGTTCCTATTATTCCATGGCGCTTAATTGAGGAAGATTGTCCAATTCGTTTAGTCGTTCCACAAGATCGCCTAGAACATTATTCAGGCATTTTTGAGCCAACATGGTTAAGCTGCGACCAAGCAACAGCAATTCAAGAATTACGTGAAATGATGGATATGTTTGTCCATTAAAGCTTAATTTAAAAATAAAAATATGGGTATAGAAAAATCCTCAACTCTGAGGATTTTATGTTTAGAGCATCAATATTTTGAATCACACATCTGAGTTTTTCATTGATCTAACACTTACCCTGATGCAACATTACCAATAATTTTCGACTGCAATATTACCTTCACCACGACGGTTCATAGTCAAACCACGCGCTTTAAGTGCATCTTTGGTATCATCAACCATTTGTGGATTGCCACAGAGCATGACATGCGTAGTCGCAGGATTAAAAGCCAAACCCGCCTCTTCTTCTAATTCGCCATTTGCGATCAACACTGGTAAACGATCATGTAATATCGCATTTGGGTCACGTGTAATAATTGGAATAAATTTAAAACCTTGATGCCCTTCGCCAAAAGTTTCGGCAATCTCTTGAATTCGCGCTACATATGCCAACTCAGCTTCAGTACGTACACTATATACAAGATTGATATGCTGATACTTCGTCCATGTCTCAAAATCTTGTAGCATCGAAATAAATGGGGCTAAACCAGTTCCTGTCGCAAGTAACCATAAATCTTGTGGCAAAGGCAATTGGTAACGTGCTAACGTTAAAAATCCATAAGGAATTTTTTCCAAATACAGCTCATCGCCTACTTTTAAATGTTGCAAATTTGAGGTAAAAGCACCATCGGGTACGACAATTGAGAAAAATTCGAGCGTTTCATCAAAGGGTGATGACACCACTGAATATGCCCGAACCACCAATTCATCACCTACTTTTAAACCAATACGAGCGAACTGACCTGCGGTAAATTTAAAATGAGCAGGTCTAGTCATGGTGAAACTAAATAAAGTATTGGTCCAACGATGTACAGATAAAACCGTTTCTAAGCTAAATTTATCAATTGACATGATTTCTACGTGGCGTGAGTGATACAGCTCATGTTAGCATGACAGGCTAAATGATGAATAATTTTAAATGTTAAGGCGATCTCCATGCGTATGACTTTACGCCAATTGGCTGTGTTTGTAGCCGTGGCTCAAGAAGGTACCGTCACCAAGGCAAGTGATGCTGTTCGTCTAACCCAAAGTGCAGCAAGTATGGCATTGGCAGACCTCGAAGATGGTTTGGGTGCACCACTCTTTGATCGTCTTGGAAAACGCTTACAACTCAATGATCTTGGTCGTTTTTTACTGCCACAAGCATTGGAAATTTTAGGTCGTTGTGATGCTTTTGAACAAGCAGCTAAAGGTGAACTGCAAAGTATTGATTTACGCATTGGCGCAACACTGACCATTAGTGATTATCTGATGCCTGATTTAATGGCTAATTTTTTGCAAATGCAACCAAAAGCACACTTGCAACTACAAGTGGGCAATACCCGCCAGATGATTGAAGCAGTCAATCAATTTCAGCTCGATTTAGCCCTCATTGAAGGCTCATGCCATTTACCTCAACTACAGTGTATCCATTGGCGTGATGATGAGTTAGCCGTGTGCTGTGCACCTGATCATCCTTTAGCACAATTAAACCGTCTTTTAAAACCTCAAGATTTTCAACAAGCGGAATGGATTTTGCGTGAAGAAGGTTCAGGCACACGAGAAGTGTTTGATACTGCTATTTTAAAAGATTTGGAAAATGCCAATATTCGCCTCACACTTGGACACAATGAAGCTATTTTAAAAATTGTTGCAGGTGGCTTAGGCATATCATGTATTTCGAAACTTGCGATTGAACCCTTACTTGAAAAAAATCAATTGGTAATTCTCGATACACCTTTTTGGCAATTAGCGCGCCCATTGTTCATGCTTGTACATCGTCAAAAATATCAAGGACCAGGTCTGAAAGCCTTTATGCAATTCTGTGACTTAAGATAATTTTTCTTGAATTCTCAATATCAAATTAAAAAACGCCATCTTAATGGCGTTTTTTATTAATTTTGATTGCTACCTTCATCAATGATCTGACTACGCTTTATTAAATCACTTGTGACACGAACATCAGCGGCGGGTCTTTCTTTCTGTTCCGACTTCTGTAATGCTTGTTCATTTTTTTCTAGTGAAGGCGCAATCACTTTTGCTGTCATTTGCCTTGTTTCAGTCTGATTAGAAGTTGTTTCATTCAATGCTTCACGTGACTTTTGTGAAAAATAAACTTGTTTTACATGTCCAACAGCTTTGCGCTGTTCAATCACGATATCATTTTGTTGTTGTGTATATAAATCTAGTTTAAAGTTTTGCTCAGCCTGATAATCCTGAAATATATTCCAAGTATAATAACCTCCCGCCAATGTGCCCATGAACAAAATGCTTAGCCATGCAAATACTTTAGTTGCTTTAGAACGATTTTGTTGTACAGGATCATGCCAAGATTGTACTTTCAATGAAGGCATTTTAAAAGAATATTTAGGTGCATGATCTAAACGAATAAATTGGCTTGCCTTTAATTTCCCTTGATTTTGTACAATAATAAATTTTACATTTTCACCTTTACGTGGCAATCCCCCTTCAGATGGAAAATCTGAGATTTCAAAAAAAATCGTCTCATTATTATCTTGTACTGTGACAAAACCGAAACCATGATCAGGCTGATATTCTTTTACTCTGCCTAAATTATACATGAGCTTATCCATATCCTTACTTCTCATTAGGTTATATGCGATTTAACTATTTTTTTCAAACACTGTTTTGATTGTTATGTGATCAATTTATCACTAATTATCCTATTGCGATGAATGGTTTATTTTTCTCGGTTTTTTCCGAGTAATTCATCTAGGGCTTGATTTGATAATATTTTATTTGGTAATCGACCTAAAGCACGACGCTGTTCAGCTACCTGCTGTTTTTGTTCCGCAGTGAGCTTGTTTAACTTAATTGCTTGATCTTGTTGATAGTGCTGATAACGCTTATAGGTATATAGAGCTAAATTGATACACAATAAGCCAATGAGACCCAAAACAATCCACCACCAATTAACTCCATTACTCTTACGTTGATTTTTCTTAAACCCCTCTTTAACAGTTGGCGCTTTGTAATGCCTATAGCCAAATTTAGCTTTTAAGTTTTGGTAGGTTGAACTCTTATGATACTGTGCAATATCGAGTGAATTACTCTGAACAGGTGGACTTAACGGTACTACAGATTCCACAGATTCCACAGATTCCACAGATTCCACAGATTCCACAGATTCCACAGATTCCA
>NZ_VXCQ01000029.1:0-6226 GCF_052850415.1 Acinetobacter sp. 1207_04 | reverse complement strand
CTCGGTTCTTTTCTTTTAGAGTTTAATTGTTTAGAAAAGCTAATTAAAGTCATAAAACAATGGTCAAATATTAGATGTGGAACGTGAAAAAATAGAAAATTAGCTCTAATTTATAAACTATGGCTTTTAAAAAACTTAAAATATTGATTTAATAGATATAATTATAATTATTATGTAAAAGTCGTATTATCTTGGTTCTAGAAATTCTATATTCTTAATTGGTCAATAATCTGCCAAAGATTACAATCTAATTGGTTTAGAATATCTATTCTTTTTTGCCAATGTAATCTTAGTTATGACGTATAAAATTTTAGATACTTTTGCTGGAGCTGGTGGGTTTAGCTTAGGTTTTGAGATGGCAGGAGCAACTATCATTGGCGCAATTGAACAAGATGAATGGGCTACTGATACATTCAAATCTAATCATCCAAATACTTTAGTAATTAAATCTAAATTAGAAGATTTAAATGACTCATATCTTAAAACTAACTTTCAGAATATCGATATATTACTAGGCGGTCCTCCATGCCAAGGATTTTCCATCGCTAATAAGAAAAATGGGGACCCTAAAGATCCTAGAAACTCTTTATTTCAAGAGTTTTTAAGAGTCGCTAAGGTACTACAACCTCGCATAGTAATCATGGAGAATGTTCCTAATCTACTTAATGCAAAAACTGCAGATAAAACCCCTGTTATTGAAATTATAGAAAATGAACTACGTGAACTTGGTTATTTTGTATATAAAACAATTCTTGAGGCGCAAAATTATGGTGTTCCTCAAATAAGAAAACGGCTTTTTGTTATTGCTTCTAAAAATGAATTACAGAAGCCTTTTCCCGAGGCTACACACAGTACTGATCTAACTTTAGGTCTTCAACCATGTCTAACTCTTTGGGATGCTATTTCTGACTTGCCTGCTATTTTAGCTAGAGAGGGAGCTGAAATAAGTGAATATACTGTAGAGCCACAAACTGATTATCAAAAAACATTACGTAAAAACAGTACTAAACTTCATAATCATAAAGCTATGAAGCATTCAAAAAGATTAGTCGAAAGATTCCAATCTATGGAATGGGGGCAATCAACAAGTGATGTTCCTGATCATCTTAAGCCAATAAAAAGAAATAGTAGCGAAATTTCGACCACAGTTTATGATCAAAATAATAGACGAATGCATCCAAATAAGCCTTGCCACACAATTGCAGCAAGCTTCTATGCAAACTTTGTTCATCCATATCTAGATCGTAATTTTACGGCTCGTGAAGGTGCTCGAATTCAATCATTTCCTGATGATTACATATTTTTAGGAAAACCAACGGTAGTTAGCCACAAGCTATTACAACGTGAAGGTAGATTTGATGAAAAGTATTTATGCCAATATAACCAAATAGGTAATGCTGTCCCACCATTATTAGCATTTAATGTTGCCAAAAATTTATTATCACAATTGGAAAGTAGTAATCATGAATGATTCAACAGTAATAGTAGATATCGAACCTGTGGAGGCTGGTTTACCTAATGAACTAGTATTCATTCATGGTAATAACTTGTCTCAAAAAGAACAGCACAAGAAAAAATATAATGATGCTGATAGTAAAATATATTTAGCAGAAATTCGTTCTCAATACGATCAATGGAAAAAAGATAATCTAGATTTAAAAGGCCCAACTAAAGATTTGACAGAAGACGATTCTGAAATTTTAAAGCAGAGAGTTGAATTACTAAATACCTATAAGGATTTCATTGATCTTCAAAAATATGCTGAAAAATTTGATTCAAGATCAAATTTGCATTCAAGTGTTTTAGAAGAATTCATGTACTATTTATTTAAAGATCTAGTAACAAGTATTTCGGAAAATGCCCATATAGGGAAAACACATTCTTTTAAGGATATTTTCTTTAGAGCTAAATCTTTCTCTGAAATGTTAAAAAATCCAACTGCAATCATTGAGAAAAAAGACCATGATTTTGCAATTGGCATTAATGTGCAAAGTTCTTTTAAATGTAGAGGCGAAGATCAAGACAATACAGAGATTTGGGACCTGCCAGCTATAGCGATTGAATGTAAAACTTATCTAGATAAAACAATGCTACAAGATGTCTCTACTGCAGCTGAACAGATAAAAGCTAAAAACCCAAATGCAAGATATATTGTTGTTGCTGAATGGTTAAAACTTACTGAATCTATTAATTTAAAAAAATACAAAATTGATCAGATTTATATCCTTAGAAAACAAAAAAATACAGATAGAGAGTTTAGATATGCAGATGACTATGATAAAAATCCTATTTATGAAGATGTTATTGAACTTCTATTCAACGATGTAAAAAACTTTTTAACTGAGGATTGGGATAGTTCGGTACTTTCAGGACTAGAAAGAGGTTATTTATTATAATTTTATAGCTCTCAATATGAATTGCACCCCGAAATTTGGCTCGATGCTTTGAAAAATGGCTAGAGCCATTTTTCAAAGTCGGGCAACTTTGCGTCAGTTACTGTTGGCTTGGTAATCATAAAAACTGAGCAAAGTACCGTCCGAAATTATTTAGGGTCAATCACACAATAATCCTTACTTTTACCGTATCCGCATTTTTTAGTCATGACTTTGACGCATGTCTGTCCATCACATTTAGATATATCTAGGCTGTATTGTTTGAGGTTATTTACTTCTGATCTGCGTTGTTGGATTTCGTCTAGACTTGGTATGAATATAAATATCGCCAAAAATACAATCATCACCAAAGCTACAAACGCACTGGAATAAAGAGCAATAAATTGCCAATTCAGTCGATTGGTTGCCTTGTCTAATTCTTGAATTCTGTTTTTTAATGCACCTAGAGCCTGCTTATTTGTCTCTTGTAACGATTTTTCAGCCTTATCGAGCACTCCACTAGCGACTTGGTTGTAAAATGCCTCTAATCGCTTGTTATCGTCTGCTATGGCTTCTCGATACTCTTTCATAGATGCCAATAAAATATAGAGTTGGTCGTCTAAGTCATTTTGATTGCTCATCGGTACATTCCGCCCTGATCTAAGTTTTGTGATGCCTTACGGTTGGCTTGCTCGGCTCGTTGTTTATCTAATTCTTGCTGTCGCTTCATTTCCGCTTGGCGTTCTAGTTCTAGGCGTTTGCTTTCTTGGTTCTTCTGCCATTGCTCAAAACCTTGATCAACACGGTTTAAACCACGCTGTAAAACGCTCTCTTTCTGCTGTTTCTGTTGGTCAAGTTGTTGGGTATTCTGCTGTTTCACATTGTCATTAAAACGGCTGATTTCAGTGTCTATGCCTTGTCTGCGTAATTGGGTGACTTTGGTGCCTTCGTGAATAGTGGCTTGTAGTCCGTTGTTCTGATCGGCATAGCTGCGGTGGTCTATTTTTTCACTGTGTCCGGCTTTTTCTAATGCGTAATTGGCAAGGTCTGCCCATTTTGTCCGGATAGCTTTAATTTCTTCTTGGGTTGTACCCATATCAAGGCTTTTTCTTTTGGTGTTACTGAGTTCAATATCTGCCTTAGTGGTCAGAATAAGTTTGTTGTCAGGGTTTAACTCCGCTTTTCGGGTGGTGAGCATGATATGGGCGTGGTGGTTTTTATCATTACCGCCTTTACTCGGTTCATGGATGGCTAAGTCTGCGATCACGCCATAGCGGTCAACTAAGGCCGTGGCAAATTCTTTTGCCAAGTCCTTACGTTGATCAACGTCTAATTCATCAGGTAGGGCAATGACCCATTCTCTAGCGGTTCGGGCATCTTTACGATTTTCGGTTTTTTCTGCCAAGTTCCAGAGTTCACCACGGTCAACCTGAATATCTAAATTAGAGATAATTTCAGAATGGGCGACACCGTCTTTTCTCGTAAAGTCATGGGTCAGTCCTGTGCGTTCATCTTCTAATTTTTCCCCTGCACGATATGCAGACGATGCAACTGCAGTTCGTCCCGAACTTCGGTTAACCGTTTTAGTGGAACAATGATAAATTGCCATGCAGTCGCCTTGGGGTGCTTTTGCTTTTGGGGTTAAGGGGATTCCCCTTACGCAAACTTTGACTTGGATGAAATCCAAGTCGTAAGTGCGCATTTCATGAAAAACACGATAGCATATTGCCCGCTTGAATTTCAATTCATAGGGTTTTATGCTTGAGTTGTTTTCTACATCCAGAAATTAACCGTTATGACAAAATCTGCCGAAAATATTGAAAAGAAAATTGAAGCTCAGTTAGAGAAGTTGAAACAGTTAAAAGCTCAAAAACAAGCTATTGAAGCAAGAGAAAAAACCAAGCAGAAGGAACAAGAAAGAAAGGACGATACTAGACGTAAAATTTTGCTCGGTTCTTATTTAATTAAGAAAATGCAGAACGAGGCCAACAAAGAAAAAATACTCGCTGAACTCAACGAATATTTAACAGAAAATAGAGATAGACAGCTTTTTGATTTACCCGATATTGAAGCTTAATTTTTCTTAGCTTTTTGGTTGTTTTGTTCGGCTTGATATTCAGGAATGATCGTATTTAAAACTTTTTGAATATTGTCCTTGTCCTCGATCTGCAAATGATCCCGATAGTAAATTAAGTCCTGTATTTTGCTTTCCATCTGCATTTTTTTGGTGGGTTCGGCATCTTTGGATATTCGGGATAATAGGAAGATATAACCGCATATATTTTCCCTCGCAATTTCATAATTTACGATGTCGAGGTATTCAACGGTCACATGTTTTAGATCGGTTGATAGGTTATTTAATTTAATCATGGCTGAAATCCTGATTTTTCTAATATTGGATAAAGCTCTCTGAATTTTTCAGGCTCTAAAAGCATGTCAGCGATACGAACTGCAAATTGTTGGTAGCTTTCTGTCCCTTGCGAATATGAACCCATTTCAGGCATTTCTGACATTTTATTTGCAAATAAGTGGCGTTGTGGGTCGCTCAATTTTATGAAAAAATCGGGGCTATTGCGATTTTGCTTGGATATTATTTTTTTTGAGGTTTTATCTACTTTAGGCTTAAATGTGAATGAAAATCCAGTAATTGTCCGCCCTTGCTTATGTTGTTCGTATTTAATCGTATAGTCTGAATGTTGATTCACTTGTTCCACTGCAACATCTAGGACTCGTAACTTAAAGTTAGAAATTATTTTATATTGCTTGGGTTCTACACCTAACTGTCCTCGTAACTGCTCTATTGGAATAAGTGGAATATGTCCTACATTTTTCCACTTCATTAATAACTCAAACAACCGAGTGGCGTAGGTACTAGTAAATTCTGTAGTCTGAGAAAGGTAGTAACTTGTAAAATATTCTTTTGAATTGGCAACTAATAAAACAACATCACTGGTAAGTTGAAAATGTAATAAGCCTTCTGATTCGGTATAACCAATTTTTTGTACCCATCTCGATTTCATTGTTGTGGGTATATCACAATCTCTTAGTTTTTTTGGTGGTTTAAGCGTGTATTCCTTACCAAACTCTAAGCCATATAGCGTATAAGAAAAATAGCGTAAGAATAAGCGCTCTGATGCTTCCTTTAATGCTCGATAAGCAACTGAGCTATCTACCTTAAATTGTTCTGCATACTCCCCTGCATGTATTGTCAGCACAGTATCACTTGTTATTTCTTGGTGCTGATTATTGGCTTTAACCAAAGCCAACCCTATTAAGCGTTGCTCTATAAGACTTAATGTATAACTTGCATCAATCAAAGCATTATTTTTAACGACTAAATCATTTGCCATTTTTTATACATACATTGTTTTTAGTTGTAATTATATTACATTGATTAAATATGTATAGCAATACTGCATAAACGTATAGATAAGACTGCATAAACGTATAGATAAGACTGCATAAACGTATAGATAAGACTGCATAAACGTATAGATATAGGGTTTCAAGTTATTGATATTTAATTAAAATAAGAGCTCTAAAATTATAAAATTAGAAAATTATTAAAAAGAGGGGAGTACTTAAAACTGCCCTAGGTACTTGCTAAAGCTCGTACTCTATTGAAGTTCGTTCCTCACTTCGTAGGGGCAGTTTTTGATTAATTATATTTGTGAAATCTAAAAACAAAAAAAGCTATGAATTCGCTTCGCTCATATTTTTTTAAAAGCAAAAGCTTCAAAGTTCGCACCCTTCGGGATGCTCTGTATTTTTCGTTATGACATTAAGGGGAGTTTGTAATCAGCGAAAAGGCAAGGACGAAATTTTTATGATACTCAATCGCTCGTAGACACTCG
>NZ_VXCQ01000028.1:0-9950 GCF_052850415.1 Acinetobacter sp. 1207_04 | reverse complement strand
ACACTCGATAAGTTGTTTTAAATCAAGTTATTGAGATCCATAAAAAAGCCCAATTTGAACAAACTGGGCTTTTTTATGGATTCTTCACATTCCACGCCTATTCTTTGAGCATTGTGGGATGGTTTTGTGTAGCTCAATTTAACCATTCGGCAGGAAGAAGCGACTCAGGAAGCCCCTTTTCTTTGGCTCTTCTTCTATTAGCTCTGGTACTGGAATACGTTTGTTTTCTGATATGACTGGTGTCGTCAATTCTTCTTCTTTCGGCTCAGGTCCTGGCCGAGGATCGGTTCTTATATCAGGTTCAGACTCCTGATCGGTAAACGTAGTCATATTGGGTTTTGGGCCTTCTAATAGGCGTTGCATTACCTCAATTTGTTCTTGGTAGAACATTTCACGTTCTTTAGCATCAGATACTTGATTTTTTAGCATGTCTATCTGCTGTCTAAGCAGTACAACTTCTGTCGAACTTGGACTGTCTATTTTTACAGAATCTTTTACATCCTGTTTTTTGACAGGCTCACCAAAGACACGAAGTGCTTCAGCTAAATCGATCTTGTTATCAGAATTTTTACTTAAAATTCCCTTCTTTATGTTGTTGTAAATTGTTTGTCTATTGATGTTGTACAGCTTGGAAAGTTCAAGAACTGTAAGGGTTTTCATGCTGTAAACCTATGCCTAAAGTTGTAAAAACTTGCTGTCTATTAGACTGTCTAATAGACAAATGATCAAGATTAATTTTTAGGCAGATTGAAAGCCAACTTTTTGAAGGTAAGGAAATAATTCCTCAAATTTTTGGGCATCTTCTAGCATCTCGGCAATGCGGATCGCAAATTGTTCAAAGCTTTCCGTACCTTGAGAATAGCTATTCATTTCAGGAATTCTAGAAAGCTTATTTGCAAATAGATGACGTTGGGGGGCTGTAATTTTCGAGAAGAAATCAGATGGATTTTTTGTCTGAACTGCTTTTACAGAGGCATCTTTTTTCTGCTTAAAAGTGAATGAGAATCCTGAAATAGAACGCCCTTTTTTATGTTGTTCATATTTCGTCGTTATATCGGTTAACTCGTTGATTTGACTGAGGGCAAAATCTAAAACGTATGTTTTGAAATTACTCATAGTTCTGTATTGGTGAGCTTCAACCCCCAGTTGTTGTCTAAACAGAGCTAGGTCATAAATAGGAGTCTTTCCTGCAGATCGCCATTGAATTAATAATTCATAAAGGCGAATAGCATAAGAGCTGGTAAGTCGTGAAACTTGTTGTAGCTCATATTTTGTGAAGTTCTCTTCTAACCGAGTAATGAGAGGAACAATATCTTGAGTGAATCTTAGGAAAACGATACCTGATTGAGGTTCATAGCCAATTTTATCAACCCAACGGCAATGGAAGCTACGATCCTTACCTGTTTTAGGGTTTACATCATGGTATGTGACATATCGATCAAATAAGCTTTTTGAAGCGTCTCTAAGTACTGTGTAAGCAGTATGCTTCTCAACATTGAAAGTATTGATATAGCTACTGGCATGCACCTCTAATAAGCTATTTTCTGTTATTCCGTAACCTGTCTGTCTTGCTTCAGCAATCGCCAAAAGAATCAAACGCTGTTCGACAGTGTCTAAAGTGTAGCTTGCTTGAATTAAAGCATTATCCTTTACGATTAATTCGCTCATTTTTAATAATAAATTTATAATTAAACTAGGTCATACAATAGACTATCTAAATATTAATGTCTATTTAAATTATTTAAGGTCGATAAACCTAGCTTTAAGGTCGATAAACCTAGTTTAATGGGTCGATAAACCTAGTTTAATGGGTCGATAAACCTAGTTTAATGGGTCGATAAACCTAGTTTAATAAAACTTGTAAACATTGATATTAAAGAGTTACAGATGTCTTAAAAGTATTTAAAAGCTTAAAAATAATTAAAAGCCTGGCTAAAGAAAAATTGCCCTAGGTTTTCGCTCTGCTCAAACTCTATTGAACTTCGCTTTCGCTCAGTTCTAAGGGGCAATTTTTTTTCTCATACCGGATTCAATTTTTGTTTTGAAAAAAGCACAAGCAAAAGCAACAAGAAAAATGGATTCGCTTTGCTCATAAAGCTTTTTTACTCGCTATGCTCGTTCTAGCGTCAAATTAAGCTCATTTATCTATAAAATTTTGAAATCCATTTACAAAAAAGCAGTTTTTCAGAGGGTCTAGGCGCGACTTTTCAGTGTGGCACTCGTAGACACTCGTTCAATACGTCCTATTTGACGCATATTGAATTTTTTCTGTTTTACACATAGTTTTATGTTGTTCAGATTAAAAGTGGCTAAAACGAGCGCTCTGTGGCTTTAAATGGGTTTCTACTGTCCTGCTCAAATCCATCTACTGTGGTTTTGAGAATTTCATTTCGTACATGTCTCTCCGAAGTTCTTATTTTGTGATCTTCAGTCATTTGATTTTTTTCGATTAGAACAGCCGTTGCTGCTGCATCGATAAAGATTTGTTCTAGGCGTTTTAAGTCATTCGATTGATTGGCATGAAAACCGGTGACATCAAACAGCTTTTTACACATTGCACCCAAGTAGTAGTTTTCTCGATCTCGTTGTTTTTTTAGACTTGGATCTGGCTTGTTTAGTTTCGCGTCAATACGCTTTTTCTGGTTTCTGAGTTTGATTTCAGCTTTCTTCTGATCCTGTTGTTGCAGATAGTTTTGTAAGGCATCTAATTTTAAAAAATGTGCATCAAGGTCGGAACGGTTGGCTAGATCTAAAATGTCACGCTCAAATTTTGTTGGCGTAGGCTGTGATTGAATTTTGGTGAGTGCTGCCATTTGTTTGAGATAGGCATTTTTTTCATAGCGACATTTTTTAATGAGCAGGCAGTCTGCTTCAGAAAAATCAGCCATGCTTTTTTTGCCTGGAAGGATGTCTAGAAAGCGCTGTTCTATTTTTCTTTTGAAGGGCAGTTGTTGAATATGTTTGATCAGTTGTTTCACATCATCCAAAGTTAAAACCAATGTTTTGCGACCGACCATAAAAGCCCCTCGAATTCTGATTAAGTTTGCTGTTAGTACAGTGAGTTTAACCTGTAGGTACAGTGAAATTAAAAATTAATTCTGTATGGCAGAATTAATTTTTATCTCGTCTCCCTGTCTTTTTTGCAAAACTATCCCTAGCGTGATAGTTTTGCAAAAAAGACAGAAGTCTTCGTCCTGCGGAGCAAAAGCAAAAGCCCCGAAAATCGAGAGTAGTAATCAATGTTTTACATGGACATTCGGCATAATGTGAAGAAGGCGAATAGCAGCAAAAATGCCTTCCATTACCTCACCAGAACTGGACATTTTTTGGCGAAAAAACAGGATGAAGAATTAGAGTTTGTTCGTTCCGGACATCTCCCTGCTTGGGCGAAAAATCGGCCTGCAGATTTTTGGAAAAGTGCTGATCAGCATGAAATTGAACGGGGGCGGACATCGACTGTTTTAACGGTTGCTTTGCCTAAAGAGCTGAACAGATTGCAACGGATCGAGTTGGTAGAATCCTTTATTCGAGAATTCACAGCGACCTATCAGTTCCCCTATACCGCAGCGGTACACAATCATGCCAGTGCTTTAACCGGTGAGGATCAACCGCATTTACATCTGATGTACTCTGAACGTAGCCTTGCCGATGGAATAGAACGATCACCGGAACAGTTTTTTAAACAGTACCGCCCCAAAAATCCACAGCAAGGTGGTGCACAAAAAATGACGGCCAATGCTTTGGGCCAGGGAAAGAATCAGGTGGTAATTTTTAGGCAGACGACCGAACAATTACTGAATGATTGTCTGCAGCAATATGCCCCACAAAAAACCATCATGCTTAATGGTCTAGCGTTAACGGTTGAAAATAGCGTTTCTTGTTTATCGAATCGGGATTACAACAAAAAGTTTGGTACCGATTTAAAAGATGTTCCGCAGATTCCAAGGTGGAAATTGTACAGTGCGGATCCCATTGTTCAGCTAGACGTTCAAGCTCAGAAAGAAACCATTCAGCAGATCCGTAAACAGAACAAAGCAGAGTTGTATAAAGCCGAGTATGAAAAGGAACTGGAAAAACGAGCGTTAGCACAGACAACACCGCTACAACAACGATATGCCGATCCTAAAGAATATAAGGATTATGAACTGAATCAATTACAGAAAAATATCGTGGATGCTTGTCAGAGTATGACGACACAGGTCGATCTAAGGGCAAAACATCAAGAAATTTGTAAGGTGACGAATCGACTTTTTGAACACCGGGCCTTTGGTCAAACGCTATTGGCATTACAACAGAATAATCTGATAACTAATTTTAGTTGTGAGCAGTTGATTAATACTGGTGCTGACTTTATTCAGATTAACTTGAAAAATGCAGATTTACAGGTTTGGGAAAAGCTCGATGCCTTTTGTGGGAATGAAGCAGATCGAGATTTTTTACAGTATCACTTGAGACATTTGGCTCAGTTTATTCAGCAGTTATATGATATTGATACGAAGCGAAGTCGAACTTTTGAGCAGAACTTTAGTTATCAATTTTATCCGTGGCAACGTCATGATATACAGCAAAACTTTGAGCAGAAACAGACTGAGATGCGAGAATTCATGCAATTGTATGAGAGTTTTATAGCCCCCGTGGCCAATCGCTATTTTCCTGAAGATTATGAATTGTATCTGCAGCAGTACCTGGAAAAATTTAAAGAAAGGGATCAGCAGATCACGGCTGCATTAGCTGCTGATATTGAACCGATGATCACCACTAAAATGGAAAGTGAACAGGAAAAAAGAAGTGATCTTGGCAATATTTATGACAGACCTGGCTTTTAGGAGATGAAAATGAATGTGATGGAATCCGTATTTGATGAGAACATTCCACTGATGATGGAAAAGTCCAAAGAAGAACCAGTTTTTATTCTGGGAGAAGATGAGCCTAAATATGTTCTTTTGTCATTTGAAGATTATAAGAATTTGACTAAAAGTAACTCATTTGGATTAAGCTAAATTACTATTTTTATCTAAAAAATGCTTTAAATATTCAATTTACACGAATTCCAGTATGGTTTTTAAAATCAAAACTAAATATCTGAAAAATATAATTAATATTACTTAAGCGTCCAAATTAGTTTAATTGGCTAAACCCAACTAATTTGGACGATTAACCTTATAACTAGTTGTTTTATATAAATTGTTGTAAAAATTAACAATCTCTACTGCATTTCGCATAAGGTGTATTATGTTAATTTTAGAAAATCTTAACTATAAGTAAGGTATAAAATTACAACATAAGTTTCACAGCATCTAAACCTGATGTATAAGCGCCATGCACAGTACCAGCACCAAATTGCGCTAAATGTTCACCTGCAAAAAAGATCCGATCGAAGATAGGCTGTTTTAAAATTTCAATATCATCATTAGTTTGTCCAATCGCTTGATAACTAAATGAGCCTTCAGCAAAACAATCCTTACTCCATTCAGTTTTCAACATCTGACTAGGTTGGGGAATGTCATCAAAAATAAGTTTCAGTGATGGTTCAATCTGCTGCCAAATTTCCTGATAACTCAAATCTTCCATCCATGTTGCAGATTTTCCACCAAATAAAAATAATAATGTGGGGCGTTGATAAACCTGACTCATATCCAAAAAGTTCAACCAACGCTGACCATTATGCAGATTGATATTATTGTTAAATTTTTCCTGCTTTGATTGCCAGAAAGCATGATCAAAATGCACAAATAATTTATTAAACACCCCATAACCGATTTTTTGGATGGCCTGCTTTTTTTGGGTAGGTAAGTCGGGGATAAACTGAATATGCTGCTTTTTCAGCACACCCAATGGCACCGCAATAACGATTTGACTGGCTAAAAAACATTCACTTTTTTCTGTAAAAACTTGGATCAGTTCCTGAGTAGAGTCAATAGATTGCACCACTTGATTGGTCAGGATAGTGATATCTTGGGATAAGGTTTCAACCACTTGAACATAGCCTTGTGGAAAGACCACTTCATCTCCAGCAAAAAATCCTTCATTTTTCCAAAACTCAGCAGATAAATCTGTTAAATCACTCGCACAGGGGTCTTCAGCCAGTAATTTGAAAAAATCGAATAGGATTTTTTTAAGCTTCAATTGTTCAGTTGGATTTAATTGCAACTGGCTGTGCATAAATTCTTGGAACGCTGCCGCATGAAGCCATGTTTTTAAGGCTGCTAAAGCATGCGAATAATGCTCAGTCGGATTGATCGTTTTAAATTGAGTGAATAAGTAATCTAAACTTTGTTCAAAAATATTCTGTTCTTTTGAGCTAAATCGTTGCCCATTTTCATGATAATAAATCGCTTCATTATAATTAAATACAGTGGTTTCTATCTGATTGTGCTGCACAATTGACCAGATCGGATTGTTTTCAATCCCATGAATCCATGATGCCCCTAAATCATAAACATGTTGTCCTACTTTTTGACTGAAAATACGACCACCGAGTCGGTCTCGTGCCTCAAGCACAATAACTTTTTTACCTGCTTGGTGTAATTCACTCGCAGCAGTTAAACCGGCAATACCCGCACCAATAACCACAATCGGTGCTTCTTTATTTTCATTCATAATGATTATTTATACCTATTGAAAAGACCAAAGATCAAATGAAAATGCGGACTGATCATCCATGTCTCATCGTGTTTTATGGGGAACGATTTAACGCTGATATATTTTCTTACCGTTAAAGATGGTCCATACCACTTTGGTGTCTGCTAATTCCTCAGGGGATACGGTAAAAATATCCCGATCGAGTACGATCATGTCTGCTTTTTTACCTGCTTCTATTAGGTCACAAGATCCTTTACTGTTTTAACATCACCAAAGTGCATAACGAATCGGGAGAATTTTTATTCTCCCATTCATGATTTTTTACTGACCAAATAAGGCCTGAGTATAGTTTTCTGCCACAGCACTACGTTGACCATTACCATTAAAATAACGATCTACGTAACATTTCTGAGCCTCAGTGTCACAAAAAATACCGTTAGCAAAAGTAAATTGAGTGTGACTAAACTGACCTTGTGAGAAAACTTTATTGGCTTGATCTAGACCAAGATATTTTTGAGTCAGCTCTTTCGAAATACCCGCAGAATTGGCGCAGATATATTGATCACATAAGGTTTTCGCTTCAGGTTGCTTTAAATCAATGCCTTGAATTGGCTGTTGAGGATTCATCGGTGTTGCTTGGCAACCTATTAAAAGCACAGGTAGACAGAATAAATAAGCCATTTTTTTCATCGTCTTCTCCAAATCTAAATGTTAAGTTTTGCACAGCAGATTTGAGCATAAGCCCACTCAAATTCATGTTCTGTGCATTTTTGATATTCAAAATTTTAAGATTTTAGGGTCTAAAAATAATGTCGATATTATTAGAATAACCAAATTTGAACACACGCTCAAATTTAATCTAAAAAAATTACGCGTCTAATTCTTGCTGAATGATGGATAAAATTTGCTGGTGGAAGAAATCAGCTTGAACCTCTTCAAGGTCAAGATTGGATAAGCACTCCAGTCCTATGGCAAAAGCAATCAGCCTTAATGCAATTTTATTAATCTGATCTAAGCGAAAAATAAATTCATGATTGATCAGCCCCAAATGTAATATTTCAATGATTGAGTTTTGCCAAATTTTAATGGCTTGCGCATAGGCTTGTTTAAAGATCGGGTGATTGTAGGCATTGCGTTCTGCATCATTCCAAATACCAATATACGGTGTTTCGGAAATCGCCGCTTCTGAACCGAGCAGATAAATCAACTTATCTCTGCAATTGGTATTTTCAGGAAATTGCTTCAGGTCTAAATTTTCATGTACCAACTCTAAAAAAACCTGAGACTTTAGGTCATGAATAGAATCAAAATGATGATGAATTTGACCCACCGAAAATTCAGCTTTTTCTGCTAAGTTTCTGACCGTTAAGGTATTTAAGCCTTCAGATAAAACAAATTTTTTTGCTGAATCAACAATTTGTTGTTTTCTTTCGCTTTTGCTTAAATATGCCATCTTAATAAAGCCCCAAGATTATTTACTTCTATGATATAGAAAACATAAATATCTTGTTAAGTGTTTATATATAAAGAATAAAAATATGTTTGCATAATTAGGATCTAGAATTTTTATTAGTATATAAAATCTCTTATTTGAATTTTTTGAAAAATGAAATATCACCTAAATCAGCTTCTATTTAACATAATGGCGCTTATGCGAAATTAATTTACAATAAGCCTTTAATATCAATAAATTAGCATCATTCAAAAATTTAAAAAACAGCAAAAAGCCGATATAGAAACATATCGGCTTTTTTATTTCTATGGCTAATTACAGTGGAATGTGTCCTTTTACTATAGGGCATATTCCATTCTGAGGATTAATTGGATTCCAATAAAAACTACGTGCAACCATATTTTGATCAAATAGAATCTTAAATTGACACGTTGTTATATTATTTTCACTTTGATTAGATGTCGTAAAATGAAATAAATAATTCCATTCATGTGGTCTCCAACCATCATCATATTGGGGACGTCCAATCAATTCATAAAGTTGATCCTTAGTCATACCTTCTCTAAGCTGATCTAAACTTTGTAAATTTGGAAAGGTACCCGCATCGTTGTTAAGAGTTACTTTTTCTACCTTATGCCATTTAGGTTGTTCTGTTGTACCATCTTTAGTAATAACTGTTCCTGTGCTACATCCACTTATTAGTCCTGCCAGCACGCCGAATATAATTAAGGGTTTCATATCTAAAATCTCGCATCAATTTTGGTTTTATGTAATTTCAATTCACTTAATTTGGTCATTAGATGCTTTAAAAGCATCTAATTTTTTGTAGAAAAATCTACCATTGAATTCCTGTACCGACTGTTCCACCAAAATCACCACGAGAGTTACCACTTCCACTTATTTTGAAAACCCATCGACCATTATCCGAAATTGATGACATACCTACCGCATAGCCACTTTCACCTCGGAACGTACCTCCACTGATTGCCATCATACTTTTCCCTGGAATATAAGCCTGTGGTAAACCAGCTGTAGCTAATGCTTGTGCACTACCCGCATTGGCACGATTTTCTACATCATCAATACGTTTGTTTGTTGTATAAAATGCCTGTTCAAGTCGATTACTCAAATTATTCACACTTTGATCTAATGAGTTAAGTGCATCACCCACATTATTATGAGAACCTCCACCGACATTATAAGTCGGACCGGTATTGGTTTCATAGTTTGCACCACCACCTAAGTGATTATAAATATTAGTATTACTTGTATGAAGTTGAGATCCATTAATGGCATCTTTTGAATCTTTACTAATAGATCCATCAACAACACCACTCACTTTCTTATTGCCAGCATTGATGCCTGTGTCTTTATCTATAGATACATCACCAACAGTAATTTTCTTGGTATTTACAGATTCAAAGTTGACGTCTTTCTTGGTTGCAACATTATAATTAGTACTACCGTCTTGATTAGTAGATTGGCTAACAATAATGTTGTCTCCTTCTGAAACTGTTGTTTTAGCTTTTGTTACATTATTATGAACATTATTAACCACATCATGTAACTGGCCACCGTTCACAGCATCTTTTGAACCTTTGGCTATCGTACCATCTTCTACATTCGTAATTTTTTTACTTCCAGCATCGATACCATCTTTAGTTACACTTGGACCGCCTTTGATGGTTAAGCCATCATTATTGACCGTTGTATCACCAGTTTTAATACTGCCATCTTTACCAAGATTAAGATCTTTAGCTAAATCCATCTTAATTTGATTACCGCTTTTACTCACTTGGATGTTGCCATCGGTGTTTGTAAAATCAACAGTATCACCAGGTTTAACAGCGCTTGAATTTTCTCCATTTGCTGTTAAATTCCAACCCTGATTAACATTGTTTACTTTGTTATTAAT
>NZ_VXCQ01000027.1:0-10089 GCF_052850415.1 Acinetobacter sp. 1207_04 | reverse complement strand
AGGTGAAATTGAACAAGTGAAAGCCTTACTTGAGCAGGGCATTGACCCCAATCAGACCGATGATGAAGGCTATAGTGCATTGCAGGCAGCCGCTGAAAATGGTTATTTGGAGATTGTTCAATTACTTATTCAGCAAGGCGCAGATGCACATTATAAAAGTGAATATACAGCCTTACAGCTCGCTGAAATGGCCGATCAGCAACAGATTGTTGAGTATCTCATGAACTTATAAGGTTCAATTCATAAAAACTACGTAATAAAAAAGAGAACCCCATCTTCCTGATGAGGTTCTCTTTATATACATGTATTAGGTAAACTCCTGTTCTACCTTACTTCCTGTTAATCAGACCAATTATTGTTGTTTTTTGTCTGGGAAACTTCCTGTTCCCTATACAAGTAGAATACGATTGATCATAAAATCGGAACAGATGTTAATTACGGTAGTCTTTGTAAGTTTTTACGTACAAAAAAGCAGATCGTCTGATCTGCTTTAGTAATGATTAGGATGATTCGCTTTCTTAATTAAATACTTTAATTGAGTATTTTCAATTAGAAGTGAGCATCTAGACCAATATAAGGGCCTTTAAACTCAAACTTCATATCACGGCTTTCTGTATCATCTAATTCAATATTTAAAATACGATAGCCTGCTTTTAAGCCAACATCAGCAAGCATGCTTTGTATAAAATTGTATTGAATTTCTGCTTGAGCGTCAGTGATTTTTACATCATTTACATTGGTATAAGTGGCTTCAGCTTTCGCATTTAAACCTGTGAAAGGTAATTTTACGCCCGCCGCAGCATAAATAATTGGTGCATATTCATCGACATTGAGTGATTTACCAAATTGTTTTACATCACCATTTAAACGTGTTGCACCGACACCAATATCAGCATCTACAATATTGTCGAGTATTTCATAATAAAGAATTAAATCGGTATGATCGAGTTTAAGTTCTGTATTTGCTAGACCGTATTGATCTGCTTCAGTATCGAAATTAAGCTGTGTATATTTTGCTTTGATATTTGGAATAAGTGGAATTGGGTGCTCAAAAGCAGCAGAAATTTGCACTGTACCATCACGGTCAATATCTTGATCTGCTAGGTTTTTTTCATCAATATTGGCTTTGCCATCGACATTCCAATAGCTAATATCACCTTTTAATCCGATGAAATCTGCTTGTGCAAATGAACACAAACCTAAAGTTACTGCTAAAACGGATAATTGAATATTTTTCATAATGCTCTCATTGGTGGAAATGACATTTTCATTCCCTTGTTTTGTTACTGAAACACCTTTCATTCGGTTTCAATATGAGCGCATGATATAGCGGTTGAAGTATTTTTTCATTATCAGAATGTATATAAAGAGGAAATCATGACCTTGTCTACGCAAGAAATTTTAGAATTACCTTTGTATGTCGCTGGAAAAGCGGTTAAAACAACACAATGGTTAGATGTACATTGTAAGTTTAGTGGGAACATTTATGCACGTGTAGCATTGGCAGATGATAAGGTCTTAGAAAGGGCTATTTCAGCAGCGGTAAAAGCTGAACAAGAAATGGCAGCATTAAAGCCCTTTCAAAAACAAAAGATTTTATTGCATTGTGTTAAGCGTTTTAATGAAATGCGTGATGAACTGACAGAATTATTAATTCTTGAAGGCGGTAAACCTCGTAATGCAGCGGCAGCAGAAGTTGAACGCTTGATTAATACTTTTCAAATCGCGGCAGATGCTGTTTCTACACTTGATGAAGGTCGCTTAATGCCTTTAGCTGTGACTGCAGCAGCAGGGTCATATCGTGGGATGGTGCGGAATATCCCTATTGGGGCTGTATCGTTAATTAGCCCTTTTAATTTTCCATTAAATTTAACCGCACATAAAATTGCACCTGCAATTGCAGCAGGTTGTCCATTTGTTTTAAAACCTGCAAGTTTAACGCCAATCTCTGCTTTAAAAATTGCCGAAGTTTTAGCGGAAACTGATCTACCTAAAGGCGCATTTTCAGTATTGCCTTGTCAGCGTGAACATGCTGATATTTTAGTGACCGATGACCGTTTTAAGTTGCTCAGCTTTACGGGTTCTGACCAAGTAGGTTGGGACATGAAAGCTCGCGCAGGTCGTAAAAAAGTGACTCTAGAACTAGGTGGCAATGCAGCGGTACTCATTGAACCTGATACTGAAGTAACTGATGCTTTGATTGATCGTATTATTGGTGGGGCATACGGACATGCAGGTCAGGTATGTATTAGCATACAACGTATTTTAGTGCATGCCGATATTTACAGCGATGTGAAGAAAAAATTAGTCGCTAAATTGAAAAAAATTAAAGCCGCTGATCCATCTTTAGATACAACGCTTGTCGGGCCAATGATTAAAGAAGCTGAAGCTTTACGTCTGAAAAAATGGGTCGATAAAGCCGAGAAAAAAGGCGCAAAAATTCTCAGTGGTGGTGTGTTGAGCAAGAACATATTTGAACCGACATTACTTGAAAATGTTGATGAAGCTTCAGAAGTTTATAAAGATGAAGCTTTTGGACCTGTTGCTATTTTAGAAAAGTATAAAGATTTTGAAGCAGGAATTTCCACCATCAATAAGAGTCGTTTTGGCTTACAAGCGGGTGTGTATACGCAGAATCTTAATAAGATGCTGTATGCATGGGATCATTTGCATGTTGGCGGTGTAATTATTAATGATATTCCAACATTCCGTGTCGACAATATGCCTTATGGTGGTGTGAAAGATTCAGGTTTAGGGCGTGAAGGCATTCAGTCTGCGATCCGTGATATGCAAGAAGAGCGTTTATTGGTGATTAAACAATAAAATGAATTTTAAGGAGCTTCGGCTCCTTCTTTTAGTTTTGAATTTTAGATTTTGAGGAGATATAACGATGATTAAAGTCTCTATTGTACGATTAACATTTTCACTTTTTCTATTGCTACTGAGCCTACAACTTTGGGCTTTTCAGTCTACACAATTGGTAAAAGATGCACGTTCTCAAATTGGACAAACCTTGTATTATGATCCGGCTTATACAGCTTTGAAGTATCCAACGGGTGATGTGCCATTGATTAAAGGTGTCTGTACCGATGTTGTGGTACGTGCTTTGCGTCATCAAAATATTGATTTACAACAGCGCATTCATGAAGATATGAAAGAAAATTTTAAAAATTATCCCCAAAAATGGGGGCTGAAAAGTCCCGATAAAAATATCGATCATCGACGTGTGCCGAATATTCAGACCTATTTTCAACGTCAAGGTTATGTAGT
The DNA here is from genome assembly GCF_052850415.1 of Acinetobacter sp. 1207_04. Lineage (NCBI taxonomy): Bacteria > Pseudomonadati > Pseudomonadota > Gammaproteobacteria > Moraxellales > Moraxellaceae > Acinetobacter > Acinetobacter sp. 1207_04. The sequence goes on along the minus strand of NZ_VXCQ01000027.1, from coordinate 6,819 downwards.
GAAAGATCAGAATTTCAAAGCTGGCGATATTGTCACTTGGGATTTAGGTAAAGGTTTAGTACACATTGGTATTGTTTCAAATCAAACCACTTTATTTTCTAAAACACCTTTGATTATTCACAATATTGGTCGAGGAACTCAGGAGAATGATATTTTGCATGAGTATAAGATTACAGGTCATTATCGCCTTCCGATTCAACTTAAATAGATTAGCTAAAAGTTGAATATAGTCTGGCTTTAGAGCATGAGTAAAAAAAATAGCCTAAAAAAACGACCAATAGCAGTTGAATGCTTAAATTATTCAGTAGAAAACGGTACAAATTACAGAAAAACTTAAGAAAAACAGGTATTGTTGCATCATTAAACAGTGATTTTTGCTGGCGTTCTTTAACCAAGAATGCTAGTAGGATGACTGGTTTGCAATGATAACAAAGTGCTCAAAAGGCGCTGTTGAATTCAAACAACAAAATTTAAATTCTCGGTACTTTTTTATCCGCAATATGACCAATAACAAGCGGAAAAGAAGGCATCTACAAAAAAATTAGGTGTTTTATGACAGATTCTCGTGAGAACTGGACATCACGATCAGGCTTTATCATCGCAGCGGTTGGATCTGCTGTAGGGCTAGGTAATATTTGGCGTTTTCCTTATGTTGCGTATGAAAATGGTGGTGGTGCATTTTTAATTCCATATTTGATTGCATTAATTACTGCGGGTTTACCGCTGTTATTTTTAGATTATGCGACAGGACATAAAAATAATACTTCTCCTCCAAAAGCGTACCGTGCATTATTTAAAGGTGGTGAAACGTTAGGTTGGTGGCAAGTATGTGTGTGTATCGTGATTGGTTTGTACTATGCGAGTGTACTGACTTGGGCAGGAAGTTATGTTTACTTCTCTGTGGGACAAATGTGGGGAAGTGATCCTGAAAGTTTCTTCTTCAATACTTATTTGCAAACGTCAAAAGCATCAACCTTTGATTTTCAATTTGTCAGTCATTTATTTTGGCCGATCACAGGAATTTGGGTACTTACACTGATCATTTTATTTGGTGGTGTGAAAAAAGGGGTTGAACTTTCCAATAAAATTTTTATGCCTTTACTCTTCATTTTGTTTACGATTCTTGTGATTCAAGCATTACGTTTACCGGGTGCAGCTCAAGGCTTAAATGCATTTTTTACCCCGAACTGGTCTGCGATGATGGACTATAAAGTTTGGCTTGCGGCTTATGGTCATACCTTCTTCTCGTTGTCTGTGGGTTTTGGCATCATGGTGACTTATGCCTCTTATTTAAAGCCAAAAACTAATTTGACAGGTTCGGGTCTGATTGTTGGTTTTGCCAATGCATCGACTGAAATTTTGGCAGGTATTGGTATTTTTGCGGCATTGGGCTTTATGGCTTTTGCAGCAGGAAAACCTGTTGATCAAGTTGTGAGTGGTGGTATTGGTCTTGCATTTATTGCATTTCCTAAAATCATTTCAAGCCTAGGTTCAGGTGCAGATTTATTTGGCTTATTATTCTTTACTTCGCTTTTCGTTGCGGGTATTTCTTCAATGGTTTCGATCCTTGAAGTGCCAATTGCAGCAATGCAAGATAAGTTAAAGTGGAGTCGTAAAAAAGCGGTAGCCATTATTGGTGGTGGTAGTGCGCTTGTTTCAATCACTTTATTTTCAAGTGTTAATGCGATTAAACTTGTTGATATTATTGACCATTTTATCAATAACATCGGCATTATCGGTGGTGCTTTATTGTCAATTATTACTGTAGCTTGGTTCAAGCGTTCAGCATTGATTGAGCTTCGTGATCACGTGAACCGTATTTCTACTGTTCAATTGGGTAAAGGTTGGGATTTCACACTGACGGTTATCACATCACTAATTTTACTTGTGACATTGTGTATGACAATCTTTAGCTTAGTGACCAAAGGTTATGATACTTATAGCTCAAGTATGTTGATGATTTTTGGTTGGGGCTGTGTGGCATTCTGTGCGGTTGTGGCACTTGTACTTAGCCAAGTTAAAGATCGATAAGGAGCTGAACAATGAATACTTCTGCAATCATTATGATGATTATTTCAATGGTTTTTCTTTGGGGGGGGTTGATTCTTTCGATCTTACACTTGATGAAAAACCCTGAAGAGCTCGATGACGTTCTTGAAGATATAAAAGATCAACATACCCTTTAATTTTGTATTTCAAATACAAGTTTAAGCGTTAAAAAAAGCAGGCTTTTAAAGCCTGCTTTTTTGTGTCAGTTTTTTAAATCCTCCCCCCCTTGCGAAGCAATGCTTCTCACCTTTTTCAAAGGAGGGAGCTTTCATCAACGAAAACTTATTGATATTGATGATTTTCCTTCTTTTTAAAGATGAGCAACGAAGTTGCCCAAGAGGGAGATTTTTAAGATTTTATGCAATCTTTTCAATACGGCAATAATAGAAACCATCACCATGACCGACTTGTGGTAAAAGCTGACGACCGTGAATTTGTTCAATGCCCCAATCCGCTTCAATTTTTACTTCTTGCGCATTGGCATGATGAGCAAAGAACTCAATCATTTGCTGTTCATTTTCAGCTTTTAAAATAGAACAAGTAATGTAAAGTAAAGTACCACCAACTTTCAGTTGCGACCACATATTTTCCAAAATTTGCTTTTGTAAAATCACAGTTTTTGCAATGTCAGTAGACTGACGCAATAAACGAATGTCAGGATGGCGACGAATCACACCCACTGCAGAACACGGTGCATCAAGTACGATACAATCTGCAAGCTCAGGTGCTGACCATTTTGCAGCATCTGCAGTAATAACGTCAACGTGTTTACCATCAAGCAATAAACGATCTAGATTTTCAACTACACGCTTTAAGCGCTTTTCATCTTGATCAAGTGCAATCAATTTTTTCACATCAAAAGTTTCTAAGATATGTGCAGTTTTTCCGCCAGGTGCAGCACAGGCATCAATCACAAACTTACCATCTAAATTTGGCAATAATGTTGCACAAAGCTGAGCGTGTTCATCTTGTACTGAAAAACCACCTGCTTCAAAACCAGGTAAACTTGGAATATGCAGGCTTTCATCCATCACAATACCGACTTTAGAAAGTTCACAACGATGCGCATCGATGCCTTCATCTTCCAAAATATCGAGGTATTCTTCACGGCTAACTTGGCGAGTATTGACACGTAAAGTCAGTGGTGCAGTTTGTTTTAATTCATAGCTGAGTTCAGCCAAACGTTCTTCGCCCCAATCTTTTTTCAGGCGTTTAGCAAGCCAACTTGGTAGGTTTGATGCCTGCTCAAGTACATCATAAAATTGTTCAGACTCGCGTGTAGCACGACGTAATATTGCATTTACCACACCGCTTAAACTTTCCATTCCCAATTGTTTGGTAGCTTCAACAGTTTCTGAAATTGCAGCATGAGCAGCGACACGTGTGCAAAGTAATTGGTATAAACCCAAATATAAACACGTTTCAACAAGTTCATTTTCAAGTGGTTTTGCAAGCAATGGTAATGTCACTTGTTTTAGCGCATGCCATTGACGCAAGCAACCGTAAACCAACTCATGATAGAGCGCACGGTCTTTGTCTGACACGATATTGATATGCTGATTTAAAACTGAAGAAAGCGATTGACCATTTTGGACAGCCAATAACGTTTTCACAACCTGAGCACGTAAGTTTAAGTTTTTACCTGAGGCGTGGGGAGATTGCTTCATTATAGAATGTGTCCAACAGTAAGTTTTTGAGTTTGATTAATTTGTACAGCGTTTAGGGCTTTGCCACCCGGCCATTGTAAATTGGTAATGCAAATACAGCGTTGATCGCCACATGCGACATGCACGCCATGTTTATCGAGAAGTACAATTTCGCCTGCTTGAGCTTGCCCTGCATTGACATCTGACAATGATGAATTCCAAATACGTAAGTTGTTATTTTCATCGAGCGGTGTAAATGCGACAGGCCATGGATTAAAAGCACGAATATTACGGTCAATAGCAACTGCGGATTGTGACCAATCAATTTGCGCTTCAGCTTTTGTTAATTTATGTGCATAAACTGTCAGTGCTTCATCTTGCACTTCACGATTATCTAAAGCAGTTTTGAGCGTATCTTCAGATTGTAAAACAGTACAAATGGCTGTCGCACCTTGTAGCGCAAGTTTGTCATGTAGGCTTGCCGATGTGTCATCTGAGGTAATTGGGCAAATGGTTTTGAGCATCATATCACCTGTGTCTAAACCTGCCGCCATTTTCATAATGGTCACACCTGTTTCTGCATCACCTGTGGCAATTGCACGTTGGATAGGTGCAGCACCTCGCCAACGAGGTAATAGTGAACCGTGAATATTGAGGCAACCATATTTGGGTGTGTCTAAAACCACTTGCGGCAAAATAAGTCCATAAGCAGCAACGACCATGACATCGGCATTTAAAGCTTTGAGTTCTGCTTGTGCGGCTAAACCTTCTTCTGTTGAAGATTTAAAATGTAAAGGTTGATAAACAGGAAGATCATGTTCGAGTGCCAATTGCTTTACGGCAGAGGCCGTTAGTTTTTGCCCACGACCTGCTTTGCGGTCAGGTTGCGTATAGACAGCAACAATTTCATTGTTGGTATTTAACAATGCCGCCAATGCACTTGCAGCAAATTCAGGCGTACCTGCAAAAATAATTCTCAAAGCTCTGGCTCGATATAAAAGATCTGGTGTTGATTATAGCAAAGCTATTTTTATGAAATACTAATAAATGATCACAAACATAATTTAGAAAAAAAACAAAGTTAAATTATGTAAACTAATCAATTATAAAATGTAGTAAAAATAAGAATAAAAATGCCAAAAAAAGTCACAAATAGTCAATAAAGGTAATTTATTTCAAGTTATTTTGAATTTAAATTTAATAATAATTGGTATTTTTTAATATTTTGAATCAAATATATATATTAATAAACATAATGAATTTAATGGAAAATGAACATAGTGGATGCTAGTGACGTTTTTGAAATAAAAAAGCCAATTATTTCACATAAAATTGATTGCTTTTTTTGTGAACAGATTGTTAAATAAGGGAAACGGTTTGTATGAATTATGTGCAAAAGTAAGGGGTATAAAAATCTACGCACACAAAAAACACAAGACTACAGGTAATAACAATCTGTAGTTTGAAAAGGAATAAGCAAAAAAAGATCAAGTTACAGAACAATTCTGTAGCGAAAACTAATGAGTGTTTGCAGACCAAAAAATATTCTGCAACCACGAACCAATAGGAATACATAATGAACAAGATTTATAAAGTCATCTGGAATGCTACTTTGGGGACGTGGGTTGCAGTGTCTGAACTCGCTAAAGGTAAAACAAAATCTTCTAAAGTCACGGTAATTATTGGTGCTACAACTGTTGCCTTGATGGTAACTTTTAGTCCAAATGCGATGGCCGCATGGAATAATACAGGAACGGGGGCTGGGAATAGTTCTTATGGGACGGCTGGTAATGGTAGTATTGCTATAGGAACAAATACCTATACTTATCAAGATGGGGGTACAAAAACTGCAAATGGTAATGCTAGTGCTTCGGCAGTAACTACCACAAATCAGGGAATACTAGATCGTCGAGCAGGCAGTGGAAATGTTGCCTATGTCATGAATGGTGGAACTGTACTAGCTACAAGCATTGCAATTGGAGCACAAGCGAGTGTAGATGGCAGTGGAGGACTAGCTCTTGGTGCTTACAATGTGGTTGCTACTGGAACAAATGGAACATCAGGTTATGCTATTGGATTAGGTAACTCTGTTGCAGGTTCTTATGGTGTAGCGCTAGGAACAGGCAATACGGCAAATGGTCTATCTTCAACATCTATTGGTACTGCTAACCAAGCGAATGGTAATACTGCAATATCTATGGGGCGTCAAAGCTACGCTACAGGTGATTTTAGTATTGCAATGGGGAATATCGCAACAGCGAGTGGTGCAAATGCAATAGCTTTAGGAAATACTGCTGGAGCTATTTCCAATAATAGTATTGCACTTGGAGCAAATGCAGATGCTGGTCGATCAGGAGGAGTAGCTGATGTTAATGCGATAGCAATTGGGCAAGATACAAAAGCATATGCGTATAGTATTGCACTAGGTACAGGTGCAAATGCTGATAATGCTGGATATTTACGCACGGACGGCGGTATTGCAATTGGTAATGATGCAACAGCTGGTAATATTAAAAGCGGTATAGCAGTTGGTAATAGTGCAAATGCAAGTTTAGATAATTCAGTTGCATTAGGGAATAATTCAAAAACAATCGCGATGTCAAAAGCGGCATACCTTACAAATCAGGCTACTACAGCTGCTGTAGGTGTAGTTTCCGTAGGTTCTGATACACAAAAACGTCGTATTCAAAATTTAGCGGATGGTGCTGAAGATACAGATGCTGTAACAGTTGCACAGTTAAAAGCAACGAATCTTAAATATGAGGGTGATGTTAGTACAACAAACTCAGTAACGACTGGAAATAATTTCGCTAGAAAAATTGGGGAAACCTCAAAAATTGTAGGTGGTGTAACAGATACAACAAAACTCGCTGATAATAATATTGGTGTTGTTTCTAATGGGACGGACACACTTACAGTTAAGTTAGCTAAAAATATTACTATTGATAGTGTTACCACAGGGAATAGCAAACTTGATAATTCAGGCTTGGTTGTAAAAGATGCAACAGGCGGATTGAGTGTTACCAAAGATGGTATGCAATTCGTTAATGCGGATGGTACGACACAGACGCCAAATACAGCGAGTATTAGCAAGACTGGCGGTATAAATGCTGGTAATAAAGTA
>NZ_VXCQ01000026.1:0-19145 GCF_052850415.1 Acinetobacter sp. 1207_04 | reverse complement strand
ACCTGCAGATGTTTGTTCGTTCATCATTATTTCCATTGCAATGACGTCTAGAAGTTTAAAAGAGCTTCATAACGTCTTGAGTTTGAGATCAAGCCTGCCTCAAATTCGATCACACAGGCTCAATCTGATTAAATCCTTTTCAATCTGTTGAATCTTTTTGCTATATTTTCTGAGCCTTAAGCTTCAAGCAACACGGCGTTATATTGATCACGTAAATCTTTTTTCAAGATTTTACCTGTACCACCTAAAGGCATTGCAGTAACAAAAATAACTTTATCTGGAATCTGCCATTTCGCTATTTTATTGATGTAAAAATCGAGTACATCTTTTTCTGTTAATTGACTTTCTAGCGATTTTTTAGCAATCAAGATTGGACGTTCATCCCACTTTGGATGGGGTGCTGCAATCACTGCGACAATATCAATTTCAGGGTGTGCAATAGCAATATTTTCAAGCTCTACAGATGAAATCCACTCACCGCCTGACTTAATTAAATCTTTTGAACGGTCACTAATATTCAAATAACCATCTTGATCTAAGGTTGCAATATCACCCGTATCAAACCAACCATCTGAGGTCAAAGCTGATTGATCTTTACCAAAATAGGTATCGACAATCCAATGTCCTTGAATTTGTAAATTGCCTGCTGTTTTGCCATTACGTTGTATTTCATTGGTGCTATTTTCAGCATCAGTAATACGCAGCTTTACGCCAAAAGGTGGACGACCTTGTGAGAAACGGCTCTTAAATTGTTCTTCTTCTGACAATGTTAAATGCTTGGCTTTCATTTGATTGACTGAGCCTAATGGACTTGTTTCAGTCATTCCCCATGCATGAATGGTTTCACAGTCATATACAGCTTTGAAGGTTTGAATCATTGATGGTGGGCATGATGCACCGCCTACAACATTACGTTTTAAGCTTTTAAGTTGTGTGCCTGACTGCTGTGCAGCATTGAGTAAACCTTGCCAAATGGTCGGCACACCGAGTGCTGTCGTCACTTGATAATCATCAATCAATTGAACCAAACTTGCACCATCCAACATTGGTCCTGGAAGCACTAAGCTACACCCAACCATTGCAGCCGCATATGGCGTTCCCCATGCACTGACATGGAACATCGGAACAACAGGTAAAATTCGATCAGTTGCCGACAATTTAAATGAATCGGGTAAACTCACTGCATAGCTGTGTAATACCGTTGAACGATGACTATATAAAACCCCTTTTGGATTACCTGTCGTACCTGAGGTATAGCACAATGAACTGGCTCTAGTTTCGTCAAACATTGGCCAATCAAAATGATTCGATTGCGTTGCAATTAAATCATCATAAAACTGTACTTCAGGAAGTGCTGTTTTGATTGCTTCATCATAAGCATCAAGACAAATATAATGCTCTACTGATGATAATGTCGCTTGAATTGAAAGAACTAAATTTAAAAAAGTTTTATCAAAAATCAGAACTTTGTCATCGGCATCATTAATAATAAAGGTTAGCTGCTCAGGGAAAAGACGCGGATTAATGGTGTGACAAATATAACCACTGCCCGAAATGCCATACCAACTTTCTAAGTGACGATGATTATTCCAAGCGATGGTTGCGACACGATCACTTACAGATAAATTAAAGGTTTTAAGTGCATTGGCAAAGCGTTTTGAATTATTGGCGATTTCGCCCCAATCGCTCTGCGTCATTGAACCATCAGTATTTTTTGAAATAATGGCAGTATCTGCATGGTAGTTTTGTGCATGCTCAATCAAGCTACTGATTAAAAGCGGTTGAGACATCATATTTCCATTCATTACTACATCCTTTTCTAGCCGTATGCACTTATTTTTAAATTTCTGTGCATCATTTCATCCCGAATTGGCTGTTAAATTAGCGTAATGTTCACATACTCACTTATCATTTAACGTCAAATCTTTATCATTTGACCACAATAAACAAATTTCATAGTGCCCTAATCAATAAAAACCGAGAGTATGTTAAAGATCTCGGTTTTTAAAAATAAATATCAAAATCCTAGAAATTCATTTTAAACACCAATGATGCAAAATCACGGTCATCTAAAACACTAAATTCATTTGAGCCAAAGAAATTGGTATATGAAAGCTCTGTGATATATTTCTTTTGATACGTTGCAGACACACCTGCACTCACTGCCATTTGTCCTTCTTGGAAATTAGGACCATAGCCACTCACATCGTGACGGAACATTAAACTTGGTGTAACTGTCGTTTGTGGCAGTAAATCGTTATAACTCAATGCACCACGCACACGATAACCAAACGACCACTCTTCAAAAAATCCTTTATCATTACAATATTTCTCATTGAGCTCATGAATTTCACCATCAGACAATTGACCTGTTTTTGGTGCAATACAGTAGGTATCTAATTTTGCAGGATCATAAGCCCCTGTCGACAACCCACTACGACCAAAGGCACCACTGCGCCCAAAATGATACTGATCTGTATCACCGATATGATTTACACCCAACTCGCCCACTAGAGATAATGCACTCGCCCCAAGTATATTTGGAATCGTATTTGCCGCACCTAAAGTAAACTGCGTAACAGGTACACGTGCAAAGCCATTTATGCGCTCACCGAGTTCTAAAGTTTCGCCCGCCGCAGTCAGTGGTGTGTCATTAAATAAAGCCTGTGCATACACCATATCCGTACTATTAAAGTGAAGTGGCATATCGGGTTTATAATTTAATTCACTGAAAATTGCGGTCTTGCCGACTTTACCTGTCAAACTCAGACCATACATTTCAATATCTTCTGGATAAACAGAAAGAATTCGAGCGGTATGATAATTGGCAGCACCTGGCTGTGTTACCGTGATACCATCAAAGTGCATAATACGACTATGATAATTTGCATAATACACACCAAGCTCCGCATTGTTTAAACTTGGAATAGTTTGTTTGATAGCAAGACCATATTGACCACTATTTTTGGCATATTCACTTGGTAAACGAGCAACCGTAAAATCAAGTGGTCCATTTGTGGCTTGATCCGTTGTAAAGCCTGGTCCACCAATCATCAATGGTCCACAATTTTCAGCAAAGACATCAGAAACTTCAAAGAATGTACCACAACCATCTACTACCGAAGGTCTAAATTTAAATTGATAGAAACCTTCAACTTTGGTTTTATCGGTTAAGCCTGCAACAAATGAGAACATTTCTACTGGAATAATACGTTCTTTAACATCTCCACCTGGACGGTTCATTGCAGCATAATCAAATGCACTCACCGAGTTTAGACCATTTTGGAAAAATTGGGACTTCCCCCAATTTAAAGCGTGTTTGCCCAGTTTTAAATCTAAGCTCTTTGAGTTTTCAAATTGAAAATTTTTCCAAATATATGCATCCCATAAATCAATCCCTTTAAATTTAACCAATCTTGGCCAAGCTGAATCATCAAATGTGGTGAAATCGCCTTTGCCTGTTTCATAGGCATGGTCATACCAATATTTTGCGCTGAGTACCGCACCTTGTTGTTTTCCATTCAACTTAAATTCTGTTAAACCTTTGACGATTTGCGAAATCGCATCACCTTTTTCAAAGTTAGCTCGACCATTATCTCCATTGATATCAACGCTTGAGCCTTCTTTGCCAATGCTCACCGCATCTGGCTTATATAACAAAGCACCATCGGGGTCTTGGGTACTAAAGCTTTGCCCTATACTTAAATTTGTATTGGTTTCAAATTTCCAATCTTTATTAATATCATAACTAAAGGCTGAAGCATTTGACGCAGTAAAAACCAAACCGATGCAGATGCTGAGGTGTCGCATTGCTAAAATAGAAGGATACTTTTTTTGTAAAAATAAACGCTGAGTAACCATATCATCTCCATATAGATATGATGTTTTTCGACCGGCTTGCATAATGCGAACCATGAGATAAAACTAAAAATCATGAACAAAAACAACGAGAAACTATTTACAACTAAAGATCATTTACAACGAAAAATGTGCATATCTATGCGCTATATACGTTTGACCTTAAAAGCCATCCTTTGGCTTAAAATTTAAATCGGCTGTTTCAAATGCCCTATTTCACATTTAAATCACCCAATTGGTTATTTCTAATGATGACTTGGTTTTATATTTTTACGATCTTAAAAAATGGCTGAAGTAACCCATGACGATAACTTCAGCCCAAGGCCTTACACGTAAATATCTCTTCAAATTTTATCGAGTTGACGAATGAATGCTTCAGCTTGTGGCCAAGGTCCATAACCTGCGACTGGGTTTAAATGTCCAACTTCACCCAAATTCACCCACTCAGTACCCCATGCTTTTGCCATATCTTCAACAGCATCGGCACTTGCTAAGTAATCATTACTACTTCCCACCACAATGCTTGGAAATGGTAAAACTTGCATAGGAACTGGATCCCAACCTTCTTGACGTAAAGTGTCAGGGCTTGGGTAATTTGCAGGCCAACTCTGATTTAAATCAGGTGGTGTCACCAACAATGCACCTTGAATATTATGCTGATGTTTAGCAGCCCAATGAACAGTCATGAGCACACCTGCACTATGTGCAACCAAAATCACAGGACCTGTAATCTGATCAAGCGCCGCTTGAATCGCTTCAACACGCTTCGCACAATTGAGTTTATCAATCTGTAAAGGTGGCACTGAACGTACTTTTTCAAGTCGGGCTTCAAGTAAAGTTTGCCAATGTTCTGCAACATGATCTCTTAAACCAGGAATAATCAAAACGGTTGCTTGTGTGAAAATTTTTTCCATCTCTATACCCTGAGAAAATGCTCATATAAGGAGCAAAACTGAATTCCATTTCACATCAACAATACGGTTTCAACTTTTTTTAAAATACACTTTAGGCGACATCGACTTATCTTTTAATGACAATGTATATAAAACTATTGAATAACTAACTCAGGAAATTCTAATAATCAAAAGTAGGATTTTTAGATTAAAATATGTGTATATTATGACTTCAAGATTTAAGCTGATTCGATCACAAAATAGTTCTATCTAAACGATCGCATCATTTATAAATGAATTAATCAAGGATTGGTTAATTTTAAAAACAAGGAGATAACAAGATGGTTCCTCTTGCACATACTGCCGTTCTAAAAAATTATTTAGACGTCACGCAGCAATTCAACATCAATCCTTATCTACTATTATCTGATGTTGGACTATGTCAAAGCCAATTGCATGATTCAAAGCAACGTATTCCTGTTGATAAAGCCATTGCTCTGCTCGAACAATCTGCACAAATGAGCGGTTGTGAATCGTTTGGTTTACATATGGCAGAACAGCGACAAATTTCCGATTTTGGTGAAATTAGCCTATTGCTCAGCTATCAACATACCTTGCGTGATGCAATTCAAACCATTGTTCGTTATCGTAATATTATCAATAATTCTCTCGCAATCTATATTGAAGAAGTCGGCAACACAGTCATTATCCGTGAAGAAGTGGTTTCTGCAGAATCTCAATATAGCCGTCAATCGACTGAATTAGCTTTGGGCATTATGCATCGCTTCTGTGCTGCCCTTTTACCCAATAAATGGCGTCCGCTGAGTATTCACTTTACCCATAACGCACCAAAAGATTTATCTGTACATAAACGCATTTTTGGTTGTTCACTTGAATTTGGCAGTGAGTTCAATGGTATTGTCTGTACTGCTGCTGAACTTGATACAACCAACCCCCAAGCCAATACCGCTATGGCAGAACACGCTCAACGCTTCCTCGATATTTTGCCAGATGATAGGGAGTCTTCAATGATTTTTGATATTCGTAAAAGTATCTATTTATTGTTGCCTATGGGTCGCGCAACTATTGATCAAATTGCACAAACACATGGCATGAATGTTCGTACGTTACAACGTCGTTTAGAAGTTTATAAAACCAGTTTTAGCCATTTAATCAATGATGTTAGACGCAATTTAGTATTTCGTTATTTACAAAATTTGAATTATTCATTGGGTCAAGTTTCGGACATTTTAGGCTACTCAACACCGAGTTCCTTTACCCGTTGGTTTATCAGCCAATTTGGTGTCGCACCAATCAATTGGCGTAATAAAAATAAAGCATTATTAAATTAATCGTCTAAATATATAGGTAATTTTAAAAGACTTGAGTTTTAACAATCCAAGTCTTTTTTTACATCGCTCATTTCTAACTAACTCATTATTATTAAAATAAAAAAATCCAAATGTAGAAACAAACCATTTGGAGGGGGAAACATACTAATACTTATTTTTCTTTAAAAAATATAATGTCAATTAAAACCACCAACGCATTAACAGTACAACCAAAACTACAAGGAAGATTGTTTCACTCACCATGAATAAAATAGGCTTAATACCAACTGAAGCTAATTCTTTGATTCGTGTTTTCATACCTAATGCACTAATTGCAATAATAAGTGCCCAACGTGACATTTCATTTACACCACCTTGAACAATTGTCGGTACCCAACCTGTACTGTTAATACATGCCAAAATTAGAAAACCAACAGCAAACCATGGCAATAATGGTGGTCGCTCTCCGCCTGTTTCTGCACCTTGCATACGTGTAAACATCGCAGCGCAAATAATCACAGGAAGTAACATGGCTACACGCATGAGTTTAACAACTGTTGCAGTATCACCTGTTTCAGTCGACATGCTATAACCTGCACCCACGACCTGTGCAACATCATGAATGGTCGCACCTAGAAACACACCTGCGAGTTGTGGGGAAAACTCTAACCAATTTGCAATCATCGGATAAACAATCATCGCTAAAGTGGATAATGCAGACACCCCAATGACGGTAAATAAAGTCGCTTTTTCTTTTTGTGGATGATTAGGCAAAGCAGCAGATAAGGCTAAAGCAGCAGATGCACCACAAATTGCTGTTGCACCACCCGTTAACATACCAAACGAACGTTCAAAACCAAGCATTTTTGCCACAACAATTGATACAGTAATGGTCACAGCCACTAAAGTTAAAACCAATGCAATCGGCTGCCACCCTAAAGCAGTAATTTGGCTCAGGGTAATTCGCATACCAAGTAAAGCTATTCCAACACGTAAAACCGTACGGGCTGTAAATTCAATCCCTGCCTTACACTTGGTGTCATCGGCAAGAAAGTTCAAACCCATACCAAGTAATAGAGCAAATAACATCACGGGGGCACCATAATGTTCCGAAAGAAAGCATGCGGCAGCAGCCACGACAGCACTCACAATGAAACCCGGCATTAATTCACGAGTACGCTGACTCAAATTCATCGTATTTGTCATTTTACGCTCCCGAGTCCATCACAATAAAAACATCTGATTCAATCACTTCAACCAGATAAGATGTCATTTTCAGATGCGTCGAATTCAACATATAGCCGCTTTCTAAATCAAACTTTAAACCATGTGCACAGCATTGAAGGGATTTACCTTCAAGCTTTCCACTAAATAATGATGCACCCTGATGTGGACAACTGTCATCAATGGCATAAAACTGTTGATTTATATTAAAAAGTACGAGGAATTTTTCATCAACTTTCAAAAATGCTCTTGCACCAGATGTCGGTATTTTTTCCTGAGGAACCTGAAATCGAGCTGTCATGTCACTTATCCTTGTGTTACGAGTGCCTCAAGCATTGCGTTGTACAATGTTTCTGCGGGATGCGCTCCTGCAACCGCTAAACGTTGATTAAAAATAAAATAGGGAACGCCATTGGATCCTGTATTTGCAGAATTAAAGGGTTGATTGAGTTGTCCCAATGTATTGTTGATGACATCTGTGTCAAAGCCACAAGACTGAGCAATCTTCAGTAAATTTTCACTATTCCCTAAATCTTCGGATAAATGAAAATAGGCTGAAAATAAACGTTCAAGCAATTGATCAATTTGTGTAGCTGTACCGAATTGAATTGCCATTGCTAAAAGCTGATGGGCTTTAGCAGTATTGGGCATCAATTTAATATTAGAAAAATCAATGTCTACATCTACAGCATTTGCCGCTTGGCGAACTTGTGATTGACGCATTCGTACCGCTTCAGGACTGCCCAAACGTTGCTGATAAAATGCATCAAATGGTACACCTTCAGCAGCTATATGAGGCAATAACTGAACGCCATGCCAACTGAGAATAACTTCAACATCAGGATTATTTTCCTTCAGTTTAAGCAATGCAACCTGCAATTGGCGCTTACCAATTAAGCACCAAGGACAGATAAAATCAAAAAATATATCTACTGTTAAATGACGTGACATCTTTTTATGAATCCAATTTGTTTTGCTGTGGCGCACTTGGTGGCAATAACCCTTGCTCAGTTAAACGAATAATATCGCTGTGATAATGACGTTTTGCATAGAAAAAAACCGCAGCAGATAAAATACTCATAAATGGCATAAGCTGAAATGCATCATGTAAACCAACATGATCTGAAATTTTACCAATCACTAATGGTCCAAGTGCAATGCCCAATAAATTATTGGCAATCGTTAATGTCGCAAAAGCAGAACTGTGCACTGAGTGATGAGTTAAATTTGCGACCATTGCCATAGATGGTCCGTTGGTTCCAATCACAATAAAGATACCTAAACACAGCAAAGCGATTTGCGCTGTACCTGTTGGAATAGCAAAAGCAGCAGAAAGTAGTAAACAACTTCCTAAACAAAAAGCAATCGCCAAACTTGTTTTACGGTCGGCACGTTCACGCCCTAAACGGTCGGATAACATGCCACAAATCACTGTACCTATAGCGCCACCAAGCACAATAATCGCTGCGACAACACCCGCTTTATCTGTCGGCATTGCATAGTAACGGTTCAGATAACTTGGCATCCAAACCATAATCGCACCAGCAACAAAGAGCTGTAAGCCACTCCCAATATAAGTTGCAACAACGGTATGAGATGAATACAGTGTTTTTAGTGCGTTCTTCACTTTAATCGGTTGTTGCTCTTTGGTATATGCCTGACCCGATGGATTAATTTTCTTCTCTTTCACCACTATTGGGTATAACAATGCGAGCATTAAGCCAAATGCAGCCATACCACCAAATGCCCAACGCCAACCAAAATGTTCCGCAAGTACACCACCCAGTGCCATACCAAAGAAAGAACCGCACATCCCACCTGCCATAAAGGCACTGGCTAAAGTTGCACGCATTTCTTTCGGGAAAATTGTCATAACAACAGCAATACCTACACTGCCATAAGCAGCCTCACCGACACCGACCAAGAAACGAGCCGTAAACATTTGCCCGTAATTTTCTGCAAGTGCACAACCTAAAGTTGCTAGACTCCAAAGCACCGCCATGATGGTTAGACTTTTCACTCGACCAAAACGATCGGCAAGAAAGGACAAAGGTAAAGTCAGTAACCCGACCATAAGTGCCACAATGCCACTGAGCCAACCGAGTTGACTGTCCGTCAACATCCATTCACTCTTTAATAGTGGAAAGACTGCATTTAAAACCTGACGAGACATATAGTCTGAAATTAGTAAACCAAATGTGAGTGCAAAAACAATCCATGCATAACGACGAGGAATACCCATTGATGTATCCGTCTGTGCATCTAATGCTTGATGTGCATTCATACAACCTCCATGTATTTTTTATAATGTTTATTTTAGAGCCTAAAAAGCGAGGATCGTTTTAGCCAAAACACTTATCCCCGCTTATTTATTGCAACCCAAGCCCTATATCCTTGTGACTCAGGTTTTAGATCATTTACGTTGTGGTACGCCTTTTTGACCTGCAACACGATTCGGAGCCATGCCATTTGCCAATAAGGTTTCTTCAATACTATCGTACTGCACACCAATACGATAAATTTCACGTGCTTCTTGACCACTCGCAATATCACGACCTAACTCATGCGCAATGCGTACTGTTTGCTTAATCTGATCAACCGAACCGAAACGTTCACCTTTATGGTTAATGATTGTATCTTCATTACCCACACGTGCATGCATACCCATTGCCATAGACATCGTGTTAAATGGTAAGACATTTTTCAGTAATGATTCTGAAGTCAATGTACAACCATCTGGAACACGGTTCAGGAAGTTAAAGAAGTTGAATGGGTTTGGACCATCAAAACCGCCACCAATACCAATCCAAGTTAAGTTCATTGGACCCATGTACTGACCTTTACGCACCATACGTTCAAGCGTTTCCAGACCATGCATGCCTGTCAATTGGAAATGTGGTTGAATACCATTTGCTGATAAACGCTTCAAATGTTCAATCAACCATTCAGGTCCCGCAGGAACTGTCATTTCTGAATAAGCTGCTTGAATTGCAGGATGCTCAAGTGATGTTCCTTTTAAATATTCAGGATATAAAAGCTCCATAATATTCATTTGCGTGGTATTCACAGCAACCGTCACTTGATCAGGTTTAGGGTCTAATTCAGCCAATTTATGACGTGTATCATCACTCAACCATAGAGCCGCTTCACCTTCGCTTTCAGGTGCAAATGAAATAGAACCACCAACCTGAATAATCATGTCAGGAACTTCTGCACGTACACCTGCAATCAGTTCATTGAACTTAGATAAACGCTTTGAACCTTTACCGTCCAATTCACGCACATGTAAATGTAGAACGGTTGCACCCGCTTCGTAACATTCAACGGCCTTCGCAATTTGCTCTTCCATTGTGACAGGAATATCTTCAGGGAAATCTTCAGGCGCCCACTCTGGACCATACGGTGCTACCGTAATAACTACTTTATCCATATTTTCTGGGTGTAAAGAATCATCTAAAAATTGCATGAGTTGCTCCTAATCTTTTTTCTAAGACGTTTAATCCATTAAAATGAGTGTTCCATTCACTCAATTCTTACTTTATCGGCGATCAATATGTTGCATCACCAATCATGCCTGCACGTTCCATTTTTCGATGGCAAGCAGGATAATCCATCACCGCATAATGCTGTGTGCTACGATTATCCCAAATCGCAATACTGTTCGGCTCCCAGCTCCAACGTACTTGGTATTCAGGAATTGAGGCTTGAGTAATTAAATAGCGTAATAAATCTGCTGCACCTGGATTCGCATCTTGTCCAAAACGCACACGATCTTTCGTGTGATAATTACTAAAATGTGTCGTAAATGAATTCACGAACAAAATTTTCTCACCTGTTTCTGGATGTGTACGCACCACTGGATGCTCTGCATCAGGAAAACGTGCTTTCAGCTCTAAACGCTTTTCAATTGGCATTGCCGCACCAAAACTTGCTTCAATACTGTGATATGCACGTAAATCGGCAATTTTCACCTTAATATCTTCAGGCAAATTGTTATATGCCATCACCATATTGGTCCACATGGTATCTCCACCCACCGTTGGGCATTCGACACAACGCAATACAGCACCCATTGGTGGAATTTGGCGCCAACTTGCATCGCTATGCCACGCATTTTCATAGCGGTCAATTGGGCTCTCTGGGCTTTTATAAATTTGTACTAAGCCCGGATACTCAGGATGACTTCCTAACGCAGGATGACTTTCTAACTGACCAAAACGCTCAGCAAAAGCGACATGCTCAGCACGAGTTAAGTTTTGATTACGTAGAAACAAAACCCGATGCTGTAAGAGTTGACTGCGAATTTCAGTAAACAGCGCATCATCATGAATGGCATCTGCCAAGTTCACACCGTTTAATTCTGCGCCTATATTGCAGGTAAGTTGTTTAATTTGCATAAGAAATCCTTTCTAGCAAAATTCAGTTCGGTAAAACTTAGATCACAAAAATAGATGATCCAATGGTTTTACGTGCTTCTAAATCACGATGTGCTTGTACTGCATCTTCGAGTTTATAGCGCTGATTAATTTCAATTTTGATACGACCGCTACTGACATGATCAAATAGTTCATTGGCTAAAGCTTGTTTTTCAACAGGGTCAGCAATGTAGTCTGCAAGCGCAGGACGAGTCACAAATAATGAGCCTTTCATTGCCAATAACACTGGATCAAATGGGGGAATTGCACCCGAAGCTGTTCCAACGCATACCAATAAACCACGGCGCTTAAGTGAGTCTAAAGATGACATAAAGGTATCTTTACCTACGCTGTCAAATACAACGCTCACACCAACACCACCCGTTAATTCACGTACACGTTCAGCCACATTTTCATGGCTATAATTAATGACATGATCACAACCATGCGCACGAGCAATCGCTGCTTTTTCTTCTGAAGATGTTGTACCAATCACAGTTAAACCAAGTAATTTTGCCCATTGAGCAACAATCAGACCTACACCACCTGCTGCTGCATGTAGAAGGATTGAGTCACCTGCTTTAAAGTCATAAATACGGCGAATCAAATATGCCGAAGTCAAACCACGCATCGTCATAGCTGCTGCAGTTTCGCAAGAGATACCTTCAGGCAACTTAATTAAAGCATTGGCAGGCACGAGTGTCTCTTCACTATATGCACCCAAAGTATTGATAAATCCTGTATAGGTCACACGGTCACCAACTTGTACATTGGTTACGCCTTCACCCACTTGCTCTACGACACCTGATGCTTCTACGCCCATGCCATTTGGCATTGGAATTTTATACGTTCCATTACGAAAATAAGTATCGGCATAGTTTAAACCGACCGCCACATGGCGAATACGTACTTCACCCACACTTGGCTCACCGACTTCAACGCCTTCGTAACGCAATACATCAGGAGTTCCTGTTTCATAGAAACGAATCGCTTTGGTTAATGTCATATCCCTATCCATCTTTTGATTATTGTGCTTCAACTTCATTGACTCAAATTACAACACTCTCAACAGACCCACTTTACATTTGACGACACAGACTTATCCTTTTACGACACAATACTTTGTCGCATCATCGACTTTTGTATTACACGATTAATCACGTTAAAAATATTTAATATAGAATCGAATTGTTAATCAATTTTAGTGTTTTTTAAATATTAAGACTCAATCGAAAATAGAATATTAAAAGCTAAATAATTCATAAAAATATCTTAAAAATTGCGAAGTTAAATACCTGAGAGCCTATGTCCATAAGCATGATTATTGAATGAAGCTAATTTTCTGAATTTTGATTTTTTTTTGTTTTTTATGTTGTCTTTATTTATATGCTATTAATCTTAAAACCATATCAATGACTCGCTGATTTTGTTGATGAATGGCATAATCACTCCACCGATTAATTTAGATATTAAATCTAATGTTTTGACTCAAATTATTGACTCTAAATCGATGACAAAGGATCAAGCATGACGCTTAAACAATTAAAAGCCTTTTTAGTCCTTGCACGCACATTAAATTACGCCAATGCTGCCGAAGAATTATGTCTAAGCCAATCTGCTTTAAGTCTGAGTATTAAAAGTTTAGAAGAAGAATTGGGTGGCAAACTCTTTAAACGCAATACACGCCGTGTCGATTTAACTCTTGAGGGACAGTCCTTAATTCCCTATGCCAGAAAATTATTGGCAAATTGGGAAGATATGGAAAAGGATGTCAAACAACGCTTTAAATTACATCGAGGTACGCTAAATATTGCATCTATGCCATTCGCTACACATGCAGTTTTACCTGCGGTGATGCATGAATTTTCTAAAAATCATCCAAATATTAGTTTTTCAATTCATGATGTAACCAATGAAAAAATCATTGAAAATGTGCAACAAGGTATATTTGAAATTGGTATTTGCTTTGAACCACCTGTCAATCATCAATTGATTTTTCAACCACTTTTTCAAGAAGATTTTCTTGCCTTAGTCCCGAAAGATCATGTACTTGCACAGCAAAAAAGCGTCACTTGGCAGCAACTTTGCGCTCATCCCTTTATCACCTTACAAAACCCTTCCATTATTCGGCATATTATTGAAGAAAACTGTCATAAAAATCAGATGGTTTTAGATTTAAAAGTAGAATGTCATCAAATTAGTTCTCTATCTCACTTTGTCGCTTTTGGTATGGGGGTCAGCGCCATTCCACGACGTTTTCAACATTTTATTGATCAACAGCAGAATGTTTTAATTGAATTGGTTGAAGGTGAAATCCCACCACCTGTGGGTATTATTTATCAAAAAGATACAGAACTTTCTAATGCATCAGCAGAGTTTATCGACATCATGCTCAAGCATCATTTTTAAATTAATGAGTTTTTTTAATCACGCCTTTAAAATATTCAATTTCCAAAACTGATTCAGCCTTGCTAATAATAAAGCCATACAAGGACTCAAGGTAATCAGGATGAATAAAGTTGTCGCAAATGCACAAGTTGCATTGGCAGATATCGTTGCCGATAATCAAATCATCGCCGTTGGTGGTTTTGGCGTGTGTGGTATTCCCGAAGCACTGATTGATGCGTTGCAAGAAACAGGTGTAAAAGGCTTAACATGCATTTCAAATAATGCTGGAATTGATGGTTTTGGTTTAGGTAAATTGCTTGAAACCAAACAAATTAAAAAAATGATTGCCTCTTATGTTGGTGAAAATAAAGAATTTGAACGCCAATACTTAAATGGCGAACTTGAAGTAGAACTCACACCACAAGGCACACTTGCTGAAAAATTACGTTCAGGTGGTGCTGGCATTCCTGCATTTTACACCCAAACAGGTGTCGGTACGCTCATTGCCGAAGGCAAAGAAACCCGTGAATTTGATGGTAAAAATTATATTTTAGAACATTCGCTTAATGCCGATATTGCCCTGGTTAAAGCTTACAAAGCAGATAAAGCAGGAAATTTAGTATTCCGTAAAACAGCGCGCAACTTCAATCCTGACTGTGCAATGGCAGGAAAATTGACCATTGTAGAAGTCGAACAGATTGTCGAAATTGGTGAAATTGATCCTGATGATATTCATTTACCGGGAATTTATGTCAATCGTATTGTACTCAATAGCACACCTGAAAAACGCATCGAACAACTGACTTTAAAAGCAACGGAGGCTTAAATCATGGCTTGGACTCGCAATGAAATGGCGCAACGCGCTGCGCTCGAACTTGAAGATGGCTTTTATGTTAAC
Source organism: Acinetobacter sp. 1207_04 (assembly GCF_052850415.1). NCBI lineage: Bacteria > Pseudomonadati > Pseudomonadota > Gammaproteobacteria > Moraxellales > Moraxellaceae > Acinetobacter > Acinetobacter sp. 1207_04. Next base: position 4,138 of record NZ_VXCQ01000026.1, on the reverse strand, counting down.
TTAGGTATTGGTTTACCAACTTTAGTTGCCAACTATATTCCTGAAGGCGTCAATGTTTGGTTACAGTCAGAAAATGGTTTACTAGGCATTGGTGAGTTTCCTACGCGAGAAACAGTAGATGCTGATCTAATTAATGCTGGAAAACAAACTGTAACAACGCGCTCAGGTGCTGCATTTTTCTCAAGCTCAGAATCATTTGCCATGATCCGTGGTGGTCATGTCAATATTGCTGTTTTAGGTGCAATGGAAGTCTCTGAAACAGGAGATCTTGCTAACTGGATGATTCCGGGCAAGAAAGTCAAAGGGATGGGTGGTGCAATGGACTTGGTTGCAGGTGTACAAAAAATTGTGGTCTTAATGGAACACACCGCAAAAGATGGTAGTCCTAAAATTGTCAAAAATTGCAGCTTACCACTAACAGGTCAAGCCGTGGTTAATCGTATTATTACTGAGTTGGGTGTAATGGATATTACGGCTGAAGGCATTAAACTCGTTGAACTGGCATCAGATGTCACGCTTCAACAGATTAAAGTTGCAACAGGTGTTGACTTAATCATCAATGAATTAGAACTTGCTGGTTAAAACCTTCATAAAAAGTGATGCATAAAACTGGCTTAAAAATGCAGATAAAATAAAAGCAACTTTTTAGCTGCTTTTATTTATAAATTTTTCAATCTAGCGAAATACAGATGATTTGAATTCAGATTGCTTGTATTTGCGCTGTAGTATTTGCCAATGCAGCATCTTTCGCTGCTGTCCCCATGTTCACGCCTTCAGCACGAATCACAGTCACATCAGTTACACCAGTAAAACCAAATACAGTTTTTAATAAACCTTCTTGGAAATCAAGTGCGCTGTCATCACCATATACACCGCCACGGCTACTTGCGATATATACTTTTTTCTCGCCCGCTAAGCCCACAGGACCATTTTCTGTATATTTAAATGTTTTACCTGCAACACTAATACGATCAATCCATGCTTTTAATGGCGATGGCAAACCAAAGTTATACATTGGCGCACCGACAACAATCACATCTGCATCAAGGTATTGCTGTAAAATTTGACCACCCAATGCAGTTTGTTCAGCATTTTGACCCATTAAAATTTCAGTCGTCAAATGTGGGATATCTTGTTTTGCAAGATCCAAGTACTCAACTTGAGCATCAGCTTGTTTCGCTTGTACTTGTGCAATAATTTGTTGAGTGAGTTGGCGTGAAACTGATGCATCACCCATAATACTTGAATCGATATGTAAAACTTTCATAAGAAATCACAGTGCTTATTAATCTATTATGTGAATTTTATAACTTTTTGAAAATTGGGTCAGCGTTTGCTATAAGACATATTGTTCTATTTATAAGACAATAACTCATTTTTTATACAAATTGCTTATTTTTTACAATTACAAATTTTGGTTTCATTCGTTATTTAAAAAAAATCATGACTTCTTTTTTTTCAAAACTCAAAATATTAACAAGTTACATGCTTGAAATTATATGTTAAACATAATGTGATTTGCTCTGTAGGCTTCAACCCTATTGATTAAGTCACTTTTTTATACTTAATTTTTAAAACTTATTTTCACCTTGAATCATTACACTCAATTTTTAACAACATCATTCTAAATAATTCAAAATAAAAAATGGCGAAAATACAATAATATCGTATTTTCGCCACTGTATAAAATAATGATTTTTTAGAAATGCTTAGTAATGGTAAACCATGACTCAACATCATTCGGCTGTTCCAAACTCTTTGGTTTTGACCCAATTGGGAAACCAACGGTTAGCGCTGCGCCCCATTGTGATGAATTTGTCCAATTCAATCCCAAGCCTGCACTATTGATACGCTCTTGATTATCTCCAGTTAAGCCTTTCCATTTATGCGCTTGGCGCTTTACCTCTCCTGTATCGATATAAACTTTACCGATGACTTGGTTATTTGAAGAAGCATATAAACTTTGTCGAAGTTCAGCCAATAAATAATAGCCTGTTGAACCACTTAATACGCTATTTTCATATCCAGCAACATTGGCAGAACCACCAACACTAAACTGCTGCGCACTATCTAAATTATCTGGGCTAAACTGAGCTTGCAACGCAGCATAAAGTTGCGTATCTGAGTCTACAAGATTTTGTAATCTAGACACATTAAATGATGCTACGACAAAGTTACCCTGTGTATTAGCCGTTGCTAAATCATCTTTTTCCGTTGCTGCGTTTTTAAATTTAACATGACCAAAATCTGCGGCAACACCAAACTGAGTTAAACCACCCCCAGCAAAATTATCGGTCTGCGATGCATCTAGACGAATACGTCCAACATGAATATCTCGATCTCGATAAAGGTCTGCAACTTCAATATCATCTTCTAGGCGTTTAAAGTCATATTGCACTCCAAGTACAACTTCACTTTGATTATTCAGCAATACAGGCTGACTAAGCCATATACTCGCTTGCTGAGCATTCCCTACTGCATCCAATGCTTTGTATTCTTTACCCAATTCATAATCGAGATCAGAATAACTCGCACCTAGACGTGTTCCAGCAGCATTGACCGTCGCTTCATAACCCAAACGACCAAAATTTAAATTTCCAGAGGTCATTCCGTCAAAACTAAGCCGATCCCCCAAACCGAGCAGATTATTCGCAGCAACACCTGCATTCAATCGAAGTTCATGCGTATATTCATTACCATAATTATCAAGACCAACATAACCATTTAAAGTTTTTTCAGGTTGAATATGAATAGTTAAGTCACTTGTTCCAGGATAACGTCCTGCACTAATCACATTACGAATTTTAATACCATTTAAACGACTCAGAAGTTTTAGTTGCTGTTGCAACGTTGCTGAGTCAATAATATCGCCTGATTGTAACGGTGCTAAAATCCCTTCAATTAAGTGATTTGCAGTTCGAGTTTGGTTATTAAACTGAATACGATCATATCTTGCTTCCAAGATTTGGATCTTAACAACACCATCAGCCAAACTTTGTACAGGTAAATAGGCTCGATTATATGAATAACCCTGTTGCTGATGAAAGTCCGTCAATTTTTTAGTCAGTTGTTGCAAATCAGATAGCGTCAATACCTGACCTTCTACATCTTTGACCAATGCGTGTAAATCTTCTGTGGCAATACTTTGATTACCTTGTATCACCACTTGTTTAATCTGAATCTGTTGTTGTGAATCAGCAGGCATGATCTGCATCTGCTGAGGTTCTTCAATATTTACCTCTGCTTGCGGCTGATATTGTTGCCATGACTGCTGTTGTAACAACTGACCCGCATTTGGAATATTTGGAATGGTATTTGCAACTACAGGAAAACTACTGACGGCAAGCGTACTCAGCAATAAAGTTTTCTTTGGATAAAACATAATTAAAATCTCCCTGTTAATGTTTGAATACCGTCCATATTGATACCATCACCCATAATTTCGATTTCAATTTGATCTGACTGTTTCGACTGACGTTCTCGAGGTGCAAATTGAATTGCCCGTTGATAAACTTGAAAATCAAAGCTAGGTGTAGCAGGAATGTTCGGTACAGTCGGTTTTTCTGGTGTTGGAGGTTCAGGTATTACCAATGACTCGGTAATTTGTAACATTCCTGCGCTAAAGGTTAGATCATAGTTTTGATCACTACCGCTCACATCATTGACATATGTCCCTACTTTTGTTCCATTTGCCCCTGTAGCAGTAACACCTGTCAATACAGATGCAGTTTCGCCGCCAACTAAACCATTGACAGTAAAACCAGAAACATGTTGTTGCTGACCACTGTATGTAGCTGTTAAATTATTTCCAATCACATGTGCTTTCGCTTTGGCTATATCAGCTTGGGTTTGTAGATTCGTTGAAAGCACGTAGTTACCTGCATCTGTACCATTTAAAGCACCTGATACATTCACATTCTTATTCGAGCCTGCATTTTTATCGCTAAATTGACCTTGTGCCGTGATATCAACATTATCACCACTGATTACACCGTTCAGACTACCATTCACAATCGCATTGGTCGTGCCATCGTAGACTTTGTCTTGTGCACTAATTAAGCCTGTGATTTGTTTTTTGGCAATATTAGCTGTGACTTGGCCATTGGTGGTCAATTCATAGTTTCCTGCATCTGTACCT
>NZ_VXCQ01000025.1:0-24099 GCF_052850415.1 Acinetobacter sp. 1207_04 | reverse complement strand
CCCCAAATTCAACTAATCTTTCAACATCAAGCTCTTTTTCTCTATCTGACTTAAATGGATTTCACCTTATTTGTGAATTACATATTCAATAAAATGGTTTTTTATTTTATTTATTGTTGTAAATTGCTATATCGCTTCTTCTAAAGCATCAGCATTACCTTCTTTACGTTGTTCAATTTGAGCTGATAATTTTAAAATATCCTGATACAGCACATTAAACTGTTTAACTTGAGCATCATTCTTAAATAAAATTTGATCTCCTTTTCGCTCCCATTCATACTTCTTTAGCATTGCTAACATTTCATCTGCTTTATTAAAAACTTGTATTTCAAGCATAATCAAAGAACTTTCTTGATCATGTTTCAAATTTTTTTCTAATTTTTCTTCTAGTGGTTTACGTAACTCACGATCAATATCGAGCTTTTTAACTTGAGCAAGCGCCTCATTTTTATTAAGTTCATTTTGTTTTAAATACTTCTCTGAAGCTTGATGTGCTGTTTGTAGCATTAATTCTGTTTCTATATAGGCTTGCTTACTGTCCTTGTCTAAACGGTTAACATTTAAAAATTGATCCCACTTCACTGTTTTTAATTCACGTAAGTATTGATTCCTTGTTTCAGCATTCTTTACCCAATAATTCAATACAAACTCTGACAATACCTTATAGTCACCGTGTAAACGTTCATCATGTACATTCAGCTGAATGGGTTTCGACCAATCCTGTGCCTGTTCATACAATTGTTCCATTTTTTCAGACATCACCAAATCGAAAGTTTGACGTTCAGCTTCATTTTTTTTCAATGAATAATGTTGATAGCCCATAATAGATGCCACTATGGCAATCAAAACAATGAGGAAAATAACAAAACGGCGCATATCGACCTCTATATTGATGCTCTTTTTTATATAAGGAAGCATAACTTTAAACGTTAAATTTGTGTATTTTTTTTGATCAAAATAATGAGTTACATTATTTTACGGTGTAATAATCTAATGAAATATAAGGTATATATTTATAAAGTTTGCCGTGAATAATAGATAAAAATGACGAAAACCATAAAAACCACCCGTAGTTATAATGTGATTTCAGCCATTCTTGCTTTCGTGCTTTGGGGTGGATGGACATTTTATATCAATACAAAAATGGATAGCCTACAACACGGAATCATTTCAGGCTTAACTCAAGGGATCTGTAGCTTCGTTATCACACTATTTATGACTTTTTTAATTGATAAACAATTCAATTATTTTACAAATGATCTTGCTAAACTTTGTCTTCCACCTGTTTGTACAGTTTTACTAACTGGGAGCTTTTTAATACTTGTGCATCATTTGATTGGTACACCTTCTATAGTGTATACCCTAGCGCCGGTACTCACCGTGGCATTTTTATTTGCCATCTTTACCAATTTAAAACTCTACCGTACTTATAAAAATCAGCCTCATCTTCAAACGTAGATAATTTTCAATATCAGTTTGTTTACTTACACCTCTAAAAGACCTAAGAATCAGAGTAATCACCTATGCAACAACATGATCCAAGTGAAGCAAGACGACCACTCAAAGTCCGAGGGAATCAACTGAGTAAAAACGTTGCACGTTGGCTTAGTCAAAAGTCAATTACACCCAATCAAATTTCAATTTTGAGTATTGTCTTTGCCTTGTTATCCGCAATGTGTTTTCTGCTTTCAACACAAAATTTAAGTATGCGTCCATTTTGGCTAATCGCTGCTGCACTTCTAATTCAAGGCAGGTTATTGTGTAATTTATTTGATGGTATGGTCGCCATTGAAGGTGGGAAATCAACGGCTTCAGGTGAATTATTTAATGACATTCCTGATCGTATTTCTGATCCACTCATTATTATAGCTGCAGGATATTCCGTTCTAAGCTCAGTTTGGGGAGCAGAACTTGGATGGTTAGCCGCTTTACTTGCTGTACTCACAGCGTATGTCCGAACATTAGCAGTTTCTATGGGCGCACCATCAAATTTTGCAGGACCGATGGCGAAACAACATCGTATGGCATTACTCACTGTCGCCTGTTTTGCGACAGCAATCGAATATTATGTGTGGCAACATGATTTTGTCATGTTCGGCGCTTTAATCATTATGAACATTGGTTGTGTTTTCACACTTATCAAACGAACAACCGCAGCTTATTATTTCTTAGAAAATAAGTAATCGATTTACAAAACTTTAAATCTGACCGAAACGCCCTCATAATTACAATCTGTTTATAAAATTTTGAGAAAGCTATGCGTGTAGATATTTGGTCAGACATCGTTTGTCCGTTTTGTTATATCGGAAAAAAACGTTTAGAAGCTGCTGCTGAACAAGCGGGTGTTGAGCTCGAAATTCATTGGCATAGCTTTGAACTTGATCCTGAAGCACCACCTCGCCAAGAAATTTCTAACTCTGAACGCTTGGCTCAAAAATATAACCGTACTATTGCTGAAGTAGAAGATATGCAACGCAATATTGCGGAAATGGCAAAAGCTGAAGGCATTGAATTTAACTGGGAAAATGCTAACTCAGGCAATACCTTTAATGCACACCGTATTGTGCATTTGGCACAAAGCAAAGGCTTAGGCTCAGAAGCCAAAGAAGCTTTATTTTATAGTTATATGACGCAAGGCTTACCTATTGGCGAACGTGAAACACTTGAAGATGTTGCTTCACGTATTGGTTTAAATCCTGTAGAAGTGGATGATGTCCTCGATTCAGACGAATTTGCTGACTTTGTTAAATTTGATGAGCAAGTTGCACATGAACAGCTAAAAGTAACAGGCGTACCTTTCTTTGTTTTTGATCAACGTGTGGCTTTAGCAGGTGCTCAACCTCGTGAAGTTTTTTTACAAGTATTTGAACAAACACTGAATACCGCCGATCAAGCTACTATAGAACAATCAACTGATGCACCTGTCTGCAATGATGATCAATGCGACGTTCCTGAAAAATAAGTCTTAATCATTGCACTTAAATCCACAATATTATGGGTTTAAGTGCATTACAGTATGCTAATAATTTACTAAAACATGAATAAAGATACAAAAGATAGATATAATTCTTCAATATTTGACTATATTTTAATCAAATTATCACTTATTCTTTAACTGTAGATTCTTCTTAAACATGCGCTGTAAGTTTCTATTTTTTTTGATGAACTTAATTTAAGTCATCTTTTTACTAAATCCTCTTCCGTAGAGGATTTTTAGTTTTCTAATTTGGCTTAAAGTCACATAAACTACAAATGCATGAAAGTAAGCTGATATTTGTTCATATACCGCTATTCAAAACGATTTAGCTCATTTTATTGTATCGTATTTAAACAAATGTCCCATTATGACTACCTTATAAACAGTTTTTCTGTCATATTCAGATTAGAATATGACATCTTAAAATTGTCCTACAATTTTTAACGCTGATGACATACATCTCAACAGAATTTTTGCTTTAGCGTAGGAAACTAGTCCGACTAGTTTCCTTTTTTTTATGTTTATATTTGAAATAAGTCACTCAATTACACAGATGATGTAATTGATTTAAAATAACAACTTTCAATTTATAAAGATCTTTGCTACAACTTAAATATTCCCTTTGATTTTGGCACTTTTTCAGCCAATTCAAACGTCATCTGCTGAATACTTTTACAATCTATCAATTCAATTGATTGAGTTATTGTTCTCAGCCCAAAAAAATGGGGTATTTATGAAGATAAAACAATACAATATCTATTTCATGTTTTTACCCTTGGTTTGCTCCTCCTTGTTGAGCATGACAGTGCATGCTCAAACAGAATCGGACTATAAAATTCCATCAATTAAAGATCAAAATTTAAAGTGGACAGATGCAATTCCTCGAATGGTTGATGCAACGCCAACACTCTTTCCTGAGGAATCTAATCAATCCATCGTATTGCCCACTCAAGACACAGAAGATATGACTTGGGCAGATCGTCAACAAAAATCGATACGAAATTGGGCTGACCGAACAGCACATAAAATGGATGATTGGTTCGGTGAAACCAACCCTGAGCAACCCGCAAGTGCAACGCTCAGAGTTATTGTTGATAATCGATGGAATAAACATGATGACTATGACATTAAACCAAGAATTAGAGGACGGATTAAATTACCCACACTCGAAAATAGATTAAGTGTCGTTTTTGGTGATGATTCTTTAGATAATGAAATTCAGAACAATATTGCGATTACCAATGAAAATCCAGGCAATAATCCCAATAAAACAATAGATAGCAAACGAATTAAAGATGACAACGCCTCTATTGCCCTACGTTGGTCACAAATTTCAAAAAGCTTGCCTTTTGAAACTGATGTAGATTTAGGTATTCGTTCTGGTGATGATATTTATGCCCGTTTAAAAGCCGAAAAAACATGGACATTAGAAAATGACTTTTATTTTCATGCAGAGCAAATTTATCGTTATGGTATCGACAGTGAAAACTATTTACGTACCAATTTAGAAATTAGCCATGCTCGTCCAAATCAGGCACTACTTTCGAATCAGTTTTATATCACCTATGCCGATGATCAAGATGATGATCTCACTTGGGATAACAGAACTTATCGACAGCATCAATTTTTTCAAGGCAACCGTTTTAACTATGGTATTTACACAGGCGGGTTTTATAATAATGATGATCTGCGTCTAAACAGTTGGGGACCCTTTATTTCGTGGCGTCAACCCGTTTTACGTGAATGGTTTTATGTGCAAGGTGATCTGAATTATTTTAATGATCATCGGGAAGATAAAAGCCACTATCCGAGTGCTTTGTTGCGTTTAGAAGCTTTATTTTAAGCTCACGTTGAATATCTAGATACTGATTACTCTACATATTGTGGATAAGTTCAGACTTATCCACTGACATCTGAAATAACTAGGCTATTATATTTTTTCTATTTTATATAATTCGAATATAAACTATAAAAAAGCCTATCATTACGATAGGCTCTCTCAACAAAAATTACTGCTTATTTGAGTAATAGGTTGTTAATACGTTTTACATATTCGGCAGGGTCAGCAGGTAAACCACCTTCTGCAATCACGGCTTGGTCGAAGATCACATTCGCAAGATCATCAAACTGCGCCGAACCCTCAAGTTTTTTTACCAAAGGATGTTCAGGGTTAATTTCCAAAATTGGTTTCGATTCCGGCACTTCTTGACCTGCTTGTTGTAGCATACGAATCAATTGTGGAGAAAGTTCACCTTCACTTGTTACAAGACACGCAGGAGAATCGACCAAACGTGTCGTTACACGAACTTCTTTAGTTTTAGCTTTCAATGCATTAGAAAGTTTATCGACTACAGGTTTAAATTGTTCTGCCGCCGCTTCAAGTGCTTTCTTCTCTTCTGCGTCTTGTAAATCACCAAGGTCTACTGCACCTTTTGATACATTTTGCATTGGCGTACCGTCAAACTCATGTACAAATTCCATTGCCCATTCATCAACACGATCAGCCATCAATAACACTTCAATGTCTTTTTTACGGAACAATTCAAGTTGTGGTGAGTTTTTAGCTGCAGCAAGACTATCCGCAGTAACAAAATAAATTGCTTTTTGACCTTCTTTCATACGTGCTTTATAGGCTTCAAGTGAGGTCGAAACATCATCATTTTGTGAAGTTGAGAAACGTAGAAGTTTTAGGATGCGTTCACGGTTACCCATGTCTTCACCTAAACCTTCTTTAATCACTGAACCAAATTCAGCATAGAATTTTTTGAATTTCTCTTGATCTGCTTCATCTTCCGATTTCGCTAAACCATCAAGCATGGTCAATACACGTCGTGCATTCCCTTCACGGATAGTTTTCACATCACGGCTTTCTTGTAAAATTTCACGGCTCACGTTCAATGGTAAATCGGCACTATCGACTACACCTTGTACGAAACGTAAATAGTTAGGAATCAGGTTATCTGCGTCATCCATAATAAACACACGTTTCACATACAGCTTAATACCTGCTTTCGCTTCACGTGTAAAAATATTCGCAGCTGCTTTAGATGGTACATAAAGCAATTGGGTATATTCGGTGCTTCCCTCAACACGGTTATGTGCCCAAGCCAATGGTGCATCAAAATCATGGCTTAAATTTTTATAGAACTCAACATACTGTTCTTCAGTAATTTCATTTTTGCTACGTGTCCAAAGTGCACTAGCGGAGTTAATTACTTCCCATTCATCTGTTTTCACATACTGACCTGGCTTCGCTTCTTCGCCTTCAGCAACTTCTTCTTGCTGCCAAACTTCTTTTTGCATTTCGATTGGTAAGCTGATGTGATCAGAATATTTATTGATGATTTGTTTAACTTTATAAGCATCTAAATAATCTAAAGCATCTTCACGTAAATGCAGAATAATATCTGTTCCACGTGAATCCTTTACGATTTGCTCAACTTCAAAATCACCTGTTCCACCACTAATCCAACGCACACCTTCCGAAGTATCTAAACCTGCACGACGAGATTCCACAGTAATTTTATCTGCAACAATAAAGCCTGAATAGAAACCAACACCAAACTGACCAATCAATTGTGCATCAGATTTTTGATCACCTGAGAGCTTAGACATAAAGTCTTTAGTGCCCGACTTAGCAATCGTACCTAAATTATCAATTGCTTCTTGCTCGCTTAAACCAATCCCGTTGTCGGAAATGGTCATCGTTTTGGCTTCTTTATCTAAACTCACACGGACATGTAAAGTCGGATCATTTTCATAATACTCAGGATGATTAATACCTTCAAAACGCAATTTGTCACATGCGTCAGAAGCATTTGAAATCAATTCTCGTAGGAAAATATCAGGGTTAGAATAAAGAGAATGCGTGACCAAATGTAAAAGTTGGGCTACTTCTGCCTGAAAACTATGTTTTTTTGTACTTTGCTCGCTCATCGATCGTTCCTTAAAATTAAAACACTTTTTATTGAATGCTTTAGAGATGGAGGAACATCAGGTGATTTCAAGGTATTGCGTAAAAAAATTTAAAAAGGACCCTGTTTATAAATTCGATTCATTTCCAAATCGAGTTTCTGTTGACGCATTTTATACACTTCAGCCAAGCACTGAACATTACTCTGACATTGATCTCGTAAAACGAGCCATTTCACTTGCTGATCTCGAATCACCCCACGATTACCCATCGGAACCAATTTACGCACAATATTATAAGTGGTTGCCATTTTCACATCGGCATCATTAATTTCACGTTGCGCACAAATGGTACGTTCCGAAGCCATCGTCGCACGGTCACAATCAAAACTTGCTGCCTGAGCCATCTGAAATACGCCTAAACCTAACAATAATCCAATAATTCTAATCTTCATTTTTCATTCTTCTTTATGTTCAGCAAATGAGCTTAAAAAAATTTGCAATAAACTGATAGGACTTTTTATGCCTATTTTCTATTAATTGCTAAATGGTCAAAATATACAGATATAAAAAAACCTCAGTAGAACTGAGGTTTTTCACTACCAAGTCTAAATTAGAACTTGTAGCTATAACCAATTGTATAAACAATAGGATCAATATCTAAATCAAATTTTGCAGCCGTTACATCACCAGCTTTTACTGTGACTTCAGGGCTTAACTGTGCATAACGCGCATCAAAATAAACACCCCAGTTTTTCGCATCAGCAGGTTGGAAATTTACACCAATCTGACCTGCAACACCATAATCCTCTTTTACTTTGATATCTGTACCTGCTAAAGCACCAGATGATTGTTCATCAAATGCAATAAAAGCAGCAGCACCTACACCAATATAAGGTGTTAAACGAGTTGAGTTTTTAAAATGATATTTGGCAGTAATTACAGGTGGCAAATGTTTCACTTTTGCTGCTTTTTCACCGTCTAGTAAAATATCATGACCAATTGGTGTAGCCAATAACAATTCTGCTGAGAAGTTATCATTGAAAAAATATTCAACTGATGGCGTAAATGCAAGCTCATCATCACCTTTAACAACACCAACACCAGCAACAGCTGTATCTTGAGTTGGTGAAATTACAGAACCACCAACTTTAACTTGAAACTGACCAGCCATTGCTGAAGCAGACATCCCCATTAATGCAATAAGAGCAACTAGTTTTAACATTTTTAATACCCTAGTGTTGTTTTCGGACATATTACACACAACATTAAACGTGATGCAATACGCATTAATTAATATTTTGAAATGTTATTTTCAAGCCATTGATATTTAATAGATTTTATTTAATCTTATTAATTAGTTTGGTTTTTAAATCCAACCTAATTAATAAACTTTATTTTTCAACTATTCAATAATACTTATTATTCAATATAGAATACGAATCATTTAAGATTATAAAGATTTTATAAAACCATTGCCGCAATCCAACCAAAAATAAGCAACGGAATATTAAAGTGAATGAAGGTCGGAACTACCGTATCCCAGATATGATCATGCTGACCATCGACACCCAAACCTGCTGTAGGACCCAATGTTGAATCTGAAGCAGGTGAGCCTGCATCGCCAAGTGCTGCTGCCGTACCAATCAATGCGATAGTTGCAAGCGGTGAGAAACCAAATTGAACGCACAAAGGTACATAAATAACAGCAAGTACAGGAACACTAGAAAAAGATGAGCCTATACCTATAGTCACAAATAAACCAATAAATAACATGAGGAATGCTGCAAGGGCTTTATTGTCACCAATCGTGTGAACGACACCATTTACTAACTGATTAATATCACCTGTATGGGTCATTACGGAAGCAAAACCTGCAGCAGAAATCATAATGAAACCTACCAATGCCATCATACGCATACCTTGTACAAAGACATCATCGGCTTCTTGCCATTTGAAAATACCTGCAGCAGATAACACCGCAAAACCAACCAAACCGCCTAGAATCATCGAGTCAGAATACAACTGTGCAACAAGTGTCAAAACAATCGCAAGCAATGCCATCAAGATGGTTTTTCTCGCAATCACAGGTGCTTTTTGTGCTTCTTCAATCAGCTCTTCGCCATCAGCTTTAAGCTGATCAGAACTCACTGCGCGAAGGGGTTTATCAAGATCAATTGTAGCTACAGGCGATACATTACGATCGACATAAATACGGGGTTTACGATAGCTTATGAATACAGCAACAAGCGTACCAATTACCATACCAAGAACAGGAATCGCCATACCCATTGGCAACATATAACTTTCTACATGCAAGTTATAAGCTGCACCAATTTTGTTGATATTTCCCATTAAAATCTGTTCAAGGAAAATTTTACCAAAGCCGACTGGTAAGAAAATATACGTTGCCACTAAACCAAGTGTGAGCACACATGCTGCCGCACGACGGTCGAGTTTTAAATGGTTCATAACCTTTAGTAATGGCGGAACAAGCACCGGAATAAAGGCAATATGCACAGGAATTAAATTTTGAGAAAAAATTGCAGAAATGAGTAAAATAACGAGCAGTAAGTATTTAACTTTTTTTGCCTGCTTTTGGGTTGTTTCCATTCCCAATAAGCCAATTAATTTATGTGCAAGTAAATCTGGTAACCCTGATTTTGCCAAAGCCAATGCAAATGCACCCAATACTGCATATGCTAATGCAACCTCAGCACCATCGCCAAGACCATCATTAAAAGCAGCGACTGTATCAGACAGACTTAAACCAGCAACTAAACCACCTATAATTGCTGAAATGACCAAAGTTAAAACAACAGAAACGCGTAACAGTGAGAGAATGAACATCACTGCAATCGCTATAACGACAGCATTCATAGCGTAAATTACAAAAATTTGAAAGTCGAGATTTTAACAGATTCAATACAAGTAAGCTGTAATTTAGTCAAGTTGTACATTCAATGATCGAGTGATTTTCATTAACACATCACCCAATCACTGAAAAATTTAATTATTTTGCTTAAAAATTATTATTTTGCGATGCGAAAGATTTGATATAACCAGCAATTTCTTCTGGTCGACTCAGTACCGCCCAGTGGTTTGCATCCACTTCAACTTTACTAAAATCAGTCGCCCATTTTGGAATTTCATCAATCAATTCTGGACTAACAAAATTATCACGTTTCAATACTACCGCTTGTACAGGGCAAATCGCATAACGCTGACGAGGCATCGTTAATCTTGGAATAAAATTGGCACGATATAATGAAATCCCCTGCTTACCATCTTGGGTAATCTTTTCATTCTTCGGTAAACCTTTTTGATGCTCTAAACGCTCGACAATTTTCCCCCAACGCTCGGCATTAAGGAAAGTCCACACACTTGGTGCAAGTACAGGCAATTGAAATGCCACGATATACCATGATTTAAAGAGCTGTTTAAAAAATTTATTTTTTTCATGTGTAAATTGATTACGCATCCAAAAAGCTGCATGGTCTAAACACGGGCCTGAAATAGTGGTATACGATAAAATCTTATCTTTAAATTTCGGTTCAGTCACCGATTCCCACGACTGAATTGAGCCCCAATCATGTGCTGCCAAGTGAAATGCACGATTAGGTAACAACTGATTCACCACGCATTCCAAATCAAGTGATAAACGCGGCAAAGCATAATCACGTATACGCTTTGGTACAGATGACTCACCTGCCCCTCGAACATCGTAAGTAATGACATAGTAATCATTTAATAGATGCTGAATCATCGGCTCCCACACTTCCTGATTATCAGGATAGCCATGAACTAAAACCATTGCAGCTTTGTCTTTATTCCCCCATGTTTTCGCACATAGTTTTTGATTATCTTGTGTTACCACCCAATGTAATTCTGCTTGCATACTGTACCCTATTCTTTTTTATCTACTTATGTGATCAATAACACCTCTATCCATCACATTCATCATTTTATGTATTCAGTTCAGTATGTATTAAATTTTATCGATGCGTATTGACCTGATCTACAATTAAAATTTAATGATCGACAATATCGTTTTTTATCTTTTATAAGAATGAATTCAATACGAAAAAAAAGCGCTTTAAGCGCTTTTAATAAAAAATAATTTATTTCTTCTGTTCAATAGCCGCACCAGCACCACCACCAAGAGCACCACCAATAGCTGCACCCGCATTACCACCAAAGATTCCTTTACCAATTGCGGCACCTACACCTGCACCAATACCACTGTATGTTGCATTGCGGTTAGAACCATTTTCAACTTTACTACCTACAGCAGCACCACCACCTGCACCAAGCGCACCGCCAACGCCACCACCAACGTGATTACCTACACCACCACCCACAGCACCACCTAATGCTGCGGCACCAATACGCTTATCATTGGCAGACATGTTTTCACAACCCGCGAGTAGTACTACTGGAAGCATTGCTGAACATAAAACTAATACTGATTTTTTCATGACTAAATTCCCTTAAATATAGCTCTATTCAGGATACTCTTTTTCACATTATCAATTGATTACATTGTGTTATTTTTCATACCCTTTTGTAGTTTTATCGCCACTTTTTCTTCATTTCTGAGCATCACTAAACACCCAAGTAAAAGCATGATTTAAAAAATAAAATCATAATAAAATAGAAAAAATTTATGTTGTTATAACATTTACCATTTTTATTTTATTTAATATAAAAAAAGACGCCCTTAGGCGTCTTTTTTCATTTCAAACTTTAAAAAATATTCTTAGAAAGAATCTTCGTTTAATGCTTGAGAGAATGCTTGATCTACTTCAGAAAAGTCATTTACAAGCTCATGTTCAGCAGCTTCTGCTTCCTGACGACGACGCTCTAAATGATAAGCCAAACCTGTACCCGCTGGGATCAGACGACCTACAACTACGTTCTCTTTCAAGCCACGTAATTCATCTTCTTTACCTGTTACAGCAGCTTCAGTTAACACACGTGTTGTTTCCTGGAACGATGCAGCAGAAATGAACGAGTCAGTAGAAAGCGATGCTTTGGTAATACCCATCAATAAACGTTCAAATTTCGCAGGGAACTTGTTCTGCGCAAGAACAGCTTGGTTCTCTTGCATTACACGGATGTACTCAACTTGTTCGCCTTTGATGAAGCTTGTATCGCCACCATCAGTGATGTCAACTTTACGTAACATCTGACGAACGATAACTTCGATGTGTTTATCGTTGATTTTTACACCTTGTAGACGGTAAACGTCCTGAACTTCGTTCACGATGTAGTTAGTCAACGCCACTTCACCTTTCAGACGTAAAATGTCATGCGGGTTTTGTGGGCCATCAGAAATCGTTTCACCACGGTTAACATGTTCGCCTTCAAACACGTTAATGGTACGCCATTTAGGAATCAGTTCTTCATAAATTTCAGAACCATCATCTGGTGTAATCACTAAACGGTTTTTGCCTTTAGTTTCTTTACCAAAAGTCACGACACCCGAAATTTCTGCAAGAATTGCATGTTCTTTCGGTTTACGTGCTTCAAATAAATCCGCTACACGTGGCAAACCACCGGTAATGTCACGAGTACGTGAAGTTTCCTGTGGAACACGACCAATAACGTCACCTACACCAATCGTTTCGCCATCACGAACAGAAAGAATTGTGTTTTGTGGCAAGAAGTAGAACTGTTCACCACCGTCAACAGTATCCAATACAACTGCAGGACGTAAATCTTTACCTGACACAGGACGTGAAGTCACTGGTAAGATTTCGATTGTCGACATGCCTGTTGCATCATCAGTTTTGGTCGTAACAGTCACGCCATCAGCGATTTGGCTGAAACGCACTTTACCCGCAACTTCTGTTACAAGTGGATGTGTATGTGGATCCCAAGTTGCAACAATACCGCCTGCTTCTACAGCTTCGCCATCTTTAATGATAATCGATGCACCGTATGGCAATTTGTAACGTTCGCGCTCACGACCGATCTCATCTGCAATACCAATTTCACCTGAACGTGAAGTCGATACCAAGTGACCTTTCGCGTGTTGTACTGTTTTCACATTGTGGAAACGTACTGTACCTTTGTTACGAACTTGTACGCTGTTTGCAGCAGAAGTTCGGCTCGCAGCACCACCAACGTGGAACGTACGCATGGTTAACTGTGTACCAGGTTCACCAATTGATTGTGCAGCCATAACACCCACAGACTCACCAGGATTTACCTGATGACCACGAGCCAAGTCACGACCATAACATTTCGCACAAACACCGAAAGTCGATTCACAGTTTACAACTGAACGTACTTTGATTTCATCGATACCCGCATTTTCAATAAATGTTGCAAGTTTCTCATCAATCAATGTATTACGTTCAAGTAAAACTTCGTCTGTACCAACACGTTTCACATCTTCAGCAACAACACGACCCAATACGCGTGCACCCAAGTTTTCGATTACATCGCCACCTTGAATGAATGGAGTCATTACAAGACCGCCTAACGTACCGCAATCTGGCTCGTTAATTACCAAATCTTGTGCAACGTCTACAAGACGACGAGTCAAGTAACCTGAGTTCGCTGTTTTAAGTGCGGTATCGGCCAAACCTTTACGTGCACCATGTGTCGAGATGAAGTACTGAAGTACTGTCAAACCTTCACGGAAGTTTGCTTTAATTGGTGTTTCAATGATCGAACCATCTGGTTTCGCCATTAAACCACGCATACCTGCAAGCTGACGAATCTGAGCTGCCGAACCACGGGCACCAGAGTCAGACATCATATAAATTGAGTTGAATGATTTTTGTTTCTCATCTTCACCCTGTTTATTTTTAACAGTTGTGAAAGATAAGTTATCCATCATCGCTTTCGCTACTTGGTCATTTGTACGCGCCCAAATATCGACAACTTTGTTATAACGTTCACCAGCAGTTACGAAACCTTGTTCAAACTGTTGTTCAATTTCACGAACTTCAGTTTCTGCTTTTCCAATAATCGCTTCTTTTTGCGGTGGAATAAGCATGTCTTCCATACCAACTGACACACCTGAGCGAGTCGCTTGACGGAAACCAAGGTACATTAATTGGTCAGCGAAGATTACAGTATCTTTAAGACCTAATTTACGGTAACAAGAGTTAATCAATTTAGAGATGTTTTTCTTCGTCATCTCAACGTTGATTTGTTGGAAGTCCATCCCTTCAGGAACAACTTCCCAAAGTAGACAACGACCTGGTGTAGTATCTACAACAATCGTTTGATGCTCACGGTTACCGTTTTCATCAATAATCGTTTGATGCACACGTACTTTAACACGAGCATGTAAATTAACTTGATTTGTAGCAAGTGCACGGTTTACTTCGTGAGTATCCGCAAACACCATGCCTTCACCTTTGGCATTGATCGCATCACGAGTGATGTAATACAAGCCCAAGACAACGTCCTGAGAAGGAACGATGATTGGCTCACCATTTGCAGGTGACAAGATGTTGTTTGTAGACATCATCAACGCACGAGCTTCTAACTGAGCTTCAAGTGTTAATGGAACGTGTACCGCCATTTGGTCACCATCGAAGTCGGCGTTGAACGCAGCACATACGAGTGGGTGAAGACGGATCGCTTTACCTTCAATCAGAATAGGTTCAAATGCTTGAAGACCTAAACGGTGAAGTGTTGGCGCACGGTTCAACATGACTGGATGTTGACGAATTACAGATGCAAGAACGTCCCAAACTTCTGGTGTTTCACGCTCAACCATTTTCTTTGCAGCTTTAATGGTGGTTGCTTGACCTGAAGCTTGTAGTTTCGCAAAGATAAACGGCTTGAATAATTCAAGTGCCATTTTCTTCGGTAAACCACATTGGTGAAGACGTAAAGTAGGACCAACGGTAATTACCGAACGACCAGAATAATCGACACGCTTACCAAGTAAGTTTTGACGGAAACGACCTTGTTTACCTTTGATCATATCTGCCAAAGATTTAAGAGGGCGTTTGTTCGAACCTGTAATCGCACGACCACGACGACCGTTGTCTAACAACGCATCTACAGACTCTTGTAACATACGTTTTTCGTTACGTACGATAATGTCTGGTGCTGCAAGATCAAGAAGACGTTTTAAACGGTTGTTACGGTTAATCACACGACGGTAAAGATCGTTCAAGTCAGAAGTTGCAAAACGACCACCTTCAAGCGGTACCAACGGACGAAGATCAGGTGGAAGTACTGGAAGTACTGTTAACACCATCCATTCTGGTTTGTTATTCGACTCTTTGAACGCTTCCATAAGTTTTAAGCGTTTAGATGCTTTTTTCAACTTAGTTTCAGACGTCGTCGTTGGAATTTCTTCACGTAAACGAGAGATTTCAGCTTCAAGATCGATGTCTTTCAACAAATCTTGAACAGCTTCTGCACCCATTTTCGCGCTGAATTCATCACCGTGTTCTTCTAACGCTGTGAAGTATTCTTCATCGTTAAGCAGTTGGTATTTCTCCATTGGAGTCATACCAGGATCTGTTACAACGTATGATTCGAAATACAATACACGTTCGATATCACGAAGCGTCATATCTAATAATAGACCAATACGGCTTGGTAATGATTTTAAGAACCAAATATGAGCAACTGGCGAAGCCAATTCGATGTGACCCATACGTTCACGACGAACTTTCGCAGTTGTTACTTCAACGCCACATTTTTCACAGATGACGCCTTTGTATTTCATACGCTTGTACTTACCACACAAGCATTCGTAATCTTTTACTGGACCAAAAATTTTGGCACAGAACAAACCATCACGTTCAGGTTTGAACGTACGATAGTTAATAGTTTCAGGCTTTTTAACTTCACCATGAGACCATGACTTAATCATTTCTGGTGACGCAAGACCAATACGGATGCGATCAAACTCTACTGGAGCATGACCGTCTGAGTCCGTCTTTTTGCGCATGATATCGAGCAAGTCTTTCAATTTTTTTCTCCGTGTATCAGTGAGATTTTCACTCTCTGACGGGGTCACAAATATTGTTTTTACTGAAATTTGGGAATATCTAATCCCACTAAGTCCCCCTTTACAAAGAGGGACTTTCTCCCCTCTTTATTAAAGAGGGGTTGGGAAAGATTTCTTAGTCACCATTTTTCAGTTCAATGTTGATACCTAAAGAACGGATCTCTTTGGTCAATACGTTGAACGATTCAGGCATACCCGGATCCATATAATGGTTACCATCTACAATGTTCTTATAGATGCGAGTACGACCTTCAACGTCATCCGACTTAACAGTAAGCATTTCTTGTAACGTATATGCTGCACCGTAAGCCTCAAGTGCCCAGACCTCCATCTCACCGAAACGCTGACCACCGAATTGTGCTTTACCACCAAGCGGCTGTTGCGTAACAAGAGAGTAAGAACCTGTTGAACGTGCATGCATTTTATCATCAACCAAATGGTTAAGTTTAAGCATATACATATAACCAACCGTTACCGGGCGGTCGAAACGTTCACCAGTACGTCCATCATACAATACAGTTTGACCTGTACGTGAGATACCGCCTAGCTCAAGTAACTCTTTGATTTGACCTTCATCAGCACCATCAAATACAGGTGTTGCCAATGGCACACCGATACGTAAGTTACCAGAAAGTTTTAAGATCTCATCATCAGTTAAGCTATCAAGATCTTCTTGCTCGCCACCAACTTTGTTATAAATCTTGTCTAAGAATGCACGAAGCTCGAGTACAGTACGTTGCTCTTTTAACATCTTGTCAATTTTATCGCCAAGACCTTTTGCAGCCATACCTAAGTGAGTCTCGAGAATCTGCCCCACGTTCATACGTGACGGTACGCCTAGCGGGTTCAATACGATATCAACAGGTACACCGTTAGCATCGTGTGGCATGTCTTCTACAGGTAGGATGTTTGATACAACACCTTTGTTACCGTGACGACCCGCCATTTTATCACCCGGTTGGATGCGACGTTTTACAGCAAGATAAACTTTAACAACTTTCAATACGCCAGTGGTTAACTCATCACCAGTTGAAAGTTTACGTTTTTTCTCTGCAAATTTTTCGTCAATTTCAATGCTCTTCTCTTTCAAGAACACTTGAATTTGCGTTAAACGTTCAGCAATTGCTTCATCAACAGGTTGAATTTCAAGTAGATCAACAAGCTCTAAACCAGACAATTTTTCATCAGAAAGTTTGTCACCACGTTTAGTCGTGCCGCCACCATTTGATTCTTGACCTGTCAACAAGCGTACAACACGCTCACGAGCAGCTTCTTCAAAGATTTTGTATTCTTCTTTCAAATCTTTACGGTAAGCATCAAGTTGAGCTTTCTCAATTGCTTGAGCACGATCATCTTTTTCAATACCATCACGTGTGAAAACTTGAACGTCAATTACTGTACCTTTGGTACCCGAAGGAACACGTAATGATGAATCTTTTACGTCAGCCGCTTTTTCACCGAAGATTGCACGTAGCAATTTTTCTTCTGGTGTAAGCTGCGTTTCACCTTTCGGTGTCACTTTACCAACTAAAATATCACCTGCAGTTACTTCAGCACCAATATATACGATACCTGATTCATCAAGCTTAGACAGCGCAGCTTCTCCCACGTTCGGGATATCCGCTGTGATTTCTTCCGCACCCAATTTAGTATCACGTGCTACACATGACAATTCTTGAATGTGAATAGAAGTCAAACGATCTTCTTGAAGAACACGCTCAGATAACAAGATCGAGTCTTCGTAGTTGTAACCGTTCCAAGTCATGAATGCAACGCGCATGTTTTGACCGAGTGCAAGCTCACCGCCATCTGTTGATGGACCATCAGCCAATACATCACCACGACCTACTTTATCGCCCAAGTTCACAAGAACTTTTTGGTTGATACAAGTATTTTGGTTTGAACGTGTATATTTGATCAGGTTGTAAATATCTACACCTGCCTCGCCTGCAATCATTTCGTCTTCGTTTACACGAATAACTACACGAGATGCATCAACAAACTCGATACGACCACCACGGTTTGCAATCACACATACGCCAGAGTCATGTGCTACGTTTGCTTCCATACCTGTACCAACAAGTGGCTTGTCAGCAAGCAATGTCGGAACAGCCTGACGTTGCATGTTTGAACCCATCAATGCACGGTTGGCATCATCGTGTTCAAGGAATGGAATAAGTGATGCTGCTACAGATACAACCTGTTGTGCAGATACATCCATATGCGTCACTTTTTCAGGAGGCATACGAACAAAATCACCTTGGTGACGTACAGATACAAATTCTTCTGTTAAGTTACCGTCTTTATCAACACCAGAATCGGCCTGTGCAATCACAGTACCTACTTCTTCAATTGCAGATAGATACTCAATATCAAGTGTAACTTGACCATCGATAACTTTACGGTAAGGTGTTTCCAAGAAACCAAAGTTGTTTGCTTTTGCATAAACAGACAATGAGTTGATCAAACCAATGTTTGGACCTTCCGGTGTTTCAATTGGACATACACGACCGTAATGCGTTTGATGTACGTCACGTACTTCAAAGCCTGCACGCTCACGCGTCAAACCACCGGGACCAAGTGCTGATACACGACGTTTGTGTGTAATTTCAGACAATGGGTTGTTTTGATCCATAAACTGAGACAGCTGGCTTGAACCAAAGAATTCTTTGATTGCCGCTGCAACAGGTTTTGCATTGATCAAATCTTGCGGAGACAAGTTATCTGTTTCAGCTTGGTTTAAACGCTCTTTAACAGCGCGCTCAACACGTACAAGACCTACACGGAATTGGTTTTCTGTCATTTCACCAACAGAACGAACACGACGGTTACCCAAGTGATCGATATCGTCGACTTCACCTTTACCATTCCGAATTTCAACCAATGTTTTCAATACATCAGTAATATCGCCATTTGAAAGAATACCTTCAACTTCACGAGATTTCTGATCTGTACCCACTTCGTAAGGACGACCCAAACGACGGTTGAATTTCATACGACCTACTGGAGATAGATCATAGCGTTCAGTTGAGAAGAACAAGTTATTGAACAGGTTCTCAGCCGCTTCTTTCGTAGGTGGCTCGCCTGGACGCATTACTTTATAGATTTCTACAAGTGCTTGCTCACGACCTTCTGTCGTATCTGCACGTAATGTATCAGCAATAAACGGACCACGATCAATATCATTGGTATATAGAATATTGAACTGTTTAACACCACCTTCAGCAATTTTCACCATGATTTCATGACTAAGCACTGTATTGGCAGCAATGACATCACCATTATGTAATGGAATATCTTCAGCTGTAATACGCTCATACAAGTATTCATCTGGAACAGGCAGTTTGGTTAAACCAGATGCTTCCATTTGACGTACGTGACGTGCATTAATACGTTTACCTTGCTCAACAACAACTTTGCCCGATTCATCAGCAATGTCGAACTGTGCCATTTCGCCACGCAGGCGTTCTGGTACAAGGTCAATCTGATAGCTACCCATATCAAGATATACAGGTACTTTCTCATAGAACATGTTAAGAATTTGTTCATTGTTATAGTTCAATGCACGAAGAATCACAGTCGCAAGTAATTTACGGCGACGGTCAATACGAACAAAGACTAAATCTTTCGCATCAAATTCAAAATCCAACCATGAACCACGGTAAGGAATGATACGTGCTGAATAAAGCACTTTACCGCTTGAGTGCGTTTTACCTTTATCATGGTCAAAGAACACACCTGGAGAACGGTGTAACTGAGATACGATTACACGCTCAGTACCGTTGATCACAAATGTACCGTTCTCGGTCATGAGTGGCATTTCACCCATGTACACTTCTTGTTCACGAACGTCTTTGATTGATTTCGTTTCGCGATCTTTAATGATCAAACGAATTTTTACACGCATTGGTGCAGCATAAGTCGAACCACGTAAAATACATTCACGCACATCGAACTCAGGCTTACCAAGACTATACTCAACGAATTCTAAAGCGGCATTGCCAGAATAACTTTCAATTGGAAACACTGAACGAAATGCCGCTTGGAGACCGATATCTTCGCGATTTTTGGGTGTTTTACCGCCTTGTAAGAATGTTCTATACGAATCGACTTGAATCGACAATAAGTATGGAGCCTTCATCACTTGGGGCAATTTACCAAAATTCTTGCGGATCCGTTTCTTTTCGGTATATGAGTATGCCATCTGGAGTCCTCGGAAAGTAAACCAAACCCGCCTGCAGAACGGGCTCAGAAGGAATTACGCAGGTCGATATGACCACCACCTTTTACAAATGCTGCAATTTTTCAGTGGTATTAAAACGCTTAACAATATTTTCAAAACAGAAAAACATTGTTAAGCGTTTGAATTTAATAATTATTATCAATAATTGATGCATTTTATAGCAATACAATCAAAAATCGAGCCGATTATTGTAACGCAAAAAGGCTGATGACCCAAGAGCCATCAGCCAATTTGTGGAGCCAATTTTGAAAAAATTGACTCCGCTTAAGATTACTTAAGTGTAACTGTAGCACCAGCTGCTTCAAGTTTCTTCTTAAGTTCTTCGCCTTCTTCTTTAGTAGCGCCTTCTTTAATAACAGCAGGAGCACTTTCAACCATATCTTTAGCTTCTTTCAAGCCAAGACCAGTTGCTTCACGAACAGCTTTAATTACAGCAACTTTGTTCGCGCCGAAAGAAGTCAATTCAACATTGAATTCTGATTGTTCTTCAGCAGCAGCAACAGGACCTGCAGCAGCTACAGCTACAGCAGCAGCAGATACGTTGAATTTTTCTTCGAAAGCAGAAATAAGTTCAACAAGCTCAAGAACAGTTTTTTCAGCAACTGCGTTTAGGATTTCTTCGTTTGTTAAAGCCATGAGAGTAACTCCAAATGGGTATTGAATGATGTGAAAATTGATTTAAGCTTCTGAAGCTTCTGAAACTTCTGCCGCTTCTGGAGCTGTATTTTTCTCTTGAAGCGCTGTAAGTAAGCGACCCAATTTCGAAATAGGAGCTTGAAGAACATTTGCAAGCATAGTAAGCGCTTTTTCTTGGTTTGGAAGGTTTGCGATAACGCTAACTTCTTCACCTTGATAAAGCTTGCCATCGAATGCAGCAGCTTTAAGTTCAAATGCTTTGTTAGTTTTCGCAAATTCTTCAAACAAACGTGCAGCAGCACCCATGTCATCTTCAGAAGTTGAGAAAGCTAAGATTGTTGGGCCAACAAGGTTGTCGTTCAAGATGTTAAATTGAGTATCTTGAAGAGCACGCTTAGCCAAAGTATTACGTACAACACGTGTAGCAACACCTAACTTACGAGCTTCAACACGAAGAGCAGTTAATTGCTCAACAGTTAAACCTTGGTAGTCAGCAACAACAGCAGCAAACGCTGTAGAAGCAACTTCAGTTACTTCAGCAACGATCTGTTTTTTGCCTTCGATAAGAAGAGCCATTGTAAAACCTCCTAACGGTGATTTATGTACTTACGCGAAGTACACTCCCAATTCGTAAATTCATTACTGAACTTACACGCGGAGGATGAACAAATCACACCACCGCGTCTACTCAGACTGGATTTTTAAGAAGTAAGTCCGAGAACTCACCTCGCCTGAGGTCTTTGACGCTGATAAATAAATTTATCAATTCAAAGTTTGCCTAAGTATGCAAGACATCCAAAACTGGCTTTCTTGCGCAATATTGAAACAGTATTTCAAATATCACTCAGGGCTTCAAAATTCTGTTAAATAAGTCGAGACTTATTTAGAAACGTTTGCTACATCAACAACAAGACCTGGGCCCATAGTTGAGCTTAGAGTGATCTTTTGAACGTAAACACCTTTAGAAGTAGCAGGTTTTGCTTTCTTAAGATCAACGATAAGCGCTTCAACGTTTGAACGGATAGCTTCAGCAGTAAAACCTACCTGACCAATCGCAGCGTGAATGATACCCGCTTTGTCTACACGGTAACGTGCTTGACCAGCTTTTGCATTTTTAACTGCAGTCGCAACGTCAGGAGTTACAGTACCCACTTTAGGGTTAGGCATTAAGCCACGTGGACCAAGAATCGTACCTAATTTACCCACAACACGCATAGCGTCAGGTGCAGCAATTACTACATCAAAGTCAAGGTTACCAGCTTGGATGCTCTCAGCAAGATCATCAAAACCAACAACATCTGCGCCTTCAGCTTTAGCAGCTTCAGCAGCAGCACCTTGAGCAAATACAGCAACACGTACAGTTTTACCAGTACCTGCAGGAAGTGTAGTCGCGCCACGAACAACCTGATCAGATTTACGTGGGTCAACGCCTAGGTTTACAGCCACATCCAAAGATTCTTTGAATTTAGCAGCAGGTAGGGTATTAAGAACTTGTACAGCTTCTTCCAAAGTATAAACTTTGTTTGCTTCTATAGCAGCAGCAATGGCTTTTTGACGTTTAGTTAATTTAGCCATGTCTTATAGCTCCACTTCCAAGCCCATAGAACGCGCAGAACCAGCAATGGTACGTACACGTGCGTCTAAATCAGCACCAGTAAGATCTGGTTCTTTAGTAGTCGCAATTTCTTCCAATTGAGCGCGAGTCAACTTACCAACTTTAGTTTTATTTGGTACAGCCGAACCCTTTTGGATACCAGCAGCTTTCTTAAGAAGAATAGCAGCAGGAGGAGTTTTCATGATAAATGTGAACGACTTATCGTTGTACACAGTGATCACTACTGGAATTGGTAGACCAGCTTCAACTTTTTGTGTAGCAGCATTGAATTCTTTACAGAATGCCATGATGTTTACACCACGTTGACCTAGTGCAGGACCAATCGGTGGAGATGGATTTGCTTTACCAGCTGGAACTTGCAGCTTGATATAGCCGTCAATCTTCTTAGCCATTTCAATTACCTCTGGGTACAAACGCCGATGAAGGCTCCCCAAGTTTTCTATGCAACGAAAATCAGTACGATACCGTTACAACAACAATGCCCGATTCAAAGAAATCGGGCGCTTGATCAACCAAAGCGGATTAAATTGCTTTTTCGACTTGTCGAAATTCCAATTCAACCTGAGTTGGGCGATTAAATACATTGATCGTCAACGTTAAACGTGACTTATCATACAGAACTTCTTCCACCACACCTCTAAAGTCGGTGAATGGACCGTCCACAACAAGTAATTCTTCACCTGGCTCAAACATCGTCTTAGGACGAGGTGCTTCACCCGTATTATTTACACGTGCAAGAATTGCATCTGCTTCTTTTTGCGTAATTGGTGCAGGCTTTTCAGCAGTACCACCAATAAAACCGAGTACTTTCGGGCATTCTTTAACAATATGCCAAGTATCGTCATTCATTTCCATTTCGATCAATACATAACCTGGAAAGAATTTACGCTCAGACTTACGTTTCTTACCATCCTTCATTTCCACCACTTCTTCAGTAGGGACAAGGACATCACCAAAACTATCAGCAACAGCGCTACGCTGGATTCGATCATTAAGCGAACGCATCACTTGTTTTTCATAGCCTGAATAGGCATGAATAATGTACCAACGTTTCATAGCTCTCTTACCCGATAATAAACTTCATCAACCAACTGATTAAGCTGTCAAAACACCACATTGTAATTGCCGCAACAATCACCACAGCCAATACCTGCCATGAAGCAGTCACTGTTTCATTTTTAGTTGGCCATGTGACTCGACGCAACTCAATGCGTGAATCTTTCAGCAAACGGACAAAGCCTTTGCCTTGATGGGTGGCGTATAATAAACCTAAAGCCCCGATGATACAAGCCAAAATTACCCCAATACGCACCCAGATATTACTAGCAGGCTCCCAATAGGCTGGCAAAGACTGATTTACCATGAGTGAACCAACAAATAAAACTAGAGCAATGATCCATAACACCACATCAAGCGGAGAACCAGAACTTACTGTTTCAGCGGAAGTATTTCTTTGAGGGATTGGCGCGTCGCTTAATGCGTCACGCGATTTATCATTCGACATTCTTGTACTCGTCGTAGGATTCGCGACTTATTATATGACCTGTTTAGCCAGCATCAAGCTTTTATTTACAAAATCTGGCAGGTCAGGACGGGATCGAACCGCCAACATTCGGTTTTGGAGACCGACGCTCTACCAATTGAACTACTGACCTATAACTTTACAGACTTAATATAACAGATTGGGAATCGTAATTCCCAACCCATTAATCATTTCATTCGAT
>NZ_VXCQ01000024.1:0-34716 GCF_052850415.1 Acinetobacter sp. 1207_04 | reverse complement strand
TATGGCAACTCCGTCTAGCCGTGCATCTCAAAACGGAACTCAATGAATTAATATTGAACTAAGAAAAATTTTACTCAATCCCGAGTAATTTCATTAGAATTCCTATCGATCATTTTTGTCGTTTTTTTAATATTCATCTAGTTTAAAAATGTGATACTGTTCGTTTGTTAGGATATATGTTCGATGATCGAACAATTATTTAGTTTTATTCTAATCTTAATCATAATTTTGATTAGGCTGATTGTTGAACTATCTTCTGTTAATTAAATAAATTATGTTTAAGGTGAAAACGTGCAAAATGAAAATAAAAAAGTGCTAATAAATATTGATAATCAAAAACAAATTCGTCATGAAGACTTTATTGCTGGTATTAGTAAAGGAATGGCAATACTAGAATGTTTTGGTCCAGAAAGACATCGTTTAAATGTTTCCATGGCAGCAGAGAAAACTGGATTAACTCGCGCCGCAACAAGAAGACATTTATTGACACTAGAATATTTAGGTTATCTGGATTTCGATGGTCATTATTATTATTTAACTCCTAAAGTATTAAAGTTTTCAGGTGCTTATTTGAGTGGTTCACAATTACCTAAAATTTGTCAGCCACTTTTAAATCTATTAACAACACAAACATCTCTTATTTTTTCAGTGATGGTACTGGATGGTTTTGAAGCAATCACCATTGCTCGAAGTGCTTCTCATCAACAAACAGATCGAGTAAATCCTTATGGTTTGCATTTGGGTAATCGTCTTCCAGCACATGCAACATCAGCTGGTAAAATATTACTTGCATATTTAGATATTGCGGAACAAATTAAATGGCTCGAAAAATATCCCTTAAAGCGTTTAACCAAATATAGCATCATTGATAACACTTCATTTTTATCCTTATTGGAAGCAGTTAAAGAACAAGATTGGTGTTATTCAAGTGAAGAACATGAACTGGGTGTTCATGCATTGGCTGTTCCAATTTATGGCCCTAAGGGAAATATCGTAGCTGCACTCAATATAGTTTCTCCAACTGCAAGATCAACCAAAGAATATTTAATCCAACAAATTTTACCTTTACTTCAGGAAACAGCAAGGGAACTCAGGAATGTAATCTAATTTTTCCTTCTTGAATCAAGCTTGTTATATAACATTCTCATTGATGCTAAGAGTTGTTAGCTTTGCTTTATATCTGTCAAATTTATTTTTTGTTTTTTACTTAACTAGGAAAAAAACTTTTCGATTTTTAAGATGTTCTCATCTACTGAGTTATATTTTCGGCGGTGTTTCCAAAATTATACTGAAA
The DNA here is from genome assembly GCF_052850415.1 of Acinetobacter sp. 1207_04. Lineage (NCBI taxonomy): Bacteria > Pseudomonadati > Pseudomonadota > Gammaproteobacteria > Moraxellales > Moraxellaceae > Acinetobacter > Acinetobacter sp. 1207_04. Next base: position 33,422 of record NZ_VXCQ01000024.1, on the reverse strand, counting down.
CAAAAACAGATTTAACTTTAATAAAATAGAGAAATACTAATAACACTATAAATCAAATGTCCACCCTGTCTCAGTAACAACTGATTGGTAAGTTTTTCACAGTGGTATTTAGGGGGAATAATTGTAGTATTCGGCATCGGGTCTGATGTGGATTTAGGAGGAGTTAAAATTGTTCAAAAAAGCTTACAAATCATTTTAAAACTCTATAGATCATTTAAATGGATGAATTAAATTAATAAGGATATATAAAAATGTATCACTTAATGACTCTTCTACGAATTATAGAAATTGGAAAAAATATAAGAAGTAAGCTTCCAATTTAAATATATTTTTAAGTCTAATTATCTTATGAAATTTTTTATTTAAAAATTAAATATTGCTTAGGCTATTTTGTAATCATTCATTTTTAAAATGATCAAAATAAAAAACCCATCCGTATATTTCATACCGATGGGTTTTTATTTTTCATCATTTAACCTGAGAATATATCTAGTTTAGTTCAAGCTAACTGCCTTAGCTCTCGCTGCATGTAATTTCTTATAGCTCTCAATCAAACGTAAATGACGATCAAGCCCTTCAAGTTGCATATTGGTTTCAGTTAAACCGTAGAAACGTATTGAACCATCCATTGAACCAATCACGGCGTCCATACGCTCATCACCAAACATACGACGGAAATTAATCTCATAATCATTCAGATCAAGATCATCATCAAGTTCAACCTCAAGCACCACATTTAAACATTGATAGAATAATCCACGTTCAACAGTATTGGTGTTGTATTGTAAGAATTGTTCAACCAACTCTTTAGCTTCTTCAAAAGCTTGTAGTGCAATATAAATTAGCAACTTAAGCTCAAGAATAGTCAACTGCCCCCAAACCGTATTGTCATCAAACTCAATTCCGATCAAGGTCACAATATCGGTATAGTCATCAACTTCTACTTCTTCAAGGCGTTCTGCTAAAGCTTCGAGCTGCTCGTCATCTAAACGGTGTAAATTTAAAATATCTTCACGGAAGCCCAATGCCTTATTGGTATTGTCCCAAATGAGATCTTCAACCAAATAAATTTCTGAATAGTCAGGCACTAAGATACGGCAAGCAATTGCACCCAATTGATCATATACCGCCATATAAACTTCTTTGCCCATTTCTTTAAGAATACCGAACAGAGTTGCCGCTTCTTCTGCATTGGAATTTTCACCTTCAGCAGTGAAATCCCATTCAACAAATTCATGATCAGCTTGAGCACTAAAGAATTTCCACGACACCACACCACTTGAATCAATAAAATGCTCAACATAGTTATTCGGTTCAGTCACTGCGTTACTGCTGAATGTCGGTTTTGGTAGATCATTTAGACCCTCAAAACTACGACCTTGTAATAATTCCGTTAAACTACGCTCAATCGCTACTTCCATACTTGGATGTGCGCCAAATGAAGCGAATACACCGCCTGTACGTGGGTTCATTAGCGTCACACATATCACAGGAAATTCACCGCCCAATGACGCATCTTTGACTAAAATCGGGAAGCCTTGCTCTTCTAAGCCTTTAATGCCTTCAACAATACTTGGATATTTTGCTAAAACTTCAGCAGGAACATCAGGAAGTGCGATTTCACCTTCCAAAATTTCACGTTTTACAGCACGTTCAAAAATTTCAGACAAACATTGAACTTGTGCTTCAGCTAAGGTATTCCCTGCACTCATACCATTAGACAAGTATAAGTTTTCAATTAGATTAGATGGGAAATAAACCGTCTCACCATCTGACTGACGAACAAATGGTAATGAACAAATACCACGTTCAGTATTGCCCGAATTGGTATCATATAAATGCGTACCGAGTAACTCATTTTCAGGGTTATAAATTTCTAAGGTATATTCATCCAAAATTTCTTTCGGCAAAGCACCCTTTTTACCTGGCTTAAACCACTTTTCATTTGGATAATGTACAAATTCAGCATTGGCAATTTCTGTACCCCAAAACTGATCGTTATAGAAGAAGTTACAATTTAAACGCTCAATGAATTCACCTAGCGCAGAAGCTAAAGCACTTTCTTTGGTAGAACCTTTACCATTGGTAAAACACATTGGCGATTGTGCATCACGAATATGTAGTGACCATACATTGGGTACAATATTACGCCATGACGCAATTTCAATCTTCATACCCAAATTTGCCAAGATTCCCGACATATTGGCAATGGTTTCTTCTAAAGGTAGGTCTTTCCCTACAATATAAGTACTGCTGTCTTGTGCAAGGCTCGGCATAAGCAAAGCTTGTGCATCAGCATCAATACTTTCAACTTCTTCAATCACAAACTCAGGATTATTCTGAATGACTTTCTTTACCGTACAACGGTCAATTGAACGCAAAATGCCTTGACGGTCTTTGTCAGAAATATCCGCAGGTAGTTCAACTTGAATTTTAAAAATCTGTTTATAGCGGTTTTCAGGATCGACAATATTGTTTTGTGATAAACGGATATTTTCTGTTGGAATATCACGCGCCGCACAATACACTTTTACGAAATAAGCTGCACATAGTGCAGAAGATGCTAAAAAATAATCGAATGGACCTGGTGCAGAACCATCGCCTTTATAACGGATCGGTTGATCGGCAATGACTGTGAAATCATCGAACTTAGCTTCCTGACGAAGATTGTCGAGATAATTAACCTTAATTTCCATACGGATACCTGAAATAGTATTATGTGTATATGAATTGACACATCAACGATGTAAATCTTGAGATAAGCCGAATCAAAGCATAAATAACTTAAAAAGCGCTTGGTATCAACAAGCAAAATAGGGCTTTAAACTGATACCAAAAATAATGGAACATATTATAAAGGCAAATGCCACTTTTGATAAAGTTTATGTACGCTTTCACTGCATTTAAAAAATAAAAAACTCAGTAAATAAATTTACTGAGTTTTTTAGGGTCTTGTCTATTACAAGTAAACACTCTAGAGATTAAGAATAAAGCGCTACGTTTTTATGCAAACAGGCTTACTTATAAAACAGGTAGAATCGAAGGAATCATATCTTGAATCGTTTTACCATTACTGGTTTCACCAAGCGCAGACATTTTCCAAGCACCGTTATGACGATAAACTTTTGCAACAATCAGTGCAGTATAATTACCCTTCGCAGATAAATTATACTTTGCAATTTCAGTATTGCTAGTTGCATCCACTACACGACAAAATGCATTTTCAACGCTTTCAAATGTTTGTCCACGGAAACTACTAATGGTAAATACAATAGATTTCACTTGAGGCGGAACTTTAGTTAAGTCAACATGAATGACTTCATCATCACCATCACCTGCGCCTGTACGGTTATCGCCTGAATGCCAAATACTGCCATCTTTACTTTTTAACTGTCCAAACCAAACTGCATCGAGTGGTTGATTATTTTCATTAAAAAGAATAAGTGATGCATCTAAGTCGATAGAATCATCACCGCCTTTAAACATACCAAAAAAGCCACCGCCACTTTTAGCTACATCCCAACCTGCGCCCAAATAAATCTGAGTTAATGATGACCCATCACCTTTTTCTAAAGAGATTTTTTGACCTTTAACTAAACTAATACCCATGAAATATATCCTCTGTTTTAATTGCTTCTATTTAAATTTAATGCTGATGCTAACCACGTCACATAGCTTTTTCGATTTCTCGAACAAATAATGACTTTACCATTACCTCGAAACTTCAAAACCATGCCTTCTCCACTGGTAAAACTATTGAGTAAATTCCCCATCATTCCTCTATTTTGTGAGCTTGGCATACCAATGTTATAACTTAAGGTTGAATCCCACGCCACAACATGACCATTATCAATAGTGGTTTCACCATTTTCAGTACTGACATCCACTTCCATAAGAGTCCCGCAGCCTGAAATACACAGTTGTCCTTGCCCTGAAGCTTCCATAATGACAAAACCACCAGTATCACCAAAAAATCCACCGCCTAAATTGGTTTGAATCTTGGCTTTTACATTGACATGCTCTGTGGCTGCCACAAAGGCACCATCGGACAACACATATTGTCGTGGTCCAATATCTAAAAGTTGCATATCACCATCTAGGTTAGGTGACAGTAGACATTGTCCATTGCCAAATGATGCTTTGATTTCCTGCTGAAATAGGGATTCACCTGTCGTAAAGCGACGCATGAAGGATTGAAATAACCCGCCACGTAGTTGCCCACCTAATTCAAGGTTCTGTTCAATCATGACCATTGCATCTGATTCACAATAGATTTTTTCGCCTTGTACCAAATCTACCAATAGAAATGGCTCCGGACTGCCCACCAAATCAAATTTAGCCATGATTAATTCTCACTCTCAAATAATAATTTTTTGCTTGTGCTACTTTTAACCATATACATCCATTCAAAAAACAGTCCTGATTAATGCGGTTATCCCCCCATAATCAATTGCCTGTTTTTATTTTAGTATTTGAAAATAATCTAATTTACTAAAACAAATAAAAATTACTTTCAAATACTAAAAGATTTATCTTTTAGTATTTGTGTTCTAAACCTTAAACAGCAACGCCATAGTTCGCTGCAAGCGCACCTAAGCCACCATTAAAGCCTTGACCTACTGCTTTAAATTTCCATTCACCACCGTGACGGTATAATTCACCGAAGATCATTGCAACTTCAGTACTACCATCTTCAGATAAGTCAAAACGAGCAAGTTCTTCAGCATTATTATCTTGGTTAATTACACGAATATAGGCTTTATCAACCATTCCGAAGTTTTGACCATTTTGCTGACCTTCATGGATAGTTACAGCAAATACAATTTTAGCAACATCAGCAGGAACTTTTGAAAGATCTACAGAAATTGACTCATCATCACCTTCGCCATCACCTGTACGGTTATCACCATTATGATTTACAGAACCACATGGTGAATTTTTTTGGTTAAAGAAAATAAAACCGCCATCTCCTAATACTTTGCCATTTTCGCCTGTTAAAAATGCAACTGCATCTAAATCAAAAGCTTTACCATCTGTCGCGCGTGGATTCCAACCTAAACCTAAATCGACTTTATTCATTGTCGGTGCAGTTTTAGACAGGTTGATATTGCCGCCTTTTGATAAATTAATTGCCATGTTTACTTTCCTTCTTCCGTTGTTGATTCAATTGATTCTTGCTTTTTACTATATGAAATAGATGAAATAACAGCCCAAACGATGAAAGCAACACCGATTAAACCTGTAACAACCTCAGGAACATGAATGCCTGTACCACTTGCAATCATAATCAGTGCTAAAGCACCAATTGCATAGTGAGCACCATGCTCTAAAAATACATAAGCTTCCAATGTGCCTTTTTCAACCAAATATACTGTCATTGAACGCACGAAAATAGCACCAATGGCTAAACCGAGCATAATCACAACAACATCACTGGTGATTGCAAAAGCACCGATCACCCCGTCAAAACTAAAAGATGCATCGAGGACTTCTAAATATAAGAAACCACCAATACCACCTTTTACAATCGTACCTGTAACGGGTGCACCATTAGATTGTGGCTCATCGTCTTCATCATCATGCGAACTACCCTCAAGTAAATGTCCGAGTACTTGTACCCCAACATATACCACGATGCCCCAAATACCTGCCATAACAACAACAAGGCGTGACGTTTCTGCAACAAAACTCGCCATAACAAGGAGGATACAAAGGGAAATGAACACTGAAATCGCTTGGATATTGCCTAAATCGGCAAGTTTTGCTTCTAACCAATGAAACCAATGCTCATCTTTCTCATCATCAAATAAGAAGTTTAAGAACACCAATAATAAGAACATGCCACCAAATGCTGCAATTTCAGCATGATGCGCCATCAGTTTTTCAGAATATGTCTTTGGATCATTTAAAGCGAGTTTAGCCACTTCAACCATACTCATATCGGCAGTCACACCAACAATCAGTAATGGGAAGACTAAACGCATACCAAAAACAGCAATCACAATACCGACGGTTAAAAACAATGTACGCCAAAAATGATTCCAATGTCGTAGTACAGAAGCATTGACAACAGCATTATCAAACGACAATGAAACTTCCATTACCGCTAGAATGGCTGTAATTGCGAGTACTTTGAACATACTCGCAATACCCGCCTCAGGGCCATGGGTAAAACCCCAATAGGCTGAAATCGCTAAACAGATAACAGAAAAAATGATTGAAAATCGGAAATGTTTCATTCAATAAACTCTCAGATTAAATGCTGATTCCAAATTGGCGACACATTGCCCCCAAACCACCTGCATAACCTTGACCCACAGCACGGAACTTCCATTCACCGTTATGACGATACAATTCACCAAAGATCATTGCTGTTTCAGTCGAGTAATCTTCATTTAAATCAAAACGTACAATTTCAGTATTACTTTGATCATTCACAATACGAATAAACGCATTTTGAACTTGACCAAAATTTTGACCACGGCTTTCACCTTCATGAATGGTCACTGTAATCGCAATTTTTTGTATTTCTGCGGGCACTTTGCTTAAGTCAATTTTAACGGACTCATCATCACCATCACCTGCGCCTGTACGGTTATCGCCTGTGTGTTCAACTGAGCCTTCTGGTGAACGTGTTTGGTTATAAAAAATAAAATCTGTTTCAGCACGAACTTTACCGCTTTCATTAAGTAAAAATGCTGAAGCATCTAAGTCAAAATCTACGCCATCTGTTGAACGTGCATCCCAACCTAAACCGACCAAAACATGTGTTAAATTTGGATCTGTTTTACTGAGTGATAAATTTCCACCCTTATTTAAAGAAATTGCCATTTTGTTGTCCTTCTAGAGTTTTACGTTTTTCAAATTTTACGAATGAATAGAAACAAGCTTGATCTATTAAAATTAGTCTTTGGAACCTTGAGTCCAATTAAAACCAAATCGATAATACTCATCTAAATACTTTTGGTCTCTAAAATAGCGCACTTCACGATTTGCTTGAATTGCACCATTAATATTGCGTAATTCTACAATAGCGCATGTTTTGAGTTGGTTACCATCTGTTAAACGGACTTCAATTTCAGATTGATTCGGAATTTTAATGGTGACAACACCATCTGTGGCAGCCCAATTTGCAGCACCCTCATATATATAGGTATAGATGAGGATTCTTTCAATCTGTTCCCACTGATTTCCATTAATATGTAAGTTTTCACCATTTATGGATGATCCTGTACGATCATCAGCATCTAACTTGATAAATGGTCTAGCATCAAAATGACCAAAACGATTACCCAATGATTGGACAAGATTAATCTCACCATTTTTAAATTGAATCATTGCACCCAAATCTAAATCAATAGAATCTGACCTTGTCAGTTTTTGAAAAAATGATGTTGATTTTGGAGAACTTTTATTCCAATTCAAATTGACAGAAATTTTACCAAAGCCCGAACCCTGTTTTGTTAGATTAATACTTGAATTATTTTTATCGAGTTTAATTTTAGATAAATTAATATTCGATGACGGTGTAGGTGTAGGTGTAGGTGTAGGTGTAGGTGTAGGTGTAGGTGTAGGTGTAGGTGTAGGTGTAGGTGTAGGTGTAGGTGTAGGTTGCTGAACATCTTGAGCAATCACAACACCAAAATTTTCAGATAAAGGTTTTAAGCCACCATTAAACCCCTGATCAACAAAGCGGAATTTCCAATGTCCTTTGTGTAAATATATTTCAGCCAAAATAAGGGCTTTTTCAGTTTTATTTTGCGTATTTACTTGTGCAAATGCGATTTTTTGATTTGCGCCATACAGTTCAAGCTCAATCGGTTGCACTTGGCTCAACTGATATGGTTCATTTAAAGTCACACACAGTGCAATTTTCTGAATTTGTGCATCTATACGTGCAGTATTAATTTTTATCTTAGTCAAATAAGGCGTTTTTGACGTTGACTCCATCAGCACAATACTTTGATTATGCGTTTGAGTCTGCCCATAAAAAATCATATCGTGATCGCCACGAACCTTTTGAGTATTTGCATCTAATAAATAAGCTGTAACATCTAATTCGAGTGCTGAAGAAAAACTCGTTTTAATCCAAATCTCAACTTCTTGCTCAGAAAGTTGAATATTACTGCCTGCAATTAACTGCATATCGCCCCCAACAAAAAAATAATTATCACATCGTGATAAAATTTATATTTAAATAAAAAAATCTGTAAATTTAAAATAAATACGTTCGTGCTTCTTTAGTCATAAATCATTAAATAAGTAAAAAATATTTAATCATGTTTTACCATAAAATAGCGTAATCTCAAGCACATAATGTGAGGATTTTGTTAATTATCTATTTTTTAAACTGCCTATAATTTTAAAATAAATCGTTCATATATAATTTTAATTTAAATGTTTTTAGAATTTTTACACTATAATATCGCACTGATTTTTTTATTTTTAACATTTATTCTGAGATTGAAAAAAACGTGCTACAGCAATATAAAATATGGATCGCAGAGTGCTACTCTTGTCAAATTGATATCATTGAATTACTCAACAATTCAAATTTATCCGACCAATTGATTGTTTATACGTCACACAGTCGTAATCGACCTGAACTCGTCAATTTAGAGCATTATTTTGAACAACCGAAAATTTCAGAAAGTGCACCGTGGCTTTTGCAAAAATGTATTGAACACAACATTAACATTCTCTTTGCGGGTAAACATAGCCAGTATCTTGAATCCTTGCGTCCCGAGTTTGAAGCACATCAAATTACGCTGATTACAGGTGCCGTCAATCATGACTTCCACGATCTCATCAACAATAAATATCAGTTTACCCTCAAGTGTGAAGCTCAAAACTTACCTGCGATTCCTGCACGTTTAGCAAACTCGACTGAATCTTTGCAAATCGCTATTGACGAACTGCAACAGCAACATACTGAATTGTGTGTAAAACCTGTGTATGGCGTATATGGCGCAGGATTTTTACGCTTACAAAATCATGTGAATTATTTTAAGACTTTTGAGTCTGCATTTAAATGTAATACGCAACAGTTTATTGAAGCTTATAGTCAGCAAGAAAAACCCATTAAATATTTAGTGATGCCTTATTTAGCAGGTCGTGAATGTTCTGTTGATATTGCCTGTAGCAATGGAAAAATTATTGCACAAGTCACACGTATTAAGCACGATTACTTTCAGGAGTGCTATTTAGAGCATCCATGTCATCAAACGTGTATAGAACTCGTTGCGCTTTTCCAATGTGATGGACTGATTAATATTCAATTTAAACAAGATCAAGATTTAAATTGGCACATTTTAGAAATTAACCCTCGTCCTGCAGGTGGATTTGCCTATAGCAAACATACAGGCGTGAATTTAGTCGCAGAACTTATTGCTGAAAAATTGAATTTGCAATTACAACGTAATGAACCACAATCTCCCGTAAAAGCTTTTCCGCTAAGCTATAGCGTTAAAATGGATCTCTGATTTAGATGAAAGAAATAGAATTAAGCCGTGGAAGTATCAATGTTCAAGTCCATCATCACCATGCAGAATGGAATTTAGATCGACTCCTCGATTTTGCTGAAAGAATTAATCCTAAAAGAGCTTTTTTATTTGTTTCCAAAGTTTTAGGAAAACATATCCCTGTTCCTCCATCACTAATGAAACGTAGCTACGAAGATTTAGCGGATTTAATTCCTAAAGATCTACAAGGTCCAATCTGTGTCGTGGGTATGGCTGAAACGGCTGTCGGCTTAGGCGCAGGTGTTTATCGTGAACTGAAAAAAGACTATGGGCAAAATGCCATCTTTTTAACCACAACTCGACATCCAGTTTCGACCTTACCGACCTTGGGTTTATTCTTAGAAGAACATAGTCATGCTCAAGATCAATTTATCTTAAGTAGCCATGATACTGAAAAACATCAAAAAGTCATTGATGCAAAAACATTAATTCTTATAGATGATGAAATTTCCACAGGAAAAACATTTAAAAACCTGATTGAGAGTTTACAGAAATCTGGCTTAAATCAAATTGAACGCATTATTTTGGTAACTTTGGTCAATTGGGCAACCGATCGCCTCAAAACTGATGATTTAGATATTCCAGTCGATGTGATTTCATTACTGCATGGAAATTGGGAATGGAAAGCGAACAATCGTCAAGTCAACCTTGAAACAGTCAATGTCAGTTCAACGCAACAACAAGCTGGTAAGATTATTGCACCAAGTGATTGGGGACGTGAACCGTGTTATTTAGAATGTTCCGCATGGGAAAATGTCAAAATTAACCGAGCAGGCGAGAAAATTTTAGTTTTAGGCTCAGGTGAGTTTAGTTGGATTCCTTTTTTAATCGCTGAAAAACTCGAACAACAAGGTGCTGAAACTTATTTCAGTTCAACCACGCGTTCACCGATTATGCAAGGACATGCAATTCAAAGCATTTGCCATTTTCATGATAATTATGGGCTAAATATTTCCAATTTTGCCTATAACGTCAAACATCAAGATTTTGATCGTGTTCTTTTAGTGATTGAAACTGCAAAAGATAGTGTCGATCCTAGCCTATTTGAACAAATTAAAAATTTAGAAGTGATTAGCTATGAATCATAAGCCTCTTGTTTTTGTGGATTTAGATGACACACTGTTTCAAACACATCGTAAGCAACAACCGACTGCACAGCATAAAATTGCTACCACTGATAAACATGGTGAACCGCTGTCTTATATGAATCAAAAACAACAATTTTTTGTCAATTGGTTGCTTGAATCTGCCGATGTTGTTCCTGTGACAGCACGTTCTGTAGAAGGCTTTAAGCGTGTGCAGTTGCCCTTTCAATATGGTGCGGTTTGTTCACATGGCGGTACTATTTTAGACCATAACTTAAATGTTGATTTGGAATGGGTTGAAATTCAACAACAATCTGAACTCAAACTGCATGATGCCTTGGTCGATTTAGCCGATGCTTTACATGAATATGCCAAAGATTTAGGTGAAGTTCGCACTTGGACATTGGTGGAGAATAATTTAGCCATTTATGCGGTTGCTAAACAAAAACAAGCTGGTGAATTATTTTTAGATCAACTGCTTGAAAAACTGCCTCAAAATATTCTTGATCAATGTTATGTGCATATTAATGGGAATAATCTCGCAATTATCCCTCATCATGTCAGCAAGAAAAGTGCTGTTGAATTTTATATCAATAAACACGATCCACAACGTGAACGCCCTATTTTAGGCTTAGGCGATAGCCTTTCTGATGCAGGATTTTTGACGAGCTGTGATTGGTACGGTATGCCGAAAAAAAGTCAACTTGATACATTTTTAAATACCAAACTCTCTCAAGATTTTGACACAAAAGGATATTTAGGTCATGTCTAATCTCTCTCATTTGGTTGAAAAAAGTCAAGTTGACGACATTGAGCGTGTGAAATCACCACTCAATGAAAAACTCACTAAATTAGGTTTTCACGGTTCATATCGCCCTGAAGATGTAACTTTTCTCATGCAAATTGATGATATTGCACCGACTGATGTCAAAGAAAAAGAGTATTTGATTCAATCGGGGAAAATGCATTATTCACAAATGATTAGTGTAGAAAATCCACCTTCTACAGCACAAATGCAACATTTCCAATATGCGTTTGAACAAGGCTCACAACGCCTCGCAGAAGAAGTACAAAAAATTGCCAATCAATTACTACAACGCTTTGAAAATCAACCTTTGGTATTGATTAGTTTAGTGCGTGCAGGCGTACCACTGGGCGTTTTACTCAAGCATTGCATTGAAAAAAAGCAAGTTTGCTATCATTACGGCATCAGTATTATTCGAGATCGAGGCATTGATTTTGGTGCATTACAAGCGATCATTTCGCAACATGGCGCTGAAAATATTGTCTTTGTCGATGGTTGGACAGGCAAAGGAGCGATTTGCAAAGAATTAACGCAAAATGTACAGCATATCCCTGAATTATTTGATGAAAATTGGCAAATTCCTCGTTTAGTCACTCTATCCGACTTAGGTGGTTATTCATGGCTAAGCGCAAGCAGTGATGATTGGCTGATTCCTTTTGGCATGCTCGGTTCGGTAATTTCAGGTTTAACCTCTCGAACTATTTTAAAGCAGCCTATTGCACTCGAAGAAGCTCAAAATGATTGTTATAATCCACAAAAATGGCACAGCTGCCTAATCTATGACCACTTGAAGCCGTATGATTTATCAGTCGACTTTATTGAAAAAATACTGCAAAAAATCTATTTAAATCCACAAGTTGATACTGTAGTTTGGAACAATTCGATTCGCTTAAAGCAACAACAATTTTGTGCTGAAACCATTGAATGGATTAAAACAGAATATTCCATTTCCAATATTAATTACATCAAACCCAGTATTGCTGAAGCAACACGAGCAGTGCTGAGACGAGTGCCTGAAAAAATTCTCATTAAAGATGCAAACAATCCTCACGTTCAATTGTTATTACACTTTGCACGTGAACAAAATATTCCTGTAGATATTTTAGGTTCAAAATTAGGTCCTTATCATGCAGTCACACTGATAAAAAGAGTTGAGAAAAATCAATGAAAGCACTGCAACATGCGATTGAACTTGGCGCAACCATGTATATCCCTGCGACTCATGAGCAACTTTGGGAGGTCACACAAGGTGAAAAATTCCCATTCATTCAGTCTTTAGCAGTTTGTTTAGAAGATGCTGTCTTGGAAAAAGATGTACAGACCGCAATGGTCAATTTAAAACATTTACTGCAAAGAAGACTTGATGAACCAAATTTAAAAGCCCCTGCCATTTTTATTCGACCAAGAAATGTTGAAATGGCGAAACATATTGTCGATTGGAATTTAAACCAAACCTATAACGGCATGATTTTACCTAAGTTTAATATGGCAAGTTTACAAAACTGGATGGATATTTTACCTGCCAATTTACAATATATGCCGACACTTGAAACCAAAGAAATATTTGATGTCTCACATAATATTGAGCTCTATCAGGCACTCAAATATGATTTTCATAAAACTTTATGTTTAAGAATTGGTGGCAATGATCTGCTGTCATGCCTGAATTTACGCCGTCCAAAAAATACCACGATTTATCAGACTCCTGTAGGACTATTGATTTCACAACTTGCAGGATTATTCATTCCGAATGGATTTCAATTGAGTTCTCCTGTCTGTGAGCATTTTGAGAATATCCATTTACTCAAACAAGAAATTGAACAAGATATGAATAACGGGATTTATACCAAAACCGCTATTCATCCGAAGCAAATTGAACATATTCATCAATCTTTTCAAGTACAAGCTGAAGAATTTCAAGAAGCTCAATTGATTTTGGCACATGATGCAAAAAGTGTATTTAAAAGTCATGGCTCGATGATTGAACCTGCAACACATAAAAATTGGGCTGAAATGATTTTATTACGTTATAAAACCTTTGGCTTGGTAAAACCGCAGCATATGGCGAAATCAGTGTAAATATAAATGGATTTATCCTTTTAGCGAAATTGTTAATTAAACAAATTAAGTTTTAGATATGAGTGTTCTCTTACCTTTCAGGAGCTGAGTCGCACTGCTACGCAAGGGAGAGGGTTTTTATTTAAAGCTCTCTCTATCCTCTTACCAAGCTAACTCCTCATTCTTAAGCAATATATATCACAAGAAAAGGAGTTTTTATGCTTCAACCATTTGCACCACAGCAAGACGTCCACCATCTTCTTTGGAAAATAAAATCTGTACGCCCTCTTTTAGTTCAATTTTTCCACCAATTGGAATTGCGGTTTTATTCGCCACATCGGTTAAATCAGGCAAGTCTTCATTCACCAACCACCACACATCATTATGTAAAACAAAATAACCCTTACGTTTAATTTGATCAGCAGTCAAACGTTCATTCGGTGCAATTAAATTATTGGCATGCCATGCGTAAATGGACTGTCTTGTCCACACCATTAAACGATGGTTATCGGATCTAAAATTGCCTTGTTGCCGTGCAGAATACAAATTCAAAATTGGTAATTTACCTTTAAATGGAGTATGACAAAATGGACATTCAGGTTGAGTCGAATTATCAAAAACATACCATTTCTGACCACAACGATGATTACGACACGGTTGGATAAGATCTACCGTTTTCACCAAAGCAGTTTCCCATTCATTGGCTGAAGGACGCTTTGCAGGATCATGTAAACCATCAATAAAACTTTTCTTAAACAATTCAGATAAATACGGGCCTGTCACGGTATAAGGTACTTTTGCAGGATCTGCCCACGGCTGTTGACTCACTTTCAGTTGTGATGTTTTCACCTGATTAGAATGATCTGCTGGATGTTCAATAAAGAGTGCTTTTTCACCCATGCCTAAAGTTTCATCTTTTTGTGGATCACTCATATCATGAATTTTTCCGCCACGCAGCGGATGGCGATACAGCAAATACATATAAATCAGAACAGCTAAGGCATGTTTATCTGTGGCGATACTCGGTAGAAAACGGTCAGGATTGTCTTTCGATAAATGACTCGTTCGCACCACCTCAGGGGCAATAAAATCAGGTGTTCCCACCACATCAGGCGGGTATTTACCTGGAACAACCAAGCCATCGACATCAATCACGCAGGCATTGCCTGTAACAGGATCGACCAAGACATTTTTATAAGATAGATCTGAATGCGCTAAACCTGCCGCGTGCATACGACGTACTGCACGTGCAATTAAAATACCTATTTTTAAATAATTTAACCAATTGCCTTTTTCACGTTCATCTAAAAATTTATTTTGATTATTTGCACTTGCAAACCATTTTCCTTCTTTTTCTTTGCCTTTAATTTGTAAAAAATCATTATTTTTAGAGCCAAACTCAAAGAAGAATTGATTTTTATAAGTTGGTGCAGTTATGCCTAATAAATTGTTATATTCAACTAAACCGTCAGGCCAACAGAAAATGTTTTTCCAATATTCTCCACCGACACCATTAAAAATCCCTTGCCATTTATTACCGACAATTTCTTTTAAACGATCTTTTTGCTGTTCAAGTGTTGCCTTTGAATCATAAAACTTATTCTTTTCTTTGCTAAAAAAACACACGACATAACTACGATCAGGTGAAAAATACACATCTTTCATCGCTCCTGAACCTATAATTTCGTCGACAAACTCAATATCCCGACCATCAATAGTTTTGCATTTAATAATTTTTGCTGACATATTTTTTACCTAAGCATCTATTTTTATACAATATATATAACGGTGACGTATTTTAACTTGAGTGCTTATTCCATAAGACAGCTATGGTTCTGTCATCATGATGCCCTGGTGTAAAAAAGTGCATCCATTCCAATAAAGCCGTATCAGCAGATTCAATTTGCATGAGTGGATCAAGCTCAGCATACAATTTTTGCCATTTCACAAAGTTCAACAAGCCTGAATCTGTTTCAAAAATCGGGTCTGAAATACCATCAGTCATGAGCAAAATGGCATCGACATCAGTAAAGCAACCAATCTTTAATCTATTGGTAAAATCATGCGTAATGCTACGGTCAAGGAAGCGGGTTTGCCCTGCATATTCGCCACCATCGGGATCATTCATTAAACGTAAATTGCTTTCACTATATAACGCAATTGCACCATCTCCCACAGAGAATGTACTAACAAAAGTTTTATCAGCCAACTTACAGACGACTGCGACTAATAATGTCGTTGAAAAATCTTTGGTATTTGCGCCTAAATCTGTCGCTTGTAGCTCAATTTGATTGAGAATGGATTTATAGATTTCATAGTAAACATGATGAAATTGTTGATTTAATTTCGTTGCTACACCAACGGTAACGTCATCTTGACTACCCACTTGCCATTTGGCTAAATCATTGTTTAGATCATCTATCGTATAGGGGTTCAGATAACGCTTAAATTCATTCTGTACAATATCTACTGCAATTCGAGAACCTTCTCTAGAATATTTCGCACTGCCTGCACCATCCGCTACAGTAATGATCGACCAAGAGCTATCTTCAATCAAATGAATCGCAAAATCATCATCACGAAATGAGCCCGCATGTTCATGTGAACGTCCACGGCGACTTGCAGCGACTATTTTATAGTTCGGGGTTTCAATAACGGCTTGATCTAAATGAACCTTAACAAACTCCTGCCCTGACTCAGGTTCAATCACTTTCCATAAACTACGTGGGTCGGCAATAACATTGAGTCGACACTGTGCAGATCGGGTTTCACCCTCAGCAATAAATTGAAAACTAAACTCAATGAGATTTGCTTCTACTGGCTGACCATGAATGCTTTTTGTATCTTCATCAAAATAAAACTGTGTATTGGGGAATTTAAAACTATCTGCTTTGTAGCTGATTTCACTTGTATCATGTGGCGAAATCACCGTAATTTTCGATTGATAGGCTTGCCCAACTCGAGCATTATCGACTTGAAATTTTACATCTTCATATTTACTTCGTCTAAACACGCTTTCAATCTCTAATCTATTTTGTTCTATTTCCGTAGGGACATTTTCTATCGGCTCGACTGCGTCCTCTTCAACAACAATTTCAGGAATCATATTTTCAGACACCTGCTCATTGCTTGCTGTGATTGGTTGTTCAACGTCTACAATTATCGTTTCTTGATGTATTGAATTTAAGTCACTCTGCAATTTTTCTTGTTCTTGCGTATATTCATCAATAAAATCAGTGATCACGGCGACATCTTGTTTTTCAATGATTTTAGAGTCAGTTTTTGAATCGGTTTTAAAATCATTTTCTACATCAAATTCAGATATTAGGTGCGATTCAGGGCGACTTGGCTCATCAATCAATGAGTCATAATTTGAAGATGCTTTTACTTTTTCAAGTTCATTGATTAATTTTGAAAGTTGTTTCAAATTCTGCGAATCTTGCAATAAAAATTGAATAAAATGCTCATCAAACTCAGATGAATTGTGTTCCAAAATTTTCTTGATTTTGCATACATCACCGTCCATGTTCAGCCTCATGTTTATTTTATTCGAATTTCATATTGCAAAAATGCATTTTAAATTGATATTGATACGAAATAATCTAACCCTAAACGACTAACCCTGTCCACGTGTAAGATCGAAGTCACCACCACCCGATGAAAAACTAATTTGTCGACGACACCATGGACATACCACAGATTCTCGGTAACCGTCATAACACATCAAGTTGCCACAACCACAGACTGCAAAAGCCGTTTCAGCAAAACAGTGCGGACACTCAGGAAATCCATCCAACTCTGCTGTGTTAATTTGCTTATTTGGTGCTTGATGATCCGACCACGTAAAATATTCTTCTGAAATAACACTACAGGTATTAAGCTTAAAATTATAAATATTGATATTTAAATCGGCAGGACTTTTATACTGTAAGTTCTTGGTATATTTGATGATATAAGGCTTACCCATTTTCTGACAACGTCCAACAAATGTTGCACAATTTTCATCGACCTTATTTTTACTGATGGATAAAGCATCTTTTGCTAAACGCATATAACGTTCATCTAAAGGTAGTAAATCATTCTTCTGCTGATTACTTCCCACACTAATACTTTGCGACACAACGGAAGCAGTAATCCATTTACATAGCCCTTTGACATATTCAGGAGTAATTTGATCAATCGAAATGGTATTTTCAGTGATTTTCTTCAATATAGAAAAATCAACATCTGCACCAAGTCCTATGGCAACCACTGTAGCTTTATTGGCATATTGCATATTCCAACGCTGAATTGCTTGCTCATATTCATCTGTCGGACGACCATCAGTAAAAATGTAAACCATGGGTTTCCAATCACCTTTAACCTCTGTCGTGGTTTTTAGTACATAACGATCAATTTCTTGCCCCAAATGATCAAGAGCTTTACCCAAATGCGTTCCACCACCTAAAGGAAAGCTAAAATGATTAAATGCAAAGAGTTCAGTTAAAGGAACTAAGGTACGTACAATGCCTGCATAAGCAATAATAGAAATATAAACTGTTTCAAGAGCATACGGATCTTTTCTTAAGCCACTTAAAATCAGCTCAACACCTTCTTGCACAGAATCTATCGGCTCTCCCACCATAGACTCAGAGCAATCAAGTACAAAAAATACGGGCAATCTACGCATACTTCCACCTGTTTATTTTTACAGAACAACGCAAGTTTTTCTATTTACAAAGTATTGGTTTTCTCACATACAGTGTAAGTAAAAAAACATATTCAACTTATAAAACCAATTGAATTTCAGCAGGTGGCGGTGGCAATGAAATTGAATCCGTCACGCCTGCACTACTACTGCCTGCAACAACACTTGCAGAAACCCATTTAAAGAAACTTGCAAAGCTGTTTGAGTCCATACTGTCTAAAACAACGACTTGACTGGTCAGTTGTAATAACGATTCTGTTTTAGCTTTCGGGCCTGCTGCACAGGCAACAATTGTGGCAAAATTTAACTGTTTAATGGTTGGAAGCATTTGTTGATACGCATAGACATCTGAAGGCGAGCCATCAGTCATTAGAAATAATAATGGACGCCAATCACCTTTCACATCATCCGTACTTTTTTGAACGTGCTGCCCAACTTCCTGTGCCAATAATTCAAGCGCAGCCCCCATAAATGTTGCCCCTGCACTCGGCACATCTAAATCAGGAATTTGCACTTGATCAAGTGGCGTTAAAGGCAAATAAACTTTCGCTTCCAGATCAAAGGTAATCACACTCAAATACACACTTTCAAGTGCATAGGGGTCTTGTCGTAATGCACTGAGCATCGACTGTAAACCCACATTCACAGAGTGAATGGGTTCTCCACGCATTGAACCCGAAGTGTCCAACAATATATAAACAGGTAAACGACGCATAAAGCTCTCTTTACATTAATATTAATTAAATCATTTTTTAACTATATTTTTTTAGCCATTCCACAAAATTATCGGATGTCGATGAATTTCCGACAGCATTAAATTTCCAGCCATTATTTTGTCTAACCAATTCAGCAAATAATAATGAACGTTGTTGATCATACTGTCCAATACCAGACAAATCAAAACGAACCATCTCTTTACCTGAACCATCTACAGCACGAATAAATGCATTTTTAACTTGACCAAAATGTTGATTATTCTTTGTAGCATTATAAATTTGCACAATAAAAACGATCTTATGATATTCAGGTGCAAGGGTATTTAATTTAACAATGATCTGCTCATCATCACCATCACCCGCACCTGTGCGATTATCGCCTGTTAACCAAATTTGACCTGAACGATGTCTTTGATTATTAAAATAAATCACATCACTATTTGTCAAAGTCGCTTGTCCTTGAGCATTCCAACCCAAATCTTTCACTTTACTATTACTATCACACAAAAATGCCACGACATCCAAATCATGCTCTTCAGCTCCACCACCAAACAGCCCACCTAGAAAGCCTTTTTTCTGCTCAATAATATCCCAACCTAAACCAATGGTAACGAGAGATAAATTATGCTCAGATTTTTCCAGTGTCAGTCCTTGACCTTTTGCTAAGGTTATTGCCATTTTATTTTCCTTTTTATATATTTTTTTCCATGATATATCAGTTATAGAACAACGTTAACTTCAGGTGGTGGCGGTGGTAAATCATTTAGACCTGATACTTCTTTTTGTCCTGCATCGACTTTTTGGCTACCTGTAGAAATACTTGCAGATACCCATTTAAAGAAGGCTTTAATGGTATTTGAATCCGCTGTCGCTAATTCAACAACGACTTCAGTAATTTGCTTTAAAATACTCGTATCTGCGTTATGACCTGCTGCACAAGCAATCACCATACCTGTTTTTGCCTGTTTTAAGCGTGCTAGACCTTTTTTCCAATCATCCGTTGGTGCACCATCCGTCATAATAAAAATCAAAGGTTTCCAATCACCACGTATATCGTGTGTGGTTTTTTGCACTTCCTGATCTATTTTATCTGCCAACAATGCAAGCGCATCACCCAATTGTGTTGTACCCGTTGCACGTAACTGAGGTGGCTGAAACATAGCAATTTCAGTCAATGGGGTAAGCTGTTTTGCTTGAGTATCAAAAGTAATGATGGATAAAAATGCCGTTTCAAGCGCATAAGGGTCTTGTCTGAGCGATGAAACTAAGATTTCAACACCATTTTTGACAGCCTCAATTGGCTCGCCGTGCATTGAACCTGAAGTATCTAATAATAAATATACGGGTAATCTTCTCATTTATTGATCTCTACTTGATGTTTTAGTTCATTTTTAATCTTTATGAATTCTTTTATATAAAATAATAGGCTAAAAACAAAGCATTTTTTAATAAATATCGAGTAGCTACCCATTTATATAAACATTAAAAGATACATTCAATAAATTAGTATAATTTCAATATCAATCTGTCCAATTTACCTTTTTCTCCACATAAAACTGCTGAGAAGGTTCATATTGAAAGATACTTTTATACGGCTTTTTCGGCTGATTCTCATCAATATAAGTAACCTCAATCGGGAAATACACAGACTGATTCTGAATGACCTTTAATGTAGAAGTCACAGTGGACGCCATTTCAGGGCGATCTGCATAAAAACTTGCGGTACTCCCTCCTGCATGTCCAATTTGAACCGCTTGAGGCTGAGCATCATCAGGAAGTAAAATACCATACCATAATGACTCTTCTTGACCACCTGCTCCAGTAAATGTCGCATATACATAACTGCCCATCATGTTTGCGCCAAATTTTTGCACATTTTCTTTGAACTGTTTTTGAAAATCTAACATAAGATGTCCATTTGAAGATGGAATATCTTCTTGATTTTTCGCCAATCCAGTCAGTACAAATTGATTCCCCTGCTTTTTATAGACCAGTATATCCACCTGACTTGAACATGCTCTGCAACTACTGATATATCCATCATAATATTTAGCGGTCTCCATAATGACTAAATAGCGAAATTCACCTTGAACATTCGTATATGTAATGACTGGATGCATAAACGCCAAAACATTCGACTCAAGCAATGTGTTGGGAAATTGATGAAAATATTGTTCAGATGAATCTGTGGCAGGTGCTAATACCACTGGTTGTTTATTCCGTTGATAAGCCGTTTCCAATACAGTGTCTAAATCGAGCACATTGTGTTTTTTAGAAAATATTTCGACTGATTTTACAACTGAATTATTGGTATTTAATATTGGAACATGGGCGCAAGCTGTCATAACACCAGATATAAAAGCCAGTACACTTATTTTAAAACCTATATTTTGCATATTTTATCTACTTATTACGTGATTTATTTTCAATATTTAAGCCTCTACAAAATATAGCATGTTGCTCTGCATTATTTATAAAAAAACAGGCAATTGAAAATCAATCGCCTGTTTTATGCTAAGTGAGTAGTGAATAAAAATGAATCTAATCACTCATGGTTCACATTTTTTAAAAAAAATACTTTAAAAATTATACTGAGCCAACATACTTACACGGTTGTCTTCACCCTTTTTTGTACCATCTTCTAAGGCTGTAAATACTTCACGCTCACCATACACATATTCCAAACCAAAACTAATTGGCTTCACTGGACTGTAGAACACATTTACCCACGCTTGCCATAATTCTTTATTGGCTTGTGGTGAAGCTACGATATATGTCTGATCTTCTTTAAACTTCATATAGCCATAACCCAGTGTTGCACGAGTTTTGTCATTAATTTTTTGTGCTACACCGACAGTAATTGAGTCAAATTCACTGAGTGCAACAATTTCACTACCTTGTTTTACCACACCACTGTTTGCCCATGACACAAAACTGCTGTCACCTTTGACATGGTAATAATCTGCTTTCAGACTGGTTTGTGGTGTGAAATCATATTTTGCCCCTAAACCTACACCCCATGACCATTCTTCATTACTTTCAATACGTTTTTCATGTGCCATAGTGCGTAGACTCATATTTAAGTCATCACCAATTTTTTGATTCCAACGTGCAGTCAATGCAGGTAAACGTGCTTGAACCGTACTATCTTTCGGATCTTCTGCTGCAACAACCAATTGTGAGCCGGGTTGAATCGTATAACTATAACGAACTTGAGGTGTGCGTTTGACTGAACCGCCGACATAGCCCAGTGCATCGATGGTTTCAGGCATATAATCTGGTACTGCAAAGTTTGACCATGTTTGACCAATCAACCATTGGTTATAGTTCAAATAAGCATGGCGAATACGTAAATTGTCTAAACCTGCTCCGCCCAAAAAATCCATTTCAAGTTTGCCCGAAACTGTTTGATCTAACACTGGACTCTTAAAATCTAAACCAATACGTGTTGCTGAAAGTGTCGATTTAAATTCATCAGAACGTTCTTTATCTCCTTTTAACGGTACAGTATTGATTTGATTATATAAGCGCGAAGCACTGCCACCTTCTGCTTGATAAGAAGCATCTAAACGAATATTTCCGTAAACTTTAACTTCTGCTTTAGCAAGGCTCAATATACCATTGGGCGGTTCCACAGCCTTTGTCGGACTATTTACAACAGCTACAGATGCAACAGGACTTGTAACCTGTGTTGTTATGGTCGTATTACTTTGGCTATAAGATTGTAGTAATTGACGTAATTCTTGCACTTCTTGGCGCAATTGTTGAATATCTTGTTTATTTTCTGCAGTGACAGCATCTGTCTGCTGTGCAAAGCTTTGTGTTGCAAAAGTCATTGAAACTAAAGTGATAGCTAGGCTTAATGCCTTCATATTTAAGTTTTTCACGGACATACCTATCCTGAGAAAGAAATAATCTTTCCTGATTATTAAGTTAAGGGGATAATTTCTTGATCAGTGAACACTGATCAGGTTTTGGGTTATCAAGATCGTTTGATAACCCAAGTGACGGTTACTTATGAATGTGAACTGATGTTTGCGGTTTTGACTTCAGCAGCGGCTTGAGCTTGATGTGCAATTTTGCCATCTACAGATGCTTTCATATTGACCAAGAATATTGCAAGTGCAGCAATAACGCCTGGAATTGCAATCATAAGGAAATTCATTTGGTGTGGAAGATTCATTGTTAATAATGCACCTGTAAGCACAGGTCCTACAATTGCTCCAATTCGACCAATACCTGACGCCCAACCCATGCCCGTAGAACGAACAGTTGATGGATAGTACTGCGCGACAAAAGTGTACAGTAAAATTTGTGAACCAATTGTTGCAGCACCTGCGACAGCAATTAATGTATATAAAACTATTTGTGGACTATTAAAGCCAAGTAAAATTAAGGCAATAGCACCACTCATAAACATAATTGTGAGTACTTTTTTAATATGAAAACGGTCTGCCAATGCCCCACCACCAATTGCACCAACCATACCGCCAATGTTAAGTGCAAATAAGAAAATCATACTTGCACCAAGTGAATAACCTGCCTGAATCATTAGTTTTGGTAACCAACTACCCAATGCATACACCATTAACAAGCACATAAAGAAAGCAACCCAGAACATGAATGTACTGAAACTACGACCTTGTTGAAATAATGCCTTTAATGGTGCTTCATCACCTTTAGTTACATCATCCAGTACAAACTGAGTCTGTGTTGTAATCGCTTGCTCAGGTGCAATTTTTTGTACAATATTACTGACCTTTTCAAGTTCTTTTTTATTGGTCAAATACATTAAAGATTCAGGTAAAAACTTCCAAACCAATGGCAACGCCAATAACGGTAAAATCGCAATATAGAACATGATTTGCCAGCCGTGTAATGGTACTAACCAAGCTCCAAGCAAAGCTGAACTCATTCCACCAATCGCATAACCACTAAACATTAGTGCAACTAAAGTACTACGAATACGTTTAGGCGCATATTCAGTCATTAGTGCAACGACATTTGGCATCACTCCACCAATACCCAAACCTGCAAGGAAGCGTAAAATACCAAACTCCGTTGGATTAGAAGCAAATGCACCTAAAAATGTGAAACCACTAAAGATTGCCACACAAATCATAATAGTCTTTTTGCGACCAATTTTATCGGATAATGTCCCAAAACACATTGCACCAAACATCATGCCAAAAAGTGCCGTACTCGCAAGTAAACCTGCTTGTACTGCATTGAGTCCCCATTCCTGCATCAAAAGCGGAAGTGCAACCCCATAAATAACTAAATCATAACCATCAAAAATAATAATCAATAAACACCAAAATAAAACACCCCAATGAAATGGCGTAAATTTCGCCTCATCAATGAGTGTATTAATATTTAATTTTCCGGCTTCCATCGTCTGCCTCCTGCAAATGAAATAACTTCAAATCCTGTGCGTACTGTGAGGCAGTACAGATAAAATGTCCAAAACCGAATTTATCTATATATATACCTTCTGAGTTGGTTGAAAATCACCCACACAAATATAAATCCCATAAAAAAACCTAAAATAGTTAGTTTTTCTAATCAAATTATTTAAAAAAATAATTACAAAATTTACACAGCTAGAAGTCTTGTTGACACAAACTCAATGAGTCATAACGCTACTTTTCATACATGACAAAGAAAAAATCTTTCGTAAGGAGGCACTGTTTATAGGAAAATAAGCAGACTGAATAACCCTGTATGCTAAAGTCTATAATTATTTTTGATTATTTATTCTGAATGATTATTCTTTAAAGAAAATAGGTAGACCAAAGTCTACCCTGTTTTCTATCTTTTAAATGAAGGTGCGATCATATTTAAATGCTTCTAAGTCATAAACCTGATAAATACAATCAATAAGAGAACGAATATCCTCACTTTCATCTAAATTTCGGAATGTCATGAAAATTGCGCTGATCGCTGTTTCATCTAAAATAGGTATATAGTTTAAATGTGCCAATTGGATCGTTTGGGTGCTCTCGGGAACAATACAAATCCCTTCTCCCGCTGCCACCAACCCCAAGGCAAGCTGAATTTCTCGAACGTGTTTCAGGTTTTCTGGTTCCAAGTTGTACTCTGCAAACAAGTTTTGTACATGCGTAGCAAAACTAGGTGTGACATTATTGGGGTATAAAAAAATTGTTTCATCTGCCAAATCTGCCAAATAAACGCCTTTTTTATGTACCGCAAGAGGATGGCTTGAGTGCACGGCCATCATTAACCGCTCTTCACGCAATAATAGTCGATTTAACGCAGGATCTGAGATTCGTAAACGCCCAAAACCCACATCTATACGCCCTTCTTTGAGCGCCTTCACTTGTTGCAAAGTCGTCATTTCAACCAATTCGATCTTTAAATGTGGTTGTTGCTGTCTATATAAGAAAACAATTTTAGACAATAAACCATAGAGCAATGATCCGACAAAACCCATCGTTACAGTACGTTCAACCATACCTATACGCTTAGTCATCGATTTCACTTCTTCCGCATTGGTCAGTATTTTGACGGCATGCTGATAAAAAAAGTGTCCTGCCTGTGTGGTTTTGAGAGGGCGACTTCCTCTCTCAAATAAAGCAATCCCTAGCTCTGCTTCTAAATTTTGAATTTGACGGCTGAGTGGCGGTTGAGCAATAAATAATTTCTCCGCTGCCTTTGTGAAACTTTGTTCTTCTACTACAGCAACAAAGTAGCGTAAATGTCTTAGCTCCATGAACCTTCATACCTTTAAAATATATTAAAATGCAAAAATGGTCTTCGACAGTATTTTAGCATTCCTTTAAGGTATACCACAAGAAAGACACATTGCAAGAATGCTTAGAGTAGATATGTACAAATCCATCGAAACATTGCTTGTCGAGATACCGACCATTCGTCCTCACAAGATGGCTGTAGCGACAATGCAGACACAAACCCTTGTTCTCATCCGAATTGAAACCGAAGACGGTTTTATCGGTTGGGGTGAAGCGACCACAATCGGTGGATTAGGGTATGGCGAAGAAAGTCCTGAAAGCATTAAAACCAATATTGAAACTTATTTTGCGCCTTTACTGAAATCTTTAGAGTTGCCCAATATTGCGCAAACCATGCGTGCCTTAAATAAAAATATCAATGGCAATCGTTTTGCTAAATGTGCCATTCAAACTGCGCTACTTGATATTCAAGCACAACGTTTAGATTTACCGCTTTCTGAACTTTTAGGTGGACGTTTACGTGACAGCGTACCTGTACTTTGGGTATTGGCATCTGGCGATACCGAAAAAGACATTGCTGAAGCTCAAAAAATGATTGCGGCAAAACGCCACAATGTTTTCAAACTTAAAATTGGTTCTCGTGCTGTTGAAGCAGACGTTGAACACGTTCTAGCAATAAAAAAAGCCTTGGGCAAAGACATCTCAATTCGTGTTGATGTAAACCGTGCTTGGTCAGAATTAGAGGCAATTAAAGGTATTCAGCTATTACAAGATGGCGGTGTGGATCTGATTGAGCAACCCTGTGCCATTGACAATATTGATGCCATGGAACACCTCACTCGACGTTTTGATATTGCCATTATGGCTGATGAATCTCTTATGGGTCCATCAAGCGCTTATCGCCTTGCTAAAAATAATGCAGCTTCTGTCTTTGCAGTCAAAGTTGCACAGTCAGGTGGTCTCATTGAAGGTCGTGATGTATCAACTGTTGCCCATCTTGCAGGAATTGATCTGTATGGTGGCACCATGCTTGAAGGTCCTGTCGGCACCATTGCATCAGCACATTTATTTTCTACATTCGACAATCTTGCATATGGTACCGAACTGTTTGGTCCGTTGTTATTGACCGATGATATTTTAAAAACACCATTGCAATACCAAGACTTTGAACTTCATCTTCCACAAGGTGCTGGTCTAGGCATTGAAATGGATGAAGACAAAATCGACCGTTTACGCCGTCAGTAATTAGGAGCTACGCATGTTATTTCAAGTACGTATGGACGTTAATATCCCAAAGGATATGCCCGCTGAAACAGCAGCCGAAATTAAAGCTGTAGAAAAAGCTTATTCTCATGATTTACAGCGTCAAGGTAAATGGCGTCACATTTGGCGCATTACAGGTCAGTATTCAAACACCAGTATTTTTGATGTCGAAAGTAACGAAGAACTGCACAACATTTTGCAAGGTCTTCCCCTTTATCCATACATGAATATTGAAGTAATGGCATTAAATCGCCACCCATCTTCAATCCATGAAGATGATCGTTAATTAAAAAATTAAGCGGTTATAAAATTTTATACACGCTTAAATCTGGAATACATCCAGAGGGTTTACAAAATCGCGTAACAAGGAAAGTGGCAGCCAAGCTTCAAATTAATTTAAAGAAGCGAGCCACCATCGTAAGCATACTCAAGGAGTTATAGTATGAATCGTCAAGCAATTGATATCTTAGTTAAAAAAATGAATGTTGATACAGCAACTGGTCCAGTTGATGCACGTACTCAACAAATTGTTGTTCGTTTAGTTGGAGATCTATTCCAAGCAATTGAAGACTTAGACATTTCACAAACGGAACTGTGGAAAGGATTAGAGTATTTCACTGATGCAGGTCAAGCAAATGAACTTGGCTTATTAGCAGCAGGTTTAGGTTTAGAGCATTACTTAGATTTACGTGCTGATGAGGCTGATGCTAAAGCAGGTATCACAGGTGGTACACCACGTACTATCGAAGGTCCTTTATATGTTGCAGGTGCACCTGAAACTGTAAGCTTCACACGTATGGATGATGGCTCAGAAGAAGGGAAAATCCCGACTTTAATCATCGACGGTACAGTGAAAGATGCTGAAGGTAACCTTATTGAAGGTGCTAAAGTTGAAATTTGGCATGCAAACAGTTTAGGTAACTATTCGTTCTTTGATAAATCACAGTCTGATTTTAACCTACGTCGCTCAGTAATTACTGCTGCTGATGGTCAATATACAGCACTGACCACAATGCCTGTCGGTTATGGCTGCCCTCCACAAGGTACAACTCAATTTGTACTCGACAAATTAGGTCGTCATGGTAACCGTCCATCACACGTTCATTACTTCGTAACTGCGCCTGGTTTCCGTAAATTGACTACGCAATTCAACATTGAAGGCGACCAATACCTTTGGGATGACTTCGCATTCGCAACACGTGATGGCTTAGTCGCAACTGCTGTTGATGTGACTGATGAAGCTGAAATCGCACGCCGTGGTTTAACGGGTGCATTCAAACACATTCAATTTAATGTTGAATTGGTTGCAGATAAACAAGGTGCGCCTTCAACTGAAGTTGATCGTCGTCGCGCTAGCGCTTAATTACTCAGAAGTTCAGAGATATCAGTTTGCTTATTGCGCTGATATTTCTTGGGTTTAGCTAAAATTTGGAGAGGCGATCATGCCACGTATTCCTGTTATTAATACCAGCCATCTTGACCGTATTGATGAATTACTTGTAGACGATTTTGAAACAGGTGAATTTAAACTTCATCGTTCAGTATTTACTGATCAAGCCCTATTCGACCTTGAAATGAAATATATTTTTGAAGGCAACTGGGTTTACTTGGCACATGAAAGTCAAATTCCAAATAATAACGATTACTACACGACACATATTGGTCGCCAACCGATTTTAATTGCACGTAACCGCCAAGGTGAATTAAATGCAATGATCAATGCATGTTCACACCGTGGTGCACAGCTTTGCCGTAACAAACGTGGTAATAAAGCAACCTATACTTGCCCTTTCCATGGTTGGACTTTTAACAACTCTGGTAAATTATTAAAAGTTAAAGATCCATCTGATGCAGGTTATTCAGACTGCTTTAACAAAGAAGGTTCTCACGATCTTAAAAAAGTAGCTCGTTTTGAAAACTATAAAGGCTTCTTATTTGGTAGCTTAAACGAAGATGTATTACCTTTAACAGAATTCCTAGGTGAAACCACAAAAATCATCGACATGATCGTGGGTCAGTCTGATCAAGGTTTAGAAGTTTTACGTGGTGCATCGACCTATACCTATGAAGGTAACTGGAAATTGACCTCTGAAAACGGTGCAGACGGTTATCACGTTTCAGCAGTTCATTGGAACTATGCTGCAACAACGCAACAACGTAAAGAAAAAGAAGCCGCGGACAACGTTCGTGCAATGAGCGCAGGTTCTTGGGGTAAACAAGGTGGTGGTTCATACGGCTTTGAAAATGGTCATATGCTCCTTTGGACACAATGGGCAAACCCAGAAGACCGCCCTAACTTCCCAAAAGCGGAAGAATATGCAGAGAAGTTTAGCCCTGCAATGTCGAAATGGATGATTGAGCGTTCACGTAACCTATGTCTATATCCAAACGTGTATTTAATGGATCAATTTGGTTCACAAATCCGTGTACTTCGTCCACTTTCTGTCAATAAAACTGAAGTAACGATTTACTGTATTGCACCTGTCGGTGAAGAGCCAGAAGCACGTACACGCCGTATTCGCCAATATGAAGATTTCTTTAATGCATCAGGCATGGCAACACCAGATGACTTAGAAGAATTCCGTGCTTGTCAAACAGGCTACGCAGGTATTGAACTTGAGTGGAACGATATGTGCCGTGGTTCTAAGCATTGGGTTCAAGGTCCAGATGCAGTTGCTGACGAAATTGGTTTAAAACCAAAACTTTCATGTATTAAAACTGAAGATGAAGGCTTATATCTTGCACAGCATCAGTACTGGTTAACTGAGGTTAAAAAGGCAATTCAATCTGAAAAAGCTTTGGCTGAACAAGGAGATCACGCATGAGTAATGCAAATCTTGACGCAACATTTGAATCAGTAAGCCAATTCCTTTTTAAAGAAGCTCGCCTACTTGATGATGAACAATGGGATGAATGGTTACAGTGTTATGCACCAACTGCACCCTTTTGGATGCCAGCTTGGGATGACGATGACACATTAATCACTGATCCACAAAAAGAAATTTCATTGATCTACTATCCTGATCGTCAAGGTTTAGAAGACCGTGTATTCCGTATTAAAACAGAACGCTCTTCTGCAACTATGCCCGATACACGTACCTGTCACAATGTAAACAACATTGAGATTTTAGAACGCCATGAAGATAAAGTCGTTGTTCGCTTTAACTGGAACACTTTAAGTTTCCGTTACAAGACATCGTATAGCTACTTTGGCATGTCACGCTACGAAATCGATTTATCGGGCGATCAGGCACAAATTTTAAGCAAATATGTGGTGCTGAAAAACGATTACATCAATCAAGTGATCGATATTTATCACCTCTAAATTAACATTTTCCATCTCTAAGTACTTTTGGTTCAGTTAGCCACACATCCTGAACAAACCTTTAGTCAAATGGAATTTTGACTAGAGGTCTCCCCAAGTTCTAAAGTTTTCAAAGGATATTCAGCCATGTCAAACCACAATATTGCACTTCAGTTCGAAGATGGCGTAACACGTTTTATTTCAGTGACTCAAGGCGAATCACTTTCTGATGCAGCTTACCGTCAAAAAATCAATATTCCACTAGACTGCCGTGATGGTGCATGTGGTACATGCCGTGCCTTTTGTGAATCGGGTACATATGATATGCCTGAAGAACTTTATATTGAAGATGCATTAACTCCTGAAGAAGCCGCACAAGGTTATATTTTGGCATGCCAATGTAAACCAACTTCTGATGCTGTGTTCCAAATACAAGCCTCATCTGATGTGTGTAAAACAGAAATTCACGCTTACCAAGGCACTTTGGCATGTGTAGAAAACCTATCAGAATCAACTATTACTTTTGATATTCAGCTTGATGAAGGTCAACCTGCTATTAACTTCCTTGCAGGTCAATATGTCAATGTTGGCATTCCAGGGACAACAGAAACACGCTCATATTCATTTAGTTCAAAACCAGGCAATCGCTTAACAGGTTTTGTCGTACGTAACGTACCGAATGGCAAAATGAGTAGTTTTTTAAGCCAAACTGTTCAAGTTGGCGACAAAATGACTTTTACTGGTCCATTTGGTAGCTTCTACTTACGTAATGTTGTACGCCCTGTCGTCATGCTTGCAGGCGGTACAGGTATTGCACCATTCATGTCAATGCTTCAAGTATTAGAAGAAAAAGGCTCTGAACATCCTGTCCGCTTAGTCTTTGGTGTGACCAATGATTTTGACTTGGTGGCAATTGAAGAACTACAAAAATTACAAGAAAAACTCTCTTGGTTCGAATTCCGCACAGTTGTGGCATCACCTGATTCAGCACATGAGCGTAAAGGCTATGTGACAGGTCATATCGACAATGACTGGTTAAATGGCGGCGATGTAGACGTTTACTTATGTGGTCCTGTGCCAATGGTTGATGCTGTACGTGGTTGGTTGGATGCTGAAGGCGTAAAACCTGCTAATTTCTTATTCGAAAAATTCTCAGCAAACTAATTGAGAGCGATTCAAATGTCAGTTCAAGAAAGATTTTTAAATAAAGTTGTAATTGTGACGGGTGCTGCTCAAGGCATCGGTCGTGGAGTTGCCTTACAAGTTGCAAGCGAAGGTGCGCAAGTTGTTTTAGCCGATTTATCTGATTTTGTCGAAGAAACATTGGCAGAAATTGAAGCACAAGATGGCGATGCGATTATTGTCAAAGCCAATCTTGAAACTTATGCAGGCGCTCAGTCTGTGGTTGCCAAAGCCATTGAAACTTATGGTCGTGTTGATGTACTCATCAACAATGTTGGCGGTGCAATTTGGATGAAACCTTTTGAAGAATTTTCAGAAGAAGAAATCATCAAAGAAGTTAATCGCTCATTGTTCCCGACCATGTGGTGTTGTCGTGCAGTTTTACCAGAAATGCTGAAAAGTCAGAAAGGTACGATTGTTAATGTATCTTCCATTGCGACACGTGGGATTAACCGTGTGCCTTACTCTGCCTCTAAAGGTGGTGTAAATGCTTTAACGGCTGCTTTAGCATTTGAACATGCAAAAGACGGTATTCGTGTAAATGCAGTTGCAACGGGTGGTACAGAAGCACCGCCACGTAAAGTGCCACGTAATGCCAATCCATTGACAGATAATGAAAAGCAATGGATGCAAGAAGTGGTTGATCAAACCATTGATCGTAGCTTTATGCACCGTTACGGCACGATTCAAGAACAAGTGAATGCAATTGTTTTCCTTGCTTCCGATGATTCTTCATATATGACAGGTACGGTCGTTCCTGTTGGTGGTGGCGATCAGGGTTAACCCTGATCCACTCAACATTCACAGGATCATTGAATGCATGGAGGCAAAATACAATGGCAACCCTGATTAAAACATTAAAAGAAGATTGGTCACTGTCAGCTACGGTCGCAGGTTTCCTCGCCGTGCTGATTTCTTATGCTGGTCCGATGATTATTTTCTTTCAAGCCGCACAACAAGCAAATGTATCTTCCACCATGATGGCCTCATGGATTTGGGGAAGTTCGATTGGTGCAGCGATTACGGGGATTATTCTCTCCATCAAATATAAAGCACCAATTATTACTGCATGGTCAGCGCCTGGTACGGCATTATTGGTGGCTCTATTTCCTCATATTTCACTCAATGAAGTTGTGGCTGCTTATATTACATCGGCGGTAATTATTTTTTTCATTGGCATTACAGGTTCTTTTGACAAACTTTTAAAATGGATTCCGCATGGTGTTGCTGCTGGCATGATGGCAGGCATCTTGTTCCAATTTGGCGTGGGATTATTCAAAGCCACGGACAGTATGCCTTATGTCGTTTTTGGCATGTTGGCATGTTTTTTATTGGCAAAACGTTTTTCACCACGCTATGCGATTATTTGGGTTTTATTATCAGGAATTGCCTTGAGTGTTCTCTTTGGAAAAATCAATCCTGTACCCATGAATTTCTCTTTAGCCATTCCTGAATTGATTATGCCTGAATGGACATGGTCATCGACTTTAAACCTTGCCATTCCACTCACCATTGTCAGTTTAACGGGACAATTTTTACCAGGCATGGCAATTTTAAAACTCAGTGGCTATAACACCCCTGCGAAACCCATTCTCAGCGTTGCAAGTATTGTGTCGTTGGCTGTGGCAATCACAGGCGGTATCACCATTGTATTGGCAGCTATTACCGCCGCACTTTGCACAGGTAAAGATTCACACGAATTAAAAGAAAAACGTTATATCGCAGGTATCGCCAATGGTATTTTTTATATTTTGGGCGGCTTATTTGCCGGCAGTATTGTCATGCTGTTTAGCATTTTACCTAAAGAATTGGTCGCTGCGCTTGCAGGGCTTGCGTTGCTTGGGGCAATTGCCACCAATATTTCAGTTGCCATGAAAGATGAATCACAACGTGATGCTGCATTAATCACCTTTCTTGCCACAGTATCAGGCATGCACTTTTTAGGATTTAGCTCAGTATTTTGGGGCATTTGTATTGGGATGATTTCACATTTGGTCTTAAGCAAACGTGAAGAAAAAATCATCACACCGCCTTCTACTCAAAACTCTGCACAGAGTTAATTGAGAACACGTTTGACGAGGAAACATT